>JAFQIF010000102.1 GCA_017397695.1 Clostridia bacterium
ATCCCGGCGCTTTTATTCTATATTAAAGCAAGCAGGCAGTAATGTCGTCTATCCCGCTTGCCGCATACATTTTTGCACAGTCCCCAATTAATTGTGAACCGGGCGGGCCTTTCGCCCCGCCCGCTGCAGTTTGATGAGAATCGATTAGTCGATGTAGTTGACGACCACGGAAGCGTCGACGGTCGGATACGCGTCGATCGCGTCGGAGACAGCCACAGCACCGGTCTTGATGCCCTCGAGCATCGCGTTGTACTCGTCGAGGGTGAAGGTCTTGAAGTTCCAGGAAGCCTCAGCGGTCGGCAGACCAACATAGTCGCCGGCGCTCAGGTCGAGGGTCTCGATCTTGCCGCCGATGGTCTCCCACTCGCCCGCGAAGAACTTCGCCAGAGCAGCCTCAGTAGCATTCTGCAGCTGCTTCATGGAGGAGGTCACGAACGGGTTATACTCCCAGCCGTTCTCTTCCACGCCCTTGCGGCCAACATAGTTCTGGTCAACGTCAACGCCGACGACATAGCCCTTGTTGTTCAGAGCAGCCTCAACAGCGGAGGTGTAGATGCCGCCGCCGCAGGCGAAGACGATCTCGGTGCCGGCAGCATACCAGCCGTCCATCTTCGCGGTGATGTTGGCGTCGCCGAAGAACTGGCCGCCGTAGGTGTAGTTGATCTCGATCGCCTTGCCCATCTCAACAGCCGCAGCGTTCGCGCCCTGCACGAAGCCGTAGCCATAGCGCTGCACGGCCGGAACCGCCATGCCGCCCAGGAAGCCCAGCTTGGTGTAGCCATCCTTCACGACAGCGTAGCCGGCCAGATAGCCCGCCTGCTCCTCGCCGAACACAGCGCAGTACAGGTTCGCCAGCGGATCGGTACCCAGGTCGCCCGCGGACACGTCGATCGCGATGAAGTTCACGTCAGGATACATCTCCTGAGCCTGAGCGACAGTCGCGCCAAACAGGTAGCCCGGCAGAACGATGACCTTCGCGCCGTCGGAGACCGCCTGATCGATGGAGCCCAGACGCTCGTCGTCAGAGTCGGCAGCCGGCTGATAGTACTGGTAGCTCAGGTTGTTCGCGGTGGCATACGCCTCCACGCCCTGCCAGCAGGCCTGGTTGAAGGATTCGTCGTCGATGGTGCCCACGTCGGTGACCAGCGCGATCTCGGCGGCATTGGCCGGGACGGCGAAGATCGCCAGCATAGCGACCAGGACGAGCACCATGGAAAGAAGCTTCTTCATGTTACATTCCTCCTGTTTCAATCTTTGTGTGCCTCATGGCACAACGTCAACTGTATTATAACATTGCAGAAAGCCATTTGCAAACAGTATCTTCCCGTTTTTGCTTATTGCGCGCCATGTATGCCGGTAAATCCCTCGCCCAGCGCCTCATGCACGTCGCATACGGTTACAAATGCGTGCGGATCAATTTCCGCCACGATCTTTTTCAGACGCGGTGCCTCCGTACGCGATAGGATACAGATCAGCGTGCCCACCGGCTTGCCGGAGTATGTGCCTTCCGCCATCAGCCGTGTACAGCCGCGGTCGATGTCCTGATGAATACGGCTGACAATTTCTTCTGAATGATTGGAGATGATCATGAACTGCATTGCCGTATTGAATCCCTTGATAACCATATCCATCGCCTTGGAACTGACATACAGCGATATCAGCGCCCACAGTCCCGCCTCCACGCCAAAGCGCATCGCCGCCACGAGCACAACCGCCGCATCAATGGCAAACAAAATCGCCGCAATCGAGACAAAGCCCATGTGATTGTGAATCATCTGCGCTGCCATATCCGTGCCGCCCGTCGTCGCGCCCGCGCGCACAACCATGCCAAGGCCCACACCCATCAGCACGCCGCCGAATACGGACGCAAGCATCACGTTGCCTGCCGCGTCGCTCTGCGGAATCAGATCGATAAACACCGAGAGGAGCGTCATGGCGATAAACGAACGCGCCGCGAATCGCCAGCCCACCGTTCTCCAGCTCAGCAGAAACAGCGGAATGTTGAGCGCAAAGCTCAGCGTACCCACGGTCAGCGGCAGTATGCTCGCCAGCACCGTAGAGATGCCCGAAATGCCGCCCGGCGCAAGATCATAAGGCAGAAAAAACTTTGCAAACGCGCAGCCGGCCAGAAATGTGCCCAGCACAATCATCGCGTAGTCGGTTGCGATCTGCCTGCTCTCTTTGGCATAGTTGATTTCCCTGAGTTTCTGCATGATTCTCTCTCTTTCTGTGTCCGGCCTTCCTTGGCCTGTCCGTCGTCGGCTCAAAAAGAAGCAGGGATATTCTCCCCGCCTCTGTTCTGTTGAATTCATTGCATCAGAATACCCATAGCCGCCGCCAGCGCACGATCCACCCGCTTGAGCGACAGCCCCTCGACATGCCCTGCCTTCGCGCGCAGCCGCCGCTTTTCCAGCGTGCGGATCTGTTCGCACAGCACCAGCGAATCACGCTCAAGCCCGCTCTCCTTTGCTGCGATCCACACATGTGTGGGCAAATCGTTCTTATTGAGCTTCGACGTCATCGCCGCGCAGATCACCGTCGGCGAAAAGCGATTCCCTCGGTCGTTCTGCACGATGATCACCGGCCGCACGCCGCCCTGTTCGCTGCCGATTACGGGATCCAGATCTGCAATAAAAATATCGCCTCGTATTACCTCCATGCTCTCACAACCCGATTTCAAGTCATGGAGCTTTTCCCTGCCGCTTTATTCTATGCGCAATCTGTCACACACGTCCCATGCGGTCACGGCCCGGCTGCCAAGCGCCTTGTCCGCCGCTTCGCCCGCGAGGCCATGATAGTATGCGCCCACGCGCGCTGCGTCCATGGGCGTCATACCCTGCGCCATCAGCGCCGCCACCACGCCGGTGAGCACGTCGCCGCATCCGCCCGTGCCCATCGCATCGCAGCCGGTCATATTCATCGTCACATCCTCGCCGCGCGCAATCACTGTCGTCGCGCCCTTGAGCAGCACGCAGCAGTTCATATCCTGCGCCAGCTGCTGGGCGTATTCCACAGGCGAAGCGAGGATCTCCTCCGTCGATACGCCGCAAAGGCGCGCCATTTCGCCCGGATGCGGTGTGAGCACCGTATTTGCGCCGACCTTTCCCTTATGCGCTGCCAGCAGGTTCAGCGCGTCCGCATCGACAACCTTGGGAATATCGCCCGCAATCAGCTGTGCAATAGCACGCCATGTTCCCTCTTCCTGCCCAAGTCCCGGGCCGATCGCCAGCGCTTGCTTGCCCTGCGCCAGATTATACAGCGCCATGGACGCGCCTGCATCCAGCGCCGCTCCGCCGCATACCACCTTGGCCATCGCGCATGGCACAAGCGTCTGCATCGGGATTCTCACCGGCGCACAGCATGCCGCCGTCACCAGGCCTGCGCCGCCGCGCAGCGCCGATTGCGCAGCCAGGCAGGCCGCTCCCGTCATTCCCTCGCTGCCGGCTACCAGCAGCACATGGCCGAACGTCCCCTTGTGAGCGTCCCTTGCGCGCGTGGGCAGCAGCGCCGCTGCATCCGCATCTTCCAGCACGTCCATCCCCTGCGCGCCGTCCCATTCCGGCAGAATACCGATATCCGCAACCGTCAGTTTGCCCGAAAGCGCACGGCCCGGAAAAAGCATATGCCCATGCTTCGCTCTATGAAAGGCCACCGTCGCGCTCGCGCGCACAGCCTCGCCAAGCACACGGCCTGTCGCGCCGTCCACGCCGGAGGGGATATCCACCGCCACAACCGGCAGGCCGCTCCCGTTCATGCGCTGCACAGCCGACAGCGCCGTTCCCTCCAGCTCACGCGAAAGCCCCGTACCAAAAAGCGCATCGACGATCGCTGTGCAGTCCGCCTGAATCTCCGGCGCTTCGCCGTAGAGGATCGTCATGTTCGCGCCGCAGACATTGAGCAGGCACGCATTAGCGCCCGCATCGCCCTTCATACGCGACGGACTGCTCATCAGCCACACATCCGCTTTGCCGCCGCGCTGCATCCAGATGCGTGCCGTCGCGCAGCCGTCTCCGCCGTTATTGCCGCCTCCGCACACAAACAGTACCCGGCTGCCCTTTCTTGCATAGCGCTCCAGGCAGTCCACAACGGCCTGCGCCGCATGCTCCATCAGCAGCATCGACGGATATCCCGTTCCATCCAGAAACGCGCGCTCCATCTCCTGCATGTCCTGCGGGGATATTGTATGCAGCATAAGCAACCTCCTTTGCAATGGGAAACGCTTGGGGCTGCCGCCCCAAACCCTGCTTGAGGGATTTCATCCCTCAAACTCCCTTCTTCGCTTCGCGCCTGCTTCAGGCAGCTATATCATGGCAAACTTCGTTTGCCAGCAGAATCGTAAAAGAGTCCTGCAAATAGATGATTATCCTTCAATCACCGCAAACGCCATCGCCATATCGCCCTCGTGCGTCAGCGATAAATGCACCCGCCTGCCGCCGAGTTCCTCCATCCGTACCTGCGCCGCTCCATACAGCACAATTCCCGGCTTGCCCGCATGATCGTGTGTCACCCCGATCGTCCAGGGCATGATTCCTCGAATAAAGCCCGTGCCCAACGCCTTAGAAACAGCTTCTTTCGCAGCAAACATCGCCGCCGCGCTCTGCGCACGGGCGTTTTCCTTTTTCTCCAGATAAGCGCGCTCATCCTCAAGGAATACACGCTCGTAAAAATGCGCCCGCTCAATCGCCTTTTCCATTCGCGATACAGCGCACATATCCGTGCCGATTCCGATGATCTCAGACATAACCCATAATCCCCCGAACAGACACATCTGCAGCCAGCACCTCGCGCACCTGTCCGTCCTCGTCTGCGCATACCAGCAGCGAACCGCTCTGCGTGATTCCCTGTGCCGTGCCGGTGTATGCCCCGTCAAGGCCGATCACCTGCACCCGCCGTCCGATCGTCGCCGAACGCTGTCTGTACTGCGTCATCATCTCGTCCTGGGCAAGCGCAGCCGCCCACTCAAATTCCTGCAGGAAAGCGCGCACAATCGCCGCGCGGCTGACACGCCTTCCCGCCATCAGATCCAGAGAAGCGGCCGTGTGCGCAATTTCTTCATCAAATTGCACCTGATGCACGTTAATGCCCACACCCGCCACGATGCTGTTTACCTTTTCTGCCGTCGCGTCCATCTCCAGCAGCATTCCGCAAACCTTTCTGCCCGAAATCACAATGTCGTTGGGCCACTTGATCCGCGCATCCAGTCCTGTTTCCCGGCTGATCGCATTCGCCGTCGCCAGCGCCGTTGCCAGCGAGAGTTTCGCCACCTGTGAGGGATGCATGTCCGTCCGTACAATCAGCGACATGAACACACCGTCGCCCCTGGGCGATATCCAGCCACGTCCGCGTCTGCCGCGTCCAGCGCTCTGCGTATCCGCGATCACCAGCGTGCCATGCTTTGCGCCCTCGCGCGCCAGCATACGCGCCTGCTTATTCGTGGAGTCCGTTTCATCCAGACATACTATTTCGCAGCCTGCCCACTGCGTGTCAAGACCAGCCCGAATCTTTTCCTTGGTCACAGACTGCACCTCCTTGTGGGCTACCGCCCACACCTGCACGGGAACGCCGTCCCCGTACCCCTGGCAGGGACATCATCCCTGCACCCTTCTTCGCTTCGCGATTGTTTGAAGATTATACAACTGATTTATATTGTAGCAAAAAAGCATGCTGCTTGCAAGGCGCTCCCGCGCGTCCTTGCCAAATCCCCATCCATCCATTATAATGAAGCCAAGTTTGGTTATCCTAGGACCAAAGGAGAACAATATGCAGCATTCAAACGCCATTCTCTCTGCGCTCAAGCAGAATATTGCCAAGGTTGTCGTCGGCAAGGAGGACGTCGTCGAGCTTCTGCTCACCGCGCTCCTGTGCGAGGGACATATCCTTATCGAGGATGTTCCCGGCGTGGGCAAAACCACGCTGTGCTCCGCGCTCGCCCGCTCCCTCTCCTGCTCGTTCAAGCGCATTCAGTTCACGCCGGATATCACCCCGTCCGACATCACCGGCTATACCGTCCCCAGCATGACGGGCGAAATGCAGTACCGCCCCGGCGCGATCATGTCCCAGATCGTTCTGGCTGACGAGATCAACCGTACCTCGCCCAAGACCCAGAGCGCGCTGCTTGAGGTCATGGAGGAGCGCCAGGTCACGGTCGATGGTGTCACCTATCCGCTCTCCAGGCCCTTCATGGTGCTCGCCACGCAGAATCCGGTCGACTTCGTGGGTACCTATCCCCTGCCCGAAGCCCAGATGGACCGTTTCTTCATGCGCATCTCCATCGGCTATCCGAGCGTCGAGGATGAAATGGACATCCTTGCCCGTTACTGCGGCGCATCTGCTCCTATGCAGAGCATCAGTGCGGTCTGTTCCTCCGAGGATGTCCTCGCCATGCAGCAGCAGGTAAAGAATACCTACGCCTCACCGGAGGTACGCGCCTATATCGCTTCCATC
Source organism: Clostridia bacterium (assembly GCA_017397695.1). Next base: position 6,445 of record JAFQIF010000102.1, read on the forward strand.
TGCGCGGCCACGCGCAATTCGCCCTATCTTACGCTCGGCGCCAGTACCCGCGCAGCCATCGCGCTCGTGCGCGCCAGTCAGGGCAACGCACTGCTGTGCAGCCGCGATTATATCATTCCCGAGGACGTGCAGCGCATGGCCGCGCCCGTGCTCTGCCATCGCTTCGTTCTCTCCGCCGATGCGCGCATGCGCGGCTATACCGAGCAGCAGGTGCTTGCCGAAATCATGAACGGCGTTCGCGTCCCCGTGAGGCTCAAATGACCGCCCGCGGATTCAGCACGCTGCTCTTCGGTCTGGTCATGCTCTTTACGGCTCTGTCCGTTGGCAGCGCGGGTGCTTTTCTGCTCGGTGCTGCAGCGCTCATTGTCTTTGCGCTGTCCCTCGTCAGCGTGCTCTTTGCCTATTTTACCTGCCGGATTTCCCAGCAGCTCGGCACGGGAGAGATCGACCGCGGCGCTTCCTGCCCGTATACGCTCTCCGTCCGCCTGTTTGCGCCGCTTCCGGTTGCGCCGCTTTCGCTGCGCGTAAGTATGCCCAGCGGTCGTCAGAGCGAGTTTATCCTGCCTACGCGCCTTTTCGGCTGGACACACAGCGACAATATCTTTCCCTGTCCGCATGTGGGCGTGTTTCCCGTGGGCGTCGTGCGTATCACATTCTGCGACGTCTTTTCCCTGTTTACGCTGCGCCACAGCGTCAGGCAGCCGCTGCTTCCCGTAACGGTTCTTCCCGTTCCGCGCGAAGCCGTCCCGCTTGAAACCAGTCCCGGCGAGGGTGAAAGCACCAACGCCCAGCGCGCACAGGCCGATCGCACCACACCGGCTGATACCCGTCCATGGCAGGAAGGCGATGAGCTTAAGCGCGTTCACTGGAAGCTGTCCATGCGCCGGCAGGAACTCATGGTGCATACCTATGAAATGCCCCAGCGCCCCGACGCACTCATCCTTCTTGATCTTGCGCCGCCGCCCGTACAGGGTGTGCAGCGTGCCGCCATCATCGACGCGCTCACCGAATCCTGCGCAGGCGTTCTCAAATCCCTGCTGGATCAGCACCGTATCGCGCGCATGCCGCTCTTCGGTGATTATCCCCGCGAGCTCAGCGGACAGGATCCGCGCGCACTGGCGTCCATGCTTCATGCGCTCGCCCAGGAAAGCTTCTCCCGTCCGTCGGATTTCGCTCGTGTTCTCATGCTCGCCTCCCGGCGCATGCGCCGCACCGGATCCACTGCCATTCTGACCGCCTCGCTCACGCCGCCCGTTGCAGACGCCGTCATCGCGCTCTCGCGTATGGGCCCGCGCACGCGCCTCTACCTCGTCACACCCGGCGAACCCATTGCCGAGCAGACGCAGCTTGTGCATCTGCTTGAAACCTGCAGCGTACAGACAGAAATCATCTCCGTCTGAATCGCTCCATAAGGATTGCTCATGAAGAAACCCTTCTTTGTCTTCCCGCGTAGCTTGCCGCTTCACACGCTCCTCACACTGTGCATCGGCTTTGGCTGTACCTGGCCGCTTCTCCCGGCGATGGATCTGTTTGCCGCGCCGGCTTTCTGTCTGCTGTGCTGCGCGCTCACGGCGCTGGTGTTTGCGCTTTCGGACTGTCTTCCCCGGCTCAGCGGCCTGATTCAGCTGTTCATCCCTGCTTCACTTCTGGTGCTCGTCTGGGTTTTCCGCGATCATACACAGGCGGTTCTCAGCGCGCTGACCCTGTTTGCTCATGGGCAGCCGCTTGCCCTTTCCGCCTATTCGCGTCCGGTCGCCGCTGTCCTGTCCGTGCTTCTCACCTCAGTCGGCGCATCGCTCGCCCGCAGCGATCATGCCTTTTTCCCGCTCGCTTTTCTGGCCGTATCCGAACTCATGCTCATCTCCATGCTCGGCCTTCCTGTCGGTCCTCTGGCATTGCTTCCCCTGCTCATCGCGCTGCTGCTTTCTGCGCGCGCACCCAGCACGAGCGCACTGCGCCTCCTGCCTATGGCGGCGCTTGCCATTGCGCTCACCCTTACGCTCATGCCGCTTGCTGGTATCACCCTGCCTGCACTTGAAGCCTGTGCCGCACGTGTGCAGCGCGCCATCGATGATTATTTCTTCTTTACCGAAGCGCGCACCGCTTTCTCCCTGAGCACCACCGGTTATCAGCCCTATGGCCCGGAGCGTCTGGGCGGTACTGCTTCTCCCACGGACGATCCCGTCATGCAGGTTAAAACGCCGGGCCGTGCGCTGCTGCGTGCCACAGTCAAAAACGAATATACCGGCCTCGCCTGGGCCGATACAACCTCAGGCCGCCGCTATCTGTTCGTCAGTCCCCGTTTTTCTTCTTTGCGCAGCGATCTCTTTGATCAGGCGCGCCCCTCCCCCTCCGTTCTTCCCATGCTGCCCGGCAGCCGTACGCTGGAAGTCACCATGCGCGCCGATGCAGCAAGTACCCTTTTTCTCACCCAGCGTTTTCTCTCGCCGCGCGGCGACAGTGTGGTCAGCTATTTCTCCCCTTCTACCGAAGTCTTTGCTACCCGCAGCCTGTCCGGCGGGGACACCTATACATTCTCCGGACGCCTGCTCGATGCCTCTGTCTCCGGCATCCGCAGCGCTGTCCTCGCCGCACACAACGAAAGCGACCCCTATTGGGCCTCTGTCAAAAGCACATACCTTCAACTGCCCGCCGCTGTAGAATCAAAGGTTTATCAGATTGCGCAGGAGCTTACTGCCGGATTTGATCATGACTTTGACCGCGCTGCCGCCCTGTGCCTGTATCTGCAGCGCAGTTTTCCCTATTCGCTGGTGCAGAGCGAGCCGCCCCTCACCCGTGATTATGTCTCCTGGTTCCTTCTGGAAGAAAAACGCGGATACTGTACCGCTTTTGCCAGCAGTCTCACCGTACTCGCGCGTGCAGCCGGTCTGCCCGCGCGCTATGTCGAAGGCTACGCCGCTTCACCCGACAGCGATGGTTATGCACGCGTCACGCAGGAAAACGCGCATGCATGGACGGAAATCTACTTTCCAGGCTTCGGCTGGCTCACGTTTGACCCCACGCCCGGGCAGGGAAACGCCCCGGATTATTCTGCGCCGCCCAATCTTCCGGAGCCCGACGACCCGGATACCCCGAGTACACCGCCAACTCCATCTCCCACGCCCTCTCCAATACCCTCGCCGACCCCTTCTCCCACGCCGGAGCATCATGATCCTTCCGTTACGCCGACGCCTGTGATCACGCCCGCGCCAACGCCTGTGCCCACCCCGACGCCCAGCACGCCGCCCACGCCCAATCAAAAGGATGACTCGCTTTCTCCGCTCCTGTGCTGGCTGCTTGCGCTGTTCATTCTCCTGCTGCTTGCCGCGCTTCGCTTCTATCTCACAGCGCCTGCGCGCATAGCCGCGCTCTATCGCAGTCCGGGCGATCAGCTGCTTGTCTGGTATGGCGCATTGTCTCAGGCATTGGCGTGCATGGGTCTTCCGGTTCAGCCAGGTGAGGCGCCTGCAACCTATCTGCTGCGCTGTCAGGAATCTCTCGGCGGCAGGATTGTCCTTCTTCCGCTGGGCAAGGCGCTATGTATGGCCCGCTACGGCGGTAAGCGTCTCAAACCCGCTGCCGCAGAAAAGGCAGAGAAAATCTATCGCAGCCTTTATGCGCTGCTCACCCCTGCTCAGCGCCTGGCGATGCACCTGCGCCGCTCTGTCCGCGGCATTCATATCGATTAATATCTCGCTTTTCAAAGAATCGGCCAGTGGCCGTTTCCACTTCCGAACCACTTTTCATTCTCAAATCTCTCTGCGCACGCCGCGCGCATTAGGACAATTTCCTGCAAAGCAAAAGGACCTCTCCGCCCAGAGAGGTCCTTTTTGTGTTTATGCTTGCCTGGCGATTTCAATCAGCTGATCCATGATGTGCAGTGTCTCTTCCCGGCTCACCACATGCTTGGCCAGCAGGTCTTTCACAAAGAATTCCTTGTAGCATTCGCAGAATTCCGGCTGCGTAAGCACCGCTTCCGCATGATCGTCCGCCAGATTATAGTGCGTATACGGCTTGGTCAGCAGCGTGCCCACGCCTTCATACAGGCCGATTTCTGTCAGCGGCGGCGTAAAATCCTCCTTGAAAAAATGGATGTGGAAATGTGGATTCTCCGCTTCCTGCTTGCGCAAATGCGTCAAAATCTGCGTACGTTCCTGTCCCGTATACGGCCTGATGGCAAAAAAGTGATCCGATTGCCGTCCCGTTCTGGCAAATTGTTCCATCGCCTCACGGGAGAAAATCGTGTGGTTCACCTTTTTCTTGCTGAAAAAGTTCTCCCATCTTGCCAGATGAATGCGTTCAATCTCCCGAAGAAATGCCTCAAATCCTTTCGGATCATCCTCGCCCATCGCAGCGAATCCCTCGGCCACGCATGGCAGCAGAATATCGGGATGAATAAAGTTCAGCGGCACATCCGGCTTAATCGTATAGATCGCTCTGTTGCGCTCCAGCTGTCTGCATGCCTGCGTATAGCTTTGATAGTCTTCCAGCCGACCCGCCTTGGAGAAATCTGCCTTCAGCAGCGGCATCCGTGCCAGATCATCCTTAAAGTATTTCTGGAAAGGCTCGCTTCCACCGCCCCTGGTTCTCCGCATCGCAATGAATACGCCCTTGTCTACCAAGGGGATCATCTGGTTATACCACTGCCCCTGTGCATCCTGAATATGCAGGTAAACGCAGTTCATGCGAAACACGCTCTCTCGTTCCTTGCTGAACATACCGGGCTCCAGGCAGTATGCCGTATATACGTCGCTATACAGCAGGGGCTGTATCGCTGAAATGTTATGTACAATCTCCTCCGCGCCGGTATATACGATATGACGTACCTTCACCTCACACGACAGATCTGTTTTGTAGATATGCTCCCTCAGCGCATCAAAAATCGGTCTGTCACAGCAGCCCGTGATCGTCAAATACGCTTTTCTTCCCTGCGCCATCGCGTCCAGCGCATCATGGAAACGCGGATCTTCCGGTGTATTCGACGCGTCAATCCGTACCCGATGCTCTTCCGGCTCCAGGCTTACGTTCATCAGCAGCTCCCGCATTGCGCGGTTGCTCATAAACGCGTGTTCACCCACGCGGGTAACCTCCAGCGCCTGTGCCAGCACAGTAAATCCTTCTTCACTCAGTGCGAGCGGATTCTCTTCCTTCAGCTTCTCAAAAAAAGCCTCGCACACGCTGTGCCCGCCCGTACCGTCAAGAATGCGGAAAACGCTGTTGCGGCTTTTGTAAGCCATCAGCCTCGCCACTTCCGATGCTGATATTCTTTTCTCTTTGAGCATCTCCTTGAGGCATTGGCCAAACGGCTGCACAGGATACAGCACCGGCTGCATAAGCGTCTTCATCCGTCCATTCTCTCCCAATTGATAAGTATGAATCTAATTATATCTTCTTCGCGAACAAAAATCAACGGATCAAACAATTGAAACAAAAGAAATCCGCCTGAAAACAGGCGGATGATATTCTGGTTCTTCAGCCTCAGCCAATATCAGCGATCACCTTCGCCATATCGGCCCACTTTTCCTCCATATGGCGCACCAGCGTGAACTGCGTGCGCGCGCGGTCGAGGTTATGGTTTTCACGGTGTACCTTGAAGTACTTGTCGCCATTGAGATGATCCGCCAGGAAACGCATGCCGCATTCCAGCGTCATCAGCTTTGCGCCCATGGGCAGCAGCTCCTTCTCGCGCGCGTTGAGCGCCTGGCCCGCCTCAGAAAGGAATCCCTCGGCAAACGCCTTGAACATCTCCAGCGAGAACTGTACCTTCTCCAGGTCTCTCTCGTCCTCTGCCGCTGTGTTCGCGCCGCTGCGAATGGAATCGCCAAAGTCGTATGCCGCCAGACCCGGCATCACCGTATCCAGATCAATCACGCATACGCCCTCGCCGCTCTCAGCGTCCAGCAGCACGTTGTTGAGCTTGGTATCGTTATGCGTCACGCGCAGCGGAATCTCACCCGCCTTCATCGCATCCAGCAGCGTGTGTACCTCGCGCTCATACTTCCTGCAGAATGCGATTTCCTCCTGCACCTGCTCCAGGCGGCCGGCTGCATTGCGAGCGATCGCGTCTTCCAGCTGCGCATAGCGCGCCGGCGTATTGTGGAAATCCACAATCGTCTCATGCAGCGCAGATGCGTCAAACCCGCCCAGCTGCTGCTGGAACTTGCCAAACGCCCTGCCCGAAAGCGCAAACAGATCCGTTGTGTCCGGCAGATCCACGGACTTCGTCCCCTCGATAAACAGGTACATGCGCCACAGTTCGCCGTCTTCGGCGATGGTGTAGTGCCTGCCATCCTTCGTCTCAACCAGCGTCAGCGTCTCGCGCAACGGATCGCCGCCCTCAGCAGCAATGATTCCTCCCAGATAAGCCGTCACCTTTTCAATGTTTTCAATCACCTCAATCGGCTTGGGGAACACATAGCTGTTCACGCGCTGAAGAATATAGCGCTTCTCGCCTTCCTGCGTATGCACCACCACGCGCAGCGTGTCGTTGATGTGGCCGTTGCCATACGGCGTCGCCTCCATCTCGCCCTGCGGCAGCATAAACCTTTCAATGATCTTCTGAATCTTCGTGTCCATAGTCCTGAGTCCCTTCATATCCTCGTTTTACCCGATTGCACTCTGCACCGTTTCCAGCGCCGCGCGCAAGCGCTTCGCTTCAATCTGACCAGGCGCAGACGCCTCGCCCGCCGTTCCGAATGTCAGGCAGCTGCCTATGCATACCCCGCAAATCCGCGTAATCACGCCAGCAGGTCCCATGGCAATGCCGATCATCGGGATATTCAGCTGTTCCTTTACCCTGGCAAATACCAGTGCCGCCTCCAGCGCTTCCACGCTGTCTTTTGTCATCACGGCCGCCTTGCAGATATCAGCGCCCAGTTCCTGTTGCGCAAGCAGCCAACTCGCCGCACGCTGCATATCGCCGATCTCACCAAACTCGTGGCTCGATCCCACCATCGTTACGCCCGCTGCTCTCGCCTTTGCGGAAATCCTGGAAAATGCCTCTGCTCCAACGCTCAGCTCACAGTCGACAGCATCACATGCTCCGCTGTCGATCATCGCACCAAGCAGCGCCTCATACGCCTCCGGCGCTTCGCTTCCCGCTCCGCCGTCCCGTTTTGTCCTGAGCGTAAAGAGTACCGGAAGCTCCGGTGCGCTCTCTTTTGCCGCATTGCAGGCCGCGATGGCTTCCTGAGCCGTCGGCATCGCCGACAGGCTGTCCATGCGCAGCTCCAGCAGGTCCGCCTGCGCCGCCTTTGCGCGCGCTGCACTCTGCGCAATCGCCTCAATCGTCGCGCCCAGCACAGGAATGCAGATTGCTGGCATACCATCACCCAGCATCACGCTGCCGATTCGTGCGGTCTTCCGCTTCATCCAATCACCCAAACTTGACAACCCCTCGGGAAACGCATATAATGAAATAACGCGCTGATGTGGTGGAATGGCAGACACCGGGGACTTAAAATCCCTTGCCGTCAGGCGTGCGGGTTCGAGTCCCGCCATCAGCACCAACGATCAAACCTCCCATCCTGGAGGTTTTTTCATTATTCTTCTATTATATCACAGCTTTTTCTCAATGCAAGCCCCTTCTCGCGCGCATCACAGCCCCTTCTGCGCCACGTCCAGCAGCTTGTCAAGCAGCGGTATGTTCAACCCAAATACGCTCAGGTTTTCCGTCAGGCTCACCAGCTCTGTGGCAATCATGTACGTCATCGCCGCTCCGCTGATGCCCTGCATGTCCAGCGCAGCACCCACATATACGCAGATTAGCACCACCAGCCACTCAAGTCCCTTTTTCAGCATCCCCATCACCAGCGCGCCGGATGATACCTTTCCACTCGCAGTCTTGCTGCTCTTGCCCTTTATCGCGCACAGCAAACCCGTGATCACATCTGCCCCCTGCGTCAGCAGCAGCGCCTGTGCAATCGGCGGCAGGCCGGCAAACCAGGCTGCCGCCAAGCCAATCCATGCTCCCGCCAGCCGGACCATATCCGGCCTCACCGAATCAGCAATCTCTCGAATACCTTCCTTCATCGTCTTTCCTCCCTCCCGCCCGCAGCGCGCCTCAGTCTACCGGACCCGATACCATCCGGAGCGAAAGAATACCCTTGGGCGTGTATACGTTTCCTTCTTCATCTTCAATCACCAGCCGTACATCCTGCTTTGCCTGCGCAAAGCAGATGTATTGCTTAGCCGCATATCCGATGCCTCCATCAAAGCTGATCCTGACCCATTCGCCCTCGTCAAGAAGTACCTCTACCGGCTCCCCCGATTCCAGCTGCGCAATCACTTCGCCGCCCGGTGCATTTCGGATATTCAGCCGTCCGCTTTTCAGTTCTACGCGTCCTGCATACAGGCTCTGTTCCATTCTCTGCGCCCCTTTCTACCCATCAGCTTCCGCATATACACGCGAATCCCATCGTAAATCAACCCCAATACGTCCGTTCCGTTGTAATACAGCCTCGTCAGCCAGGTCCCGTTGAATACCACCGGCAGTACATCGTCCGCGCTGTTGCGGATCACCACAATGCCGCTTCCGCCTGCTCCGCCAAAGCCCGTATACATTGCGTCGTGCTGCGATCCCGCACCGCCGCCTCCGCCGCCCGTGTTCTTTGCCGCATTCCTGCCTGCGTGGTCGCCGTTATAGTGGTGTGCGCCGCCGCCATCTCCGCCGCCGCCTTCGCCGCCCGGGCCGCCGCCCGCGTAACCTGCGCCAAATACGCCGGCTTCGCCCGAGCCGCCCCCGCCTCCGCCTCCGGCATACATCGGCCAGCCCAGCATTCTGAATTCATAGGTGGATTCGCCTGCGCCCGTGCCGCCGGATGCAGCAGAGGCGCCGTTGCTGCCTCCGGCATATCCCCAGTAGCCGTTCTTGGCGTCGCCGCCGCTTCCTCCGCCGCTTCCGCCGTCCGCGCCCTGGCAGCTTCGATAGTCGGCCCCTTTGCCGCCCGCCGCGCTCAAGCCAAATGCCGTGCTCATTCCGCCTTCGCCGCCGTTTCCTGTTCCATTCGGATCGCCTGCTGCGCCGCCTTCTCCAATCACAACGCTGTATTCCGTTCCTGCTTCCGCCTTTAAGCTGCCCATGGCGGTATAACCGCCGCCTCCTCCTCCGCGGCCCTCGTCGCTGGAGTACCAGGCTGCCGCACCACCACCGCCGCCGCCCACAACAAATACGTCGATCTTCCTGTTGCGATCGGTGAACGCCAGTGTTCCGCTCGTCTTCAGCCGGATCACCCAGCCCCAGTCCGCTCTCAGTTCCGTCTCGTATTCTCCCGTGTATGTAAAGTCCGGCAGTGCCGCCGGTACGTATGCAGCCATCTCATTCCTCCCGTCAGTCGTACGTATCAATGTAGAGCACCGAATCCCGCAGCGTAAATGTCACGCCTGCCGGTCCCGTTTCGCCCTGAGGGCCCGGCGGCCCCTGCTCTCCGTCTTTGCCGCGCGGAATGCCGTAGGTCAGGTGCTTTATGCCTTCCTTTTCCTCAATACTCACCGTCGCCGCCTCATCCGGCTCCAGCGTCCGAGCGCTTACTGCCGCGTTTTTCCATGCTTTTTCCATCGCGTCGCTCGTGCTTTGCGCGTTTTCAGCGGCTGCCTGCGCTGCATTCGCCGCAGCCTGCGCGCTGTCTGCCTGCTCCTTCGCCTGCAGCGCCGCCGCATTAGCCACAGAAATCGATGTGTTCATCGTCGACAGCGTCAGGTTAATCTCCTGTACCAGCGCATCCCATGCGTTGATCTGCGCCGGTGTCACCTGGCTGCCCGGTGCCGGTCTGCCAATCGGCCGGAATACTGCCTCATAGCATGTCTTCGCACGGCTTCCTTCTTCCGTCTGTCCGTAGCTCACATAGACATACACGTGCACATCCCTGCTCTGCGTCATGTATACGTCCGGCACATTGACCGTCCACGCATCTTCACTCTCATCATATGCCGCCAGGCGCATCTCGGTCTGGCTGTCGCCTACAAAGGCAAACTGCGCCTGTACCGCCACCAGATCGCCGGAGAGGAAGTCGTCCCTCTGTGCAAGCTCCTGCGGCGAGGGCAGCCCGCGCATGCGCAGCCGCTGACCCGTGTCGTACTGGTATGCGCCGCTCACCGCCGCACTTCGGTTCTTGCTGTATTCAAAGCTCGCCTCAATCATCGCTGCTCCCCCCTTCTTATCGGCGGTATTTCACGCTCTGCGCCGCACCGCTGACCGCATCCACCTGCGATGAGCTCTTTGTACTGCCGCCGCCCGTGTTATAAGAGCGTGTCACCGTCGAACTGCTGCCCTGGGTATGGCTCTTTCCCGTTGTCGTGCTCGTACTTGAACCTGTTGTGCTGCTCGATCCGCTCGTACTGGACCCCATCGAAGCCGAAATCGCCGCCAGATAATTCTGGTTGTATTCCCTGCGCTGGCTCTCCTTAAGCTCCTGAACCTTGGCCGCCAGATTCCTGGCGTAGTCCGTCTCAAGTCTGCCCTGGGTCTGTGCGTTCTGCTGCGCAGACAGCGCCATCTGCTCGCGTACCTGCGCGCTCCTTCTTTCGCTGTCCTGTGTCAGTTCCTGCACCGCGCGTGCCAGTCTGTCGCCTTCGTTGGCCAGCGTATCAAGCATGTAGCTGCTGCGTCCCATGCCCCGCGCAAGCGCCGCCGTCTGTACGTCTGCCGCGCTTTGCGTGTAGCTGCGCCGCTGCTCCTCAATGCTTTTGCTCAGTTCCGCTGCCAGGCTCTCAATCTCCTGTTCGCCGCTCAAGTTCGCAGCGTCGTATTTCTGCTGCGCTGCCTCCTTTTCCGCGTCCCGCTGGGGCTGCAGCAGGTTCTGTGCATATGCCTGCATTTCCTCATCAGTCATATAGCCCATCAGGCCAGCCAGGATCTCGTCGCGCATCTTTTCATCAAGTACCTTTTTCGTCGAGCTCTGATTCTGGCTCTGGCTTTGGCTCTGGCTTGCGCTGTGATATTCGCTTTTTGTCGTGCTTTCATACTCGGTATTGGATACCGTCACTCTTGCCATTTATGCTTCCTCCGTCTTCCCGTCCGCCTCAAGCGCCGCAACACGCGCACTCAGGCTCTCCGTATCCTTGCAAAGCGACTGTATCTCCCGGATTCTCTGGTTATTGGCCGTCCATGCCGCGCCCGAAAAATCCTTAAGAAACAGCGCCAGCTTTCTCAGATACCGGCTTACGCCTTCCCCTTCCCGGTATTCCGGCACCTTCGGCTGCCTGTATGCCATCGTTCATCCCGCCTTTATATCTCGTCCAGGCTGTATTCCACCTGAATCCCGCCGTATATCCGCCAGCCCGCCGCCCGGGCGCCGCCTGCAATGCGTAGCCTCACCCGTACGCCGCCAAGCTGTATCTTCACCCGATAATCCCGTCTTCTCTGGCTGAGCATCACGGTCTTCGTCTTTTCGCGCCTGTCCGTAATCATCGTCAGTTCCAGCGGTACGTCGTTTTCGTCCGCATCCGCCGTAAATCGCAGCACGAAATCCCGCTTCATCATTTCCTTGCCCAGATCCAGCCAAGGCGTCTCCCATACGCTCCTGATTGGCTGCCCCATATAGCTGCCCGACGTCTCGTCGTTGTAGCGCAGCACCTCGTACGGCGCATCCGCCTGCGTAAAGTATACCTTGCCGTCCAGCGCAAAGAATTCTTTCACGCGCAGTCCCTTGCGGATCATAAACGTACCACGCTCTGTGTCGTATTCGATCACCGTGTTGTTCTCGCTAAGCACGTCGTTTTCGTTCTCCCGTACGCACAGCGCCAGATAGTACACATGTCCGCACACGCATGCCGTAGCCAGCTTTTCGGTATCCGCCATGCGCATGCGCATCGTCTCGTGCAGCGCGTCGCGTGAAAGCAGTTCCAGTGTCGATCCGTCATATAATCCCAGTCCGCTTTCAGTCATAAAAAACATCCGCAGCCTGTCCACACAGATTGTCCGCTCCTGCGCAGGGCCGTCCGTGCCGTATGCCTCCGTAATCATGAAGCTCGATGGATCGCTGCCGCGGATTTCAAATACAGTATTCGGCTTAATCGCCAATAGATAGCCGCCAAAGGGCCTCAGCGCAATAAACGTATCGCCATCCCAGGTAGGCTGCTTAATCACGCCGCCGCCCAGCTCCGGCGTCTGTGCCATGCCCGTCCAGTCAAACGGATCGTACGGCCTTGAGTAAAAGATGTCGTCCGGATATCCCGGCGCGCCCGTTCCCCATATTCGCTCCGCATGCCTGCCCAGCACAGCAAACCGCACCTGATCATAATCGTCGCCGATCGTCAGCGTCTTGCTCTCCACACGCAGATCGCTGCCATATATCACCACCATCCCGTCCTGCGCGTTGCTCATGATCAGGATGTCGATCGTCTCTCCATCTTCATTTGTTTCATACGTCACGCAGCTCCATCGGTTCGATCTGTAACCCTCGCCGCGCTTCACCCAGCCTTCCGTTCCAATCGTATAGGTATAAATCGCGCCGCCTGCGCCTGCTACAAATACGTCGGGATCATCCGGCTTGCTCCGTCTGAAAAAGCGCGTCAGCGTCTCTATCGGTGCGCCCAGCGATGGAAACGCACGGCTGGTGCCGTAGCCGGTTGCTAGCAAGCCCCTTTCCGTGCGCATGTTTTCCGCTTTGTACGCGTAATCGGTGTTCACATTCGTGTCGCCCGCCGCCTGATAGACGCCCTTCGGTGTGGGAATGGTGAATTTCCCCTCGTAGCTCTCCTCCGGCGTCCGCTTTTCCTTCGCCATCTCCTCCACCTCCTTTTATGGTTTTATGCGCCTTCCCACCTTAGGAAGGCGCATCTGTCTTACCGCCTGTATCGTACATCCGTCACCGAATACAGGTTTTTCATCCTCGTCACACTGCCCGCGCCCTGCGGTTTCAGCGCGCGCATCTGCTGATAGAAGCTCTGCCGGAAGAATTCTGCCCGGCTCTGCTTGGCCAGGTTGCCGCTGGAAAGATGCCTGTAGCAGATATAATCTGCCAGCGCCGCATGCGCCCATTGAGGCATGGCCGGTTCGTCCATGTCGCTTTCAAGCGGCGCCCGTTCCATTTCGCATAGCGCGCTCAGCTTCTTTTCCTTCTCCTGCGTCAAAATCGCGCATCCGTCCGCCGTCAGGTCAAACCATACGTGTCGCCCTGCCTCTCCGCAAACCTCTATTACCCGGCTGATCCGCATCCCACGAATATCCGCTCGGCCGCTTTTGTCCGTTTTCAGCGTCAGTGTTTCTCTCGGCCTGAGGAACTGCTTCAGCGCAATCATATAGCCCATATTGGCATAGCTCTTAAACAGCTCGTCGTATTCGCTGATGTCCTCTGCCGCCTCGTCCAGCTGCCTCAGCGCCAGCTTCATGATGCTTGCCAGCGTCATCCGTCCACCTCCGGATACGCAGTACTCACAGATTGCCTGTGTTGCGCAGAATCTCAGCCAGCGGCTGCGGCATCTCCACCGCCTTGCCGCGCATAAAATAGAAGCTTACGCCGTTCAGGCCCACAAATACCACGTCATCCCGGCTGCCCGGCACAAGCGGCAGCGTCACGCGCTCCTTCTTGCAGCCGGCACAGCCCGCCTGCATAAGCAGCTTATCCATGTTTTTCATCGTCGCTTCGCACTTACCTGCCAGCGCGCTGCTCGCGCGTTCAATCGTCTGCGTGGTGTTCGTCTTGATCGCCATTCTATTGTCTCCTTTCCTGGGAACGCCGTCCCCAAACCCCTGCAAGGGATTTCATCCCTTGCCCCTTCTTCTCTTCGCGCCTGCTTCAAGCAGCTATATCACGGCAAACTCCGTTTGCCAGCCAGATCAACGCTCCCCCTTACAGGGAAGGCTGCAGTCCGAAGGGCTGACGGATAGTTTTCCCGCCTGCAAGCGAGGATCTTGTCCTTTCCCTTCAGACACGCTGCCCTCCTTACGCCGTAAAGCCGCACTCAATGCGCACGGCATACTCCGGCTGCAGCAGCTTCACGCCAAAGCCGTCCATCTTCCAGCCTACCGTGGAAATCTGCTCCAGCGGGTCCGCCGTGCCTGCACTGCCTGCCGGCTTCACAATCACACGCGGCTTTGCGCCCTTGAAGCTCGTGTAGCCGTAAGCATACTGGCCCAGCACAATGATGCTCGCCACATCAACGCCGTCCGCGCCCGCGCCCTCGAAGATCTTCGCTTCGGTCGTCTCCACAATACGGCAGCCGAACAGTCGGCCAATCTCGCCCGTATACACCGCTTCCTTGTCCTGGTAGCGCGCCACCGCCACAAAGGTCTCGTCGTCCTGCAGGTCGTAGAATGTATCCGGACCCACGATAGCAATGTAGTAGCCGCCAAAGGTCTGCGCATGCGCCTTCTTCAGCTTCCTCACCGCCTTGCGCAGCTCCTTCGTGCTCAGCTTGTCTGCGCTGGTGAGCGCATTGCGGCTGGTCTTGCCGTTCGCATAGATCACGTTCGTGCAGGTCGCCAGTTCTTCGCGTACAACCGCATCAATGCTGCGCGCGCCCGCATCGCCAAAGAGCTTCGTCTTGCGCAGGATGTTCATGTCCAGGTGGCTCAGGTCCAGCTTGTCCGTGCAGCGGGCATATTCGCCGTACTGCTCCAGCTTCACCGTCACCTCCGTCTCCGTCAGCATCACGCTCTCGCCCGGTTCGCCCTCCGCAAGCGTTGCGGTATTCGCCTCCAGCGGGATGATCTTGCGCATATTCATCACCAGGCCGCTGTTTTCCGGCATCCTGTGCTCGTCGCCAAACTGCAGGTGCACCAGCTCCGGTTCAAACGTACGCAGAAGCTCCCTGTTGTAGTAGGTCTGCATGCCCGGCGTCAGGCCGGTGCTACCCGTCATGTTCGTGTTCGTATTCGTATATGCCATTCTTCATTTCTCCTTTCTTTTTGGGAACGCCGTCCCCAATCTCCTGGCAGGAACATCTTCTCCTCGCTCGATGCTCATCGGTCAGGGCAGTTCTGACAGCCCATCTGGCTGTCATTCATTTCTGCCCTAGTTCGAGGATTCGAACCCCTGCGCCCTTCTTCGCTTTGCGGCTGCTTCAAGCCGTCACCAAAGATAACCAAGCGGTCTCACATCCGTACCTTCCTGCCCATCATCGCTGCTTCCCGCGCCTGACGGGAAAATGCATCAAACTGCGCATCCGTCATCTGCTCGATGCGGTCGCCCTGCGGCGCATTGCCCGCAGCGCTGCTGCGTGCCACCGGTACGCCGCGCCTGCGCGGCATATGCTGCTGCGCCGCCATCTGCCTGCGCAGGTAGGCTGCAGCCGCGCGGATCACGTCCTTGCCTCGCGCAATATCGCTGCGCACGCCTTCGTCCTGCGAAAGCGCGCTCAGCTCCTCTGCGCTCCAGCCGTCCTCAAACAGCATGCCGATCCCTTCCCGGATGCTCGCCTCCAGCTCCTGCGCCTCCTGCGCTTCCTGCTCGATGTTTTCCTCCATCAGCTCGCCAGAGATTTCGTGCGCACTCAGCGGCGCATTCTCCTTCATCGTCTCTTCCATCGTCTTTCCCCTTTCTTTTTTATTGCAAACCCTTTCGGGTCAGCTGCCTTTCTCAATCAATGGCTCCCCCTCCAGCGAACGCAGTTCGCCTACTCCCAGCCTCTTTATACATCCGCGAAGCAAAGCGGGGAGTCTGAGGGACAATGTCCCTCAGATGCGGTTCGGGGCAATCGCCCCGACGTCCCCTCTGTCTCCCCCGTTCCCCTCCGCACTTTGAATCGCCTGAAGCACGCTGTCGCGGATCCTGTGTCCTTCCATCAGCCGGATCACCTCATGCGCCGGCAGCGGCGTACCCGCCTTTGCGCAGATGTCCACCGCCTGCATCAGGAATTCATTGTCCTGCGCAATCTGGTCCGGGTTGCTGCGCTGAATCTGCACGCGTACCGTGTATGCCGGCCGGGGAATTCTGCCCGCCTGCGTCTCTGCTGCCACCAGCTCAATCAGCTTATCGCGCAGGTTGCCGCCCACAATGCGCAGCTTGCGCCCCGGTTCCATGTATTCGCTGAGCACCCACATGATCATCTCCACCATCTCGCGGAATGCATCTTTGAATCGTTCCGTATGCCAGCGCGCAATCTTGCTGCCCGCCTGCTGCAGGGCGTTGATCGCTGTGCCTGCCGTTACGTTCAGTCCGCCTTCGCCGCGCGCAAACTGGTTCTGACCGCAATCCTGCTTCATCGCGTCCGCCATGTACTGCATCATCTGGTATACCTGGCTGTTAAGCGGCTGCGTCTGCACGGTCTGCAGCACCTCGCGAATGTCGCTGCCGTCCCATTCGATTACAGTCCGGCTCATATCCGCCACCTCGTCCGCATTCACGCCGCTGCCCCGACGGATAAAATGCCGCTGTACGCTGCTCTCACGAGCATTGTCGTCGATGTACTTGGCATACCGGTCAATGGCGTTCTGCGTCTCTTTGTAATCGTGAATCAGCCCCGAGCCGAATGGCCTGCGCCATACATCCCTGTACCGATAGAGCACAAACGGATACATTCCGTGCGCATACACGCCCTGCGCATATTCGCCCTCCTCCATGTCCAGCCCAAATCCCGTCTCCGTGCTGCACAGCAGCGCCCCGCCGGCAAACTGCGCCATGTGAACCCTGTTCCGTCTGGCCACCGGATCAAACCGCTTGTACCAGAATTCCAGCAGCGTCACCTTGCTGTCCCCACCCGGCGCCTCCAGCGCAGCCTGCTCGTCCCGCCTGGCGTACTCGTCGCCCGCCACAAAACCTTTCGCGATCGGATAGTGTTCCTCCACCCAACCAACCGTCGTGTGCGTCGCCTTGAAGCATGCGCGTCCATCCTGAATATCCTCGTACATCGGGTCGGGATAGAAGTCCTCCGGATGCCAGCACAGCACGCTCGCCATGCCCGCGCCGTCCTCCAGATCGTCATCCCAGAATACCTGCGCCACGCCCGTGCCCGTCACCACAGCGTCTTCCATAATCCGCTGATACTTGCCCGGCCAGCCCGCATGGTAGAGCACAAAGCTCACCACGTCCGTCATCTCCTCCGCGCTTTCCATCGTCTCCTCGCGCTCCGGAATCATCTTCGCCTCGGGCATGTTGTCAATCTGATCCGCCACCACGTTGTCCACGCAACTACCCAGCGTGGTCATCGTCGGGCTCGTCCCGCTGCGCTCGCTCTGCCTTAGCTGACGCATCCGCCTCGCTTCGCGCATCTCCTCGTGCTCTTCGCGCAGCTGTTCGTGAAAGTGCTCAAACAACGCATACCCACGCCGCAGCAGTTCCCTCTCCTCCGCGCTCATCGGCTGTTCAATGCCCCGCAGTTCCGCGCTGCGCACATCGCCCATCACCCGATTCCTTCTCTTCATTCATGCTCCTTTCTTAGGGCTGCCGCCCCAAACCCTGCCCGGGGGGATTTATCCTCCGAACCCCCATCGTCGTTTCGCTCCTGTTTTAACCCGCTAATCATGGCAAGCTCCGTTTGCCAACAGACAATCTGCCGATCATCTCAAGCCTCCCTGTAGGAGAGGGGCTCTGCTCCTCCCCTTTCCCTCCCCTTCTTCAAACAGCCGCGAAGCGCAATGGAGTTCGGGGCACTGCCCCGGGCCGGGGCCTGGGGATGCACTCCCCAACGTTCCCCGTCATCCTGCCAGCGGATCAAACCTCTTCGCCTTTTTCTTCACCGTCTGCGCTCTAGGCGCAATCGGTCTGCTCATCAGAAAATACCGCGTCTCGTCGTAGATGTGATCTTCACCGCTTGTGTCAATGTCCTCCGGCCGCCGTCCATCATATACCAACCCCGGAATCGTCCGGATAAAATCCCTGCAGTTTTCAAATACATAGAGCATTGGCTTTCCATCCTCGCCAAATTTGAGCCGTTCGTGCAGCTGCATTTTCCCCGGAAGCCGCGTGTTGTCCCCCTTGCGGAATGTCACCCCGCCAAATCCCTTGCGGATCTGCTCCTCCACGCTCATGCCCCGGCTTCTGTCCCAGATCGCCGGATCGGCAATCCCCGTCGGCCGTATGCCATCCTCAAATTCGCTTTCCAGCAGCGTCGCCAGTTCCTGTGCAATCTCGCCCGGCGACAGCATCACACCCGTGTTCGCCTCTCCCGGCACGCAGCCATACAGTTCCTTGTAGCGGTATACCCGCCCCTCCTCGTCCACAGCCCATACGCCGAATGAAAACGGCCGCGTGTATCCGTGATCAAAGCTCACGTACCGCGGCCAGTGATAAGGGATTTCAAACGGACGAATCACATGTGTGTTGATCCCATCCTCGTAGTGCTTTGGATCATCTGTAAACTCCGGAAACGCCTGTCCGTCAAAGGCGTCCCATTTGCCGTGCAGCAGCGCTTCTTTGAGCGCCCGCGGCTTCTGTTCCAGTTCGATCACGTAATCCCGGGTGATATGCGGATTATCCGTCGCCAGCGCCGGAATGTATTCAATCCGCCGCACGGCGACGCTCCCCAGCACCTCGCTCTTCACCGCCATTTCCCGGATTCTCCGCCCGCAGTCCGTCGCATCCACAAACCGTGCCTTCACCCACGCATGTCCCGGTCCGCCCGGATTGCTCGCGCAGCGCACGCATGGAATAATCCCCAGCTTCTTTTCCGCCCGCAGCCTCGTTCGCAGGTAGTCATACATCCCTTTGGTAAAGTGCGTCAGCTCATCAAAATACAGCCAGTGAATTTCCGCGCCCTGGTACTTGAGCAGGCCTTCTCCCTCGTTGCTCAAATGGCAGAAATGCGCCACGCTCCCGTTGATGAATTTCATCTCGTGCGTGCTCGCCGTGTATTTGGCCAGCTCCTTGGGCACAATGCTCAGCATCGTCTTCACCAGCGTCATCTCCAGTTCCGGATATGTCCGCCTGAATAAATACGCATGTGTCCCCGGATATTGCATCAGCCGCATAAATGCGTCCCAGCAGATCGCATAGCTCTTTCCGCCGCCCGCCGCGCCGCCGTAGAGCACCTCGTCCGCCTCGCTCGCATGGAATATCGCCTGCCTCAGTGTCGGCTTATACGCAAGCTCTACATTCACGCTTCATCTCCGCTCCTTTTCGGCATCCCCACCTTGGGCATTCCGCCCGCAAATGTAATCCGTATGTCCCTCTTTTCCTCCTTGGGCACGCGTACCCCGGCTCTGTCCAGTATGTCCATCGCTGCGCGCTGCGTCACGCTCAGCGCCGACTCCTGCGCCCGCATCAGCTCCGCCTGCTTGCGCGCAGCCTCTTCCGCGCTCTCGTTCACACAGATCTGTGCGCGTAGCTTCGCCGCCTCGCTTCGCCTCCTATACGGCTCCAGCAGTTTCCTGTCGCTGAGCACGCCCGTCACCGTCCGCTGTGAAATTCCCAGTTCCCTTGCGATCTCCTCCGGTTCTCTCGCCTCCTCAAAGTACGCATACAACAGCCGTTTCTTCTTTTCTTCCGACAGCTTGCCCACCGACGCTCTTCCTCCCTTCTTCCCGATTCAGGGCAAAGCAAAAGCCGCCTCCTTCGGAAGCGGCCGCCCGTCTGTTCTCTTTTCGTGAGTATATCATAGCATACGTATATCCGTCCCTGCAAGCTGACGCTTCGGGACACTTCACGCCGCTTCAATCTCGCGCTTGTAGCGTGCGCATTGGCGCAGGCTTCTGTCAATCGCCTCCGCCGTTTCCTCCATTGTAAACCCGCCAATGTAATACATCGCACAAAACGCATAGTGCTCCGGCCGCATGCCGTCCATCCACCTTCTCGCCTCTTCCTCGTAGGCGTGCAGGCGTTCGCTCTCCCGCCTTAGCATCCGCTCCATCGCGTCCCGCTTCTCAATCTGTACGTCCAGCCCGCGGCAAACGCCGCCCGTCGCCCGCGGCATACCGTCCACCCTCAGGCTGTGCAGGCCGTCCCGCGCATATCCCTTCATCTGGTTGTTTATTCCCCGCACCAGCAGCACCTGAGAGCGCACCCTGTGCAGCGCGTCTTTCCTGCTCATCGCCCGTCCTCCCGCGCTGCCGCCGTTCCCGCCGTCATACATCCTCCGCATCCGTCACATTCCTCCTTCCAGTTCATCACACAAAAAAACGCCATATCTTCCTCCTTTTCCCATTTAAATGCGAACGTATGTTCTCATTATACCGATCATCGCTCCTTTCGTCAACCCCAAAAAGAAAAGCGGCGGATGCATCCGTCGACGCATCCGCGCTCATCTTCTCAGTCTCTTCTGTACAGGTCTCTCGTGTATACCTTTTCTTCCACATCCGCCAGATCTTCGTGCCAGCGGTTGGCAATGATCACGTCACACTTTGCCTTGAATGCTTCCAGGTCGCGCATCACCAGGCTGCTGAAGAAGCGTTCCTCCTTCATCGCCGGCTCATACACAACCACTTCCACGCCCTTGGCCTTGATGCGCTTCATCACGCCCTGAATGCTGCTCTGGCGGAAGTTGTCGCTGCCCGCCTTCATCGTCAACCGGTATACGCCCACCACCGGATGATCCTTGTGCGGGAATCCTGCCCGCTCCAGAATCCGCTCAGCAATGAAGTCCTTTCTCGTTCTGTTTGCATCCACAATCGCGCCAATGATGTTGTTGGGCACGTTGTCGTAGTTCGCCAGCAGCTGCTTGGTATCCTTGGGCAGGCAATATCCACCGTAACCAAAGGATGGATTGTTGTAATGGCTTCCGATTCTCGGATCCAGACACACGCCCTCAATAATCGCCTGCGTATCCAGGCCGCGCACCTCCGCATAGGTGTCCAGCTCGTTGAAAAAGCTCACCCGCAGCGCCAGATATGTGTTGGCAAACAGCTTCACCGCTTCCGCTTCCGTCGGGCTGGTGTAGAGCACCTGAACGTCCTCTTTGACGGCGCCCTCCTTAAGCAGCTGCGCAAACGTGCGCGCCGCCTTCTCCATCTTCTCGTTTCCCTTCGGCGCACCCACGATAATGCGGCTGGGATACAGGTTGTCGTACAGCGCCCGGCCCTCGCGCAGGAATTCCGGCGAAAACATCACGTTGTCCGCACCCAGCTCCTCGCCGATGCTCCGCGTGTATCCCACAGGAATCGTGGACTTGATCACAATTGCCGCATCAGGGTTCACACGGTTCACCTGACAGATCACGCTCTCCACGCTCGATGTATCAAAGTAGTTCAGCTTGGGGTCGTAGTTCGTCGGCGTAGAAATCACCACGATCTCCGCCTCCCTGTACGCGCTGTCGCCGTCCAGCGTCGCCGTCAGGTTCAGCTCCTTTTCAGCAAGATACTGCTCAATCTCTGCATCCTGAATCGGCGAAATCCTGCGATTGATCATTTCCACCTTTTCCGGCACCACATCCACCGCCGTCACCTCATGGTGCTGGCTCAGCAGTACCGCAATCGACAGGCCCACATAACCCGTGCCCGCAACCGCAATCTTCATATCAAAACGCTTCCTTTCGCGTATATTCGTCTCCAATTTTATTGTAATCGCTTCGCTTTTTCCTGTCAAGCCGGGGAGCATACTTGTCCGTTTCCGCCTGGCTCCCTTTCTATTTTCCTGCCGGTTTTGCGCCAGCCCCCCTCTCTGCGCAAAAAGAAAAACCCACGCTTTTCAGCGTGGGTATCTGGCACCTCCAAGGGGAATCGAACCCCTGATTTTGCCTTGAGAGGGCAACGTCTTAACCGCTTGACCATGGAGGCTTATGGCTGGGGAACTAGGATTCGAACCTAG
>JAFQIF010000103.1 GCA_017397695.1 Clostridia bacterium
AGAATAAGGGCGACTTCAACGGCAACGGCGCGGTCGACTATGTCATGATCATGGGCGATCCGGAGAACGTTGACGCGCAGTACCGCACCGAGTTCTCCATCAAGGCGCTGACCGACGCTGGCCTGACCGTCAACAAGCTGTTCGAGCAGCGCGGTGACTGGGACCAGACCAAGGGCCAGGAGCTCGCCGCCAACGCGCTGACCCAGTTCGGCTCTGACGTTGACGTCATCTTCTGCAACAACGACGCCATGGCGCTGGGCGCCTATCAGGCGATCGTCGACGCTGGCCGCGTTGTCGGCGAGGACATCTACCTCCTCGGCGTTGACGCTCTGGCTGAGTGCGTTGAGATGGTCAACGAGGGCAAGATGACCGGTACCGTTCTGAACGACCACATCGGTCAGTCCCACACTGCTGCTGACGCCGCCATCAAGGCTGCCGCCGGCGAGACCCTGGAGAAGTACTACTGGGTCGACTACGTGATGGTCACCAAGTAATCCTTTTCGGGAAAAAGGCATAATCGGGTGCGTGCGCATGTGCGCACGCACCCTTTTAAAATGAATAAGGGGGAAGCTGATTCATGTCGGAATATCGACTTGAAATGCGGGGCGTTGTCAAGCAGTTCCCGGGCGTAAAGGCGCTTGACCATGCTCAGCTCAAGCTCAGACCCGGCACGGTTCACGCGCTGATGGGCGAGAACGGCGCCGGCAAGTCCACCTTGATGAAGTGCATGTTTGGCATTTACAAGATGGACGAGGGCGAAATCTATTACGAAGGCAAGAAGGTGGACATCACCGACCCGCTGCAGGCGCTGGATATGGGCATCGCCATGGTGCATCAGGAGCTGCAGCCCGTGCCGGAGCGCAGCGTGGCCGAGAATATCTACATCGGCCGCTACCCGATGAAGAAGCTGCTGGGTGTGATCCCGGTGGTCGATCATCAGAAGATGTATGAAAACACCGCCGCGCTGCTCAAGAAGGTTCGTATGAACTTTGATCCCAAGCAGCGCCTTGGCGACCTGTCCGTTTCCCAGATGCAGTCGGTTGAAATCGCGAAGGCGGTCTCTGCGGACTGCAAGGTGCTCATCCTCGACGAGCCGACCTCCTCGCTGACCGCGAACGAGGTGGAGGCGCTGTTCCGCATCATTGAGGACCTCAAGGCCGAGGGCGTTGCGATCGTCTACATCAGCCATAAGATGGACGAGATCCTGCGCATCTCCGATGAGGTCACCATCATGCGCGACGGCAAGTACATCGGCACCTGGGAGAGCAAGGGCTTGACGACCGACAAGATCATCACCAACATGGTCGGCCGTGAGCTCACCAACCTCTTCCCGCAGCGCAACAATGTGCCGGGCGAGGTCGTCTTCGAGGTGAACGATTTCACTTCCATTAATCCGCGTTCTTTCCGCAATTGTACGTTTAACGTCCGCAAGGGCGAAATTCTGGGCGTGGCGGGCCTGGTCGGCGCGCAGCGCACGGAGTTGATGGAAGGCCTGTTCGGTATCCGTCTGCACAGCAAGGGTACCATCAAATACAAGGGCAAGGAACTCAAGATCGCCCGTCCGCGCGACGCCATCAAGCAGGGCATTGCGCTGTTGACGGAGGACCGCCGCGCGACGGGCATCATGGGCGTGCTCTCCGTTGCGGATAATATCTCCATTGCCAGCCTTGACCAGTATCTGGACATGGGCATCGTCATCAATGACAAGAAGATCGAGCAGCTGGTTCAGGACAACGTCAAGAAGATGAGCATCAAGACGCCGTCTTCCAAGACGCAGATCCAGTCCCTCTCCGGCGGCAATATGCAGAAGGTGCTCATCGGCCGCTGGCTGGCGAACAACCCGGACGTGCTCATCCTGGATGAGCCGACCCGCGGCATCGACGTCGGCGCGAAGTATGAGATCTACTGCATCATCGAGGAGCTGGCCCGCGCCGGCAAGAGCATCATCATGATTTCCTCCGAAATGGCGGAGATCATCGGCATGAGCGACCGCGTCATGGTCATGTGCGACGGCCGTATCACCGGCTTTATCGATGGCAAGGATGCGAACCAGGAGAACATCATGCACCTGGCGACGCAGTTTGAAACCGCGCCCTCTGCCGCGGTCTGATGAGCCTATGTAAAGGAGATAAACCGTATGGGTAAGAAACTGAATGCGAAGGCCGTTACCAAATGGCTTTCCGATAACGCGATTATCGTCATGATCGTGCTGGCGGCTATCTTCACCAGCACGCAGAACAAGAACTTCTACTCCATCAACAACATCCGCAACCTGCTCTCCAACACCGCTGTGCGCTTCATCATCGCCTGCGGCGTGTCCGGCTGTCTGATCACCAAGGGCACCGATCTGTCCGCCGGCCGTGCGGTCGGTCTGGCTGCGTGCCTTTCTGGTATCCTGATGCAGAAGGCTTCCTACGGCGATAAGTTCTATCCGAACCTGCCGGAACTGCCGATGATCCTGGTGCTGTTGCTGGTTATGGCGCTGTGCGGCCTGCTTGGCGCGGTCAACGGCTCCGTCATCTCCATGCTCAAGGTTCCGCCGTTCATTGCCACGCTCGGTATGCAGCAGCTGATCTATGGCGCGTGTCTGGTTTATACCGGCGCGATCCCGATCGGCGGCCTGCGCAATGACTATACCGGCCTGGCGACCGGCTATGTCGGCACCCGTATGCTCTCCAACCTGACCGTGATTGCGATCTGCGTTGGCCTGTTCATGTGGTTCCTCTACAATAAGACCCGCTATGGTAAGTATATGTACGCGATCGGCGGCAACGAGAATGCGGCCGAGGTTGCGGGCATTAACGTCACCAAGAGCAAGATCCTGATTTACATGCTCGCCGGCCTGCTCTACGGCCTGACCGGCTTCCTGGTCTGCGCCAAGTCCGGCGGCTGCTCCGTCAACACCGGCATGGGCTGGGAGCTTGAGGCCATCGCCGGCTGTACCATCGGCGGCGTTTCCGTTAACGGCGGCGTTGGCAAGATCACAGGCATCCTCATCGGTGTTCTGGTGTTCGAAGTCCTCAAGATCGTCCTGCAGTTCCTGGGCGTTGAGTCCTCTTACACCTACATTGCGCAGGGTCTGGTTATCATCATTGCGGTTGCGCTCGACCTGCGTAAGTACCTGGCGAAGAAGTAATTCACTTCCCCTTTGCCCGCCGCGTGAGCCTTCGCGCGGCGGGCGTTTTGATGATGCAGGAGGAATATCCTTTGGCGATTGTTGAAAAAAAGCCCGAAAAGAAGAAGGTCGACGAGGAAATGGTCGATCGCATTGTGGCGGAAACGCAGCAGCAGAAGCCGCTTAAGGAGCGCATCTATGACAAGGTGACGATTCCTGTATGGGCGCTGGATGTGCTCATCGCGGTGCTGGTGGCGGCACTGGTGGCCGTGATGATCTTTGGTCGGGGATAAAAGGAAATAAGCGAGGTGCGGCCCGAAAACGGGCCGTTTTTTGTATTCTCAAAGAATGAAAATAATTCTCAAAAATATTGAAAAAAGCTATTGACAAATGAGAATGGTTATCATATACTATGATCACAGAAACGAAAGAACACAAAACAAATCAAAATAAAAAACAGATCAACAGGGAGGAAAACCATGATGAAGAAGTATGTTTGCCCGGTTTGCGGTTATGTGCATGAAGGAGAATCTGCCCCGGAGAAGTGCCCGCTGTGCAAGGTGCCGGGCGAGAAGTTCAAGGAGATGACCGGCGAGAAGACCTGGGCGGCTGAGCATATTCTGGGCGTGGCGAAGGACGCGCCGGAAGAGATCAAGCAGGGCCTGCGCGAGAACTTTGAGGGCGAGTGTTCCGAGGTGGGCATGTATCTGGCGATGGCGCGTGTGGCGCATCGCGAGGGCTATCCGGAGATCGGCCTGTACTGGGAGAAGGCCGCATACGAAGAGGCTGAGCATGCGGCGAAGTTCGCCGAGCTGCTGGGCGAAGTGGTAACCGGCAGCACCAAGCGCAATCTGGAGCTGCGCGTGGACGCCGAGAACGGCGCGACCAGCGGCAAGTTCGATCTGGCGAAGAAGGCGAAGGAACTGAATCTTGATGCGATTCACGACACCGTGCACGAGATGGCCCGCGATGAGGCGCGCCACGGCCGTGCGTTCGAAGGCCTGCTCAAGCGCTACTTTGGCTGAGTATCAACCATGAGAAAAGAATAAGGAGATTTGAAATATGAAGAATTACGAGTGCATCTGCAGCTACATCTATGATCCGGCCATCGGTGATCCGGACGGCGGTATTGCCCCGGGCACGGCCTTTGAGGATATTCCGGAGGATTGGGTCTGCCCGGTCTGCGGACTCGGCAAGGACGCCTTCACCGTGATCGAATAATTTTTCAAACCGACGATGCAGCAATCCGCCGGTCTCCGGGGCCGGAGATCGGCGGATTTTGTTTATCACTCTGAGCGGCAAAACAGACGGAAAGGAGCAAGCGCATGAACGAAAGGATCATCACCCTGCTCAACGAGCAGATCAACAAGGAATTCTACAGCGCGTATCTGTATCTGGATATGGCAATCTACTACGAGCAGCAGAACCTGAGCGGCTATGCCAATTACTACACCATTCAGGCACAGGAGGAGCGCGATCATGCACTGCTGTTTATGAAGTATATGCAGAATAACGGGCTGAAGGTGACGCTGGAAGCCATCGGTAAGCCGGACAAAGCGTTTGGCTCGCTGCTTGATCCGCTGGAGATTGCTGCGGAGCATGAGCGCTATGTGACCAGCCTGATCAATGAGATCTACCGCGAAGCGCACGAGGCGAAGGACTACCGGACGATGAAGTTCCTGGATTGGTTTGTGGACGAGCAGATGGAAGAGGAAAATGCTGCGGATACCATGATCGGCCAGTATAAGCTCTTTGGTCAGGACCCGCGCGGACTGTATCTGCTCAACCAGGAATATGCCGGCAGGGTCTATACCGCGCCGTCCCTGACGCTGTAATTGCCCGGCATGCTGCCGGTGGCATCTCCGACAAAACTGTGTAACTTCTGTTACGCTGCGATCGAGACCGATGCCGCGTAAATGGATTTACATAACATATACACAGGAGGACAAGCATGAATCCGAAAGCGCTTCACAATATCACCTATGGGCTGTACTGGCTCTCCGTTCGTTCCTACGGGCAGGACAACGCCTGTATCATCAATACTGCCGTGCAGGTCGCCAGTGATCCGCTGACCATCTCCATCTCGGTCAACAAGGCGAATAAGACGCACGACATGATCATGGAGAGCGGACGCTTCAATGTATCGGCGCTGACGGTCGATACGCCGTTTGAGGTGTTCAAGCGCTTCGGCATGCAGTCCGGTCGTGACGTGAATAAGTTTGTCGGCTTTGACGAGGTGGAGCGCGCGCGGAACGGTTTGTTTATCCTCAAGAATTACGCCAATGCATTCCTTTCCTGCCGGCTGCTGCGCACGGTGGATCTGGGCAGCCATACCCTGTTCATTGCGGCGCTGGAGGATGCACAGGTGATTTCGGATCGCCCGAGCTGCACATATGGCTACTACCAGAGCGACATCAAGCCCAAGCCTC
Organism: Clostridia bacterium; assembly: GCA_017397695.1. The sequence continues at coordinate 5,545 of JAFQIF010000103.1, forward strand.
AGGCGCCCAAGAAGAAGGGCTGGGTCTGCACGGTCTGTGGCCATGTGTACGAGGGCGAAGAGCTTCCCTCTGATTACATCTGCCCGCTGTGCAAGCATGGAAAAGAGGATTTCAGACCGGTTGGATGAATGAACACTGCAGGGAGGAATGAAGGTTCCTCCCTGTTTTATGTTTGGTGATGAAAATGATTCTCAAAATTATCGAATTATGTGTTGACAAATGAGAAGGATTATCATATAATACAATCACAGGAAAGAAAGAGAGGAACGACGGATGAATACAAGAATCAGTACGCAGGCCAGGGCGGTGCTCGGCGTGCTCGCCGAAAGGAGATGTCATCTGACCGCAGAAGAAATTCTGGAGAGTCTGGATAACATCGGCACGGCGACCGTATATCGTGCGCTGGATCATCTGACCGAGCTGGGTATGATCCGCCGGCTCGCGCTATGCAAGAAGAGCGCAGTGTATGAATATGTGAGAGATTCCCATGTGCACTTTGTCTGCAATCGCTGCGGTCACGTGTATGACATTCAGGCCGACTTCTCCGGCATGGTGAAAGAGGCAGCCAGGGTTTGCGGTCATCAGGTGGACTGGGTCGAGGTTACGGCCCATGGCATGTGCAGCGCGTGCTCCAGTGAAACGGGTAATATGGATACTGCGTCGGTGTCCATTCAATAAAAACATCATCAAAAGAGATAAAGGGAGGAAACAAAGTATGAAGAAGTGGGTATGTCCGGTTTGCGGTTATGTGCATGAGGGCCCGGAGGCGCCCGAGAAGTGCCCGCTGTGCAAGGTGCCGGGTGAGAAGTTCAAGGAGATGAGCGGCGAGAAGGTCTGGGCTGCGGAGCATGTGCTGGGCGTGGCGAAGGATGCGCCGGAAGAGATCATCAAGGGCCTGCGTGAGAACTTCGAGGGCGAGTGCTCCGAGGTGGGCATGTATCTGGCGATGGCGCGCGTGGCGCATCGCGAGGGCTATCCGGAGATCGGCCTGTACTGGGAGAAGGCTGCCTACGAAGAGGCTGAGCACGCGGCGAAGTTCGCCGAGCTGCTGGGCGAAGTGGTGACCACCAGCACCAAGCGGAATCTGGAGCTGCGCGTGGATGCTGAGAACGGCGCGACTGCCGGCAAGTTTGAACTGGCGAAGAAGGCGAAGGAACTCAATCTTGATGCGATCCATGACACTGTGCACGAGATGGCCCGCGATGAGGCCCGCCACGGCAAGGCGTTTGAGGGTCTGCTCAAGCGCTACTTCGGCAAGTAAGCCGCCTGTGGCGGCAGCCACAAATCAAAAAACAGCCATGTAATGGGGAGGCTCCTTCGGGGGCCTCCTCTCTTGTCATTCTTTTTTTGGATTGTGCGTATGCGCCGACCGTTGTGCCGGGCGGCGTTTACAGGTATAATCAGGAAGAAAGGAGCTGAACGTCATGGAACAGTATCGCTTTTTGATGGTTGGCGCGCATCCGGACGATATGGAGCTGCGCTGCGGCGGCTTGGCGCTGCGTCTTCGCCAGAAGGGGCATCGGGTCAGGTTTATATCGATGACGGATGGCGGCGCAGGGCATCATGTGATGGAGCGCGATGCGCTGGTGCAGCGGCGCAGAAAAGAGACGGAAGCGGTAAGCGGCATGTTGGATATTGAGTACAGAATCATGCCGATTCCGGATGGACATCTGGAGCCTGCGATGAACGTGCGCGAAATGCTGGTGAGGGAAATCCGGGACTATGCGCCGCATGTGATTCTTACACACCGTACGGTGGATTATCATCCGGATCATCGGGCCTGTGGGCAGCTGGTGATGGACTGTGCATACATGGTCAATGTGCCTCTATTCTGTCCGGATGTTCCTTGTCTGCCGTATGCGCCGGTCATTCTTTCGGTTTGGGATCGTTTTGCCCGGCCGCAGCCTTTTCAGCCGAACCTGATTGTGCCGATTGACGATCTGGTGGAGCAAAAAATCGACGGCGTACTATGCCATGTGTCTCAGTTTTATGAATGGCTGCCGCATATCGAGGGATGGACGGATATTGAAGCAGCGCTTTCTTTTGAAGAAAAGACGGCTTTGCTGCGTGATCATCTGCGCAGCCGTTTTTCCGGCGAGGCACGCATGTATCCGCAGCTGATGCCTGAGGGCGTCGGGTATGCCGAAACCTTTGAATGGAATGAGTATGGTGCTGAACTGACGGATGCGCTTCGCCGGGCGATGGCAGAAATTCCGTGACGGATCTAAGGGCAGCAATGCCGGAAGGGCATCGTTTTCAGATGTGGATTTGGACAAAACGTGGACTTTGGCGCGTTAAAATGGTATAATAAACAAAACGGAAGCGGAAAGGACCTGGTGTCATGCGGGATAGAATCATTGCCAGAGCAGGAGAGATTGTCGCGCAGCGGATGGGCGTGGGCAATCGTGGTTTTTGCACGCTGGCGCTGGTGGATGAAGACGGCTATCCGGCGATGACTACGATTTCCATTTCCAAGGCAGACGGTATTAAGTGGCTCACGTTCTGTACAAGTCTGCGGGACAATTCCGTACTGCGTGTGCGCCGGTCCTGCAAGGCGGGCGTATGCGTGAATTCCGAGGGATACCACATTGCGCTCTGCGGTACGATTGAGGTGCTGACCGATGCACAGACCAAGCGGGAGATGTGGTACGCGGATCTTTCGCAGAATTTTAAGGGATACGATGACCCGGATTATTGTGTGCTCAGGTTCACGACAGAAAGCTACAACCTGCTGATCGATTGGCACAGTGTTCGGGGCGGCTTTCGGTGAAAGAGACATTTCCTTAGCGCATATTGTGAAGCGCCCCTTGCCTTTTTGGCGAATTTTGCTATAATATAATTAATCTCTAAATCAGTAAGGAGTGTATTCCAATGGCGAATAAGGTTCTGGTGGAAACTTCCGCCCGTCACATTCACGTTTCCCGTGAACATCTTGATATCCTCTTTGGCGAGGGCTATGAGCTGACCATCAAGAAGATGCTGTCCCAGCCGGGTCAGTATGCGTGCGCTGAGCGCGTCGACGTTGTGGGCCCGAAGAAGACCCTGGCGGGCGTGTCCATCCTTGGTCCGGTCCGTCCGGAGACCCAGGTTGAGCTCTCTCTGACCGACGCCCGTTCCATCGGCGTTGTGGCTCCGGTTCGCGAGTCCGGCCAGATCAAGGGTTCCGGCGCCTGCAAGATCGTTGGCCCGAAGGGCGAGATCGAGATCTCCGAGGGCGTGATCGTTGCCAAGCGTCACATCCACATGACCACTGCTGACGCCGCTGAGTTCGGTCTGGTTGATAAGCAGGTCGTGTCTGTGAAGGTCGATTCTGATGGCCGCAGCCTGATCTTCGGCGACGTCGTTGTCCGCGTGAACGATACCTACGCGCTGGCGATGCACATCGATACCGACGAGTCCAACGCTGCCGGCATGGCTCCGGGCACCATGGGAGAGGTCATCAAGTAATTGGTTTGAATCCATTTAGGCAGTGCTTTGGCACTGCCTTTTCCTTTGGATAGGTTTAGGGATAGAAAGTTCATTAAGGCAGCTTGAAGCCGCCGCGAAGCGAAGAAGGGGTCTGGGGACAATGTCCCCAGGCAGGTTTGG
>JAFQIF010000104.1 GCA_017397695.1 Clostridia bacterium
AGCACCTCGCCGACCTCATCGTCCCAGGAAAGCTTTTCGCTGTCCATCCATACGCCTTCGCCCATCAGGAACGGGTAATTGCGCACCTTCTTATGCGCCTGAATCTCAAAGCGCTCGTCCAGCTGCTCAAAGACCAGCTCCATACGCTCATCCAGCATCTCGTAGAACTTCTCGATGCTGCCCTGCGCCTCGATGGCAATGCGCGGCAGATTGATGGACGTGAAGGACAGATTGCCGCGGCGGGAACAAACCTCGCGCTCAGGATCATTCACATTGCCGATCACGCGGGTACGGCAGCCCATATAGGCGATCTCCGTCTCCGGATGGCCCGGCTTATAGTACTTAAGGTTAAACGGCGCATCCACGAACGAGAAATTCGGGAAGAGGCGCTTGGCACTCACGCGGCAGGCCAGGCGGAACAGATCGTAGTTCGGATCGCCCGGATTGTAGCTGACGCCCTCTTTGACGCGGAAGATCTGGATCGGGAAGATCGGCGTCTCGCCCTGGCCCAGACCGCTCTCGGTCACCAGCAGCAGATTGCGCATGACCATGCGGCCCTCCGGCGAGGTATCCATGCCGTAGTTGATGGACGAGAACGGCGTCTGCGCACCCGCGCGGGAATGCATGGTGTTCAGATTATGGATAAACGCCTCCATCGCCTGATAGGTACGGCGTTCCGTCTCGCGATAGCCGCGATTGACCGCGTAGCGCATGATACGGTCGACGGTCTCGGCGTCGGTCATTCCGAGCAGGCGGCTGCGCAGCTCGTCCTCAAACTCCTTATTGGGCCTCAGCGTCGGGACAAAGCCTGTCTCTGCCTGAATCTGGCGCAGGAGCTTCTTGGCGTCATCGTCGCCGGCGTGATGCAGCAGCACCAGATCCAGACCCGCCCCCAGCGCGCGGCGATATTCCTTGATGTAGGTCTTCGCCACGCCCGGCGCCATGTCGTAATCGAAGCTGGCAATCGCCTGACCGCCATGCTGATCATTCTGGTTGGACTGGATCGCAATGCAGGCCAGAGACGCATAGCTGCCAATATCCTGCGGCTCACGCAGCACGCCATGACCCGTAGAGAAGCCATCCTTGAAGAGCTTCGTCAGGTCAATCTGGGTGCAGGTGGTGGTCAGCGTCAGGAAATCCAGATCATGGATGTGGATAAAGCCTTCGCGATGCGCCTTTGCATGGTCGGCCTTGAGCACATACATGTCATAGAACTGCTTGGCGCTCTCGCTGCCGTACTTGAGCATCGTGCCCATCGCGGTATCGCCGTCGATGTTCGCATTTTCGCGCTTGACATCAGAATCCGCCGCATCCTTGAACGTGATATCCTGCAGGATATGCATCAGTCGGGTCTTGGCCTCGCGGGCGCGGCTGCGTTCGGCACGGTAAAGAATGTATGCCTTGGCAGTTCTGGCATAGCCCTCGTCGATGAGGACCTTCTCCACCATGTCCTGCACGCCTTCAACCGTCGGCATATCGATGCTCTCATCGCGGCCCACCTCGCGGGTCACGATGCGCGCCAGGCGCTTCGCCTCTTCCATGCCCTTGGCGCTCTCTGCGGCTTCGAACGCACGCTCGATCGCCTCGGCAATCTTGTTTTCTTCGTATGCGACCATGCGGCCGTCACGCTTGATGATATTCTCAGGCATCCCCGTATCTCCTATCTGCAGACTGTATTGCACAAAACTGTACGAAATCATACATGTTCGATAAGCGCAAATGTCGCGACACTATATCTTGTGCCGCGTGCGGACTTCATCATACAACATATGGAAGAGTCTGTCAAGAAGACAGATTGTGTCCATGACGAACTTATGAAGGCCAAAAAGTGAGACGGTACAAGACGTACCGCCTCTGCAGGATATCAAACATTTAATACTTATTACGAAGTATATGACGAAAGCTTAAAACAAAACGCCCTGATTACTCATTTCCTGTTTCCGCGCTTCATACCAATCCGGCTCTTCACCGTGGTAGCGATGCAGCATCATATTCAGTACGGAAGCGGCAGTATCTTCGTTTCCGCTGTAATTCATGATGCACAGATAGCTGTCCGCCGGATCATTGCCAAAGTCCAGAAGGCCAAAGAGCGAATCCGCAGCGACGCCATATACGCCCTGAACACCGCTGCTGTCCGGCAGCAAGAGCGTCTCGCCCCCAATTCCGCTCAGATTGATCAGCCCGCTTTCGATATAGGGCGATAGTTCCAGGAACGCGTTGTCCGCACCGCTCTCCGCCAGCTTTTCAATCTCCGCCTTGGGAAGGAGCATCACATCGCCCTGCTGTGCCGCCACATATGTCGTATACTGCATGCGCACATACATATCATCTGCAGACAGATTGACATTCATGATGGCCAACTCTTCCTGATCCGGATGCGCCTCAAAGAACAGCGGCCTGAAGTCACTATCCAGCGCGGCAGCATCCACATAGGAATTGAGGACATAGACCTCAATCTTCTTGTGCTCCGGCGCTCTGTATGCCGTGGTCGTGAAGAGAAGATTGACGCCCATCACACTGATGATTGCCATCGCCATATATTTCCACCAGCTGTAAGCCCAATGGTTCTTCAGCCATTTTTTGCGATTCTCTGCCATTGTCAGGCCTCCTGTGCGTATCGTCATATTATGATACCACGCGAAGCGCGTTTGATCAACCACGATTTTTGTCCGGTTAATCGTTTGCCCGCAAACAGGCAAAAAGAAACTGCCGCGCAAAGCCGAAACAGAGCTGCGCGGCAGTTGAAATATGATCTTAGACACAGGCAGCGCGACCTCTGATCGCAGCAAAAACTGGTGCGCGATCAGAAAGAATGACGCTTCCGCGTGTTCCCGGTCTTCCCTGATCGGCCGCGCAGAATCAATACATCTTGGCGCCGGCCGGGATGTGATTGTCGAGCATGAGCAGATGGAGCTTCTCCTCGCCCTCCTCCGTGTGCACGGCAGAGATCAGCATGCCGCAGGACTCAATGCCCATCATCGGGCGGGGCGGCAGGTTGGTAATGGCCAGCAGGGTCTTGCCGACCAGCTCTTCCGGCTCATAATACGCATGAATGCCGCTGAGGATGGTGCGCTCCTTACCGGTGCCGTCGTCGAGCGTGAACTGCAGCAGCTTCTTGCTCTTCTTGACGGCCTCGCAGGCGAGCACCTTCACGGCGCGGAAGTCGGACTTGGAGAAGGTCTCAAAGTCGACGGTCTCCTCAAACAGCGGCTCGATGACGACTTTGGAGAAATCGATCTTCTCTTCCACAACCGGAGCAGCAGGTGCTTCCTCGGCCTTGACCTCTGCCGGCTTGGCTTCCTTCTTCACCTTGCTGCCGCCCACGGACTTCATGGTCGGGAAGAGCAGCACGTCGCGAATGGCCTGGCTGTCAGTCATCAGCATAACCATGCGGTCGATGCCGAAGCCGATGCCGCCCGTCGGGGGCATACCCAACTCCAGCGCATAGAGGAAGTCCTCATCGGTGGTGTTGGCTTCCTCGTCGCCCTTGGCCAGCTGGATCTCCTGCGCCTTGAAGCGCTCACGCTGGTCGATCGGATCGTTGAGCTCTGAGTAGGCGTTGGCCATCTCCCAGCCGTTCATGAAGAACTCAAAGCGCTCAACATATTCCGGATTCTCCGGCTTCTTTTTGGTCAGCGGAGAGATCTCAATCGGGTGATCCATGACGAAAGTCGGCTGAATCAGGTGCTCCTCAACAAAAGCCTCGAAGAACAGATTCAGGATATCGCCCTTGCCATGGCGTTCCTCAAACTCGACATGCTTTTCCTTGGCAATAGCACGCGCTTCCTCCAGCGTATGGATCTCGTTGAAGTCCACGCCGGAATACTTCTTCACCGCATCCAGCATGGTGATGCGCTCAAACGGCTTGCCCAGATCCATTTCTACGCCATTATAGACGATGGTGGTCTTGCCCAGCACGGTCTTGGCCACATGGCGATAGAGGTTCTCGGTCAGGTCCATCATGCCATGGTAATCGGTATAGGCCTGATAGAGCTCCATGAGCGTGAACTCCGGATTGTGGCGGGTATCCACGCCCTCGTTACGGAAGACGCGGCCAATCTCATAGACCTTGTCCATGCCGCCCACGATCAGTCGCTTGAGGTAGAGCTCCAGAGAAATGCGAAGCTTCACATCCTCGTCAAGCGCATTGAAATGCGTCTCAAACGGACGAGCAGCAGCGCCGCCGGCATTGCTCACCAGCATCGGGGTTTCGACCTCGATGAAGCCCTGACCATCCAGATACTGACGGATGGTAGAGATGATCTTGGAACGCTTGATGAAGGTGTCCTTGGACTCCGGATTGACGATCAGGTCGATATAGCGCTGGCGGTATCGGGTATCGGTATCCGTCAGGCCATGGAACTTCTCCGGCAGCACATGCAGAGACTTCGAAAGCAGAGTCAGCTTTGTCGCATGAATAGAGATCTCGCCGGTCTTGGTGCGGAAAACAGTGCCCGCAACGCCGATGATATCACCGATATCCATGGTCTTGAAGTCCGCATACACGTCCTCGCCCACATCGTCACGGCGGACATAGGCCTGAATCTTGCCCTCACCGTCCAGCAGATGGACAAAGGACGCCTTACCCATGATGCGGCGGGCTATCATACGGCCGGCAATCACAACCTCCTGATTCTCCAGCTCGTCAAAGCTGCTGAGAATCTGGACAGAGGTATGGGTGCGGTCAAATTTCGTAATGACAAAGGGATCCTGCCCCTCTTCCTGATACTTCAGCAGCTTGGCGCGTCGAATCTGCTCCTGTTCGCTGAGCTCCGGCGCGTTCATCATGATTTCTTCTGCCACGGTAATTATCCTCTCTGTGGTCGTAAATTAGAGCGCGATGTTGATCACACGCAGACGGCGAACACCGCCCGGGGTAATCGCAGAAACGGTATCGCCCACGTGCGCGCCGATGAGCGCGGCACCGACCGGGGACTCGTTGGAGAGCTTGCCGTTCGCCGGATCGGACTCGGAGGTGCCGACGATGGTGTACTCTTCCTCTTCCTGATCCTCATCGTCCAGATCAACGATGGTCACGCGGGTACCGAAGTTGACAGCATCGGTGTTG
>JAFQIF010000105.1 GCA_017397695.1 Clostridia bacterium
AAGATCACCAATGTCGGCATCGTCGCCGGTTCCTATGTCACCGACGGTCTCATCCAGCGCAATGCGCAGGTGCGCCTGATGCGCGACAACATCGTCGTCTACGAGGGCAAGCTCACGTCCCTGCAGCGCTTCAAGGATGCTGTCAAGGAGGTCAAGGATGGCTACGAGTGCGGCGTGACGCTGGAGAATTACTCCGATATCAAGGAAGGCGACATCATCGAGTGCTTCATCATGGAAGAGATTCCGCGCTGAGCACAGGGTTAATTTGATTCGAGGTAATCAGTTTGGCAAAACAGCAGCAGTTTGAGCGCACAGACCGCATTGCGTCGGAGATCATGCGTGAGACGGAGAGGATCATCCGTGAGGATGTATCCGATCCGCGCACGCAGTGCATGTTCTCTATCACGCACGTGGATGTGACGCGCGATCTTCGCTATGCGAAGGTCTATGTCAGCGTTTATGAAGAGGAAAAGCGCGAGCCGATGATGAAGGCGCTCAAAAGCGCGGCGGGCTTTATCCGCCATAATATCGGCCGCAGGGTACAGCTTCGCTATACGCCGGAGCTCCTCTTCGAGCTGGATACGACGATTGAGTATGGTGTGCATATCGCCAGCCTGCTCAATGAGGTGAGAAAGACGGAGGGCAGTCAGTCCGATGAGGAATAATCTCGAGGATTGGCTTTGTCAGGCACGCAAGGCGAAGCGTATGGCGCTGATCGCTCACGTATCCCCGGATGGGGATACAGTGGGCGCGACGCTGGCGCTGCGCCTTGCTTTTTTGTCGCTGGGCAAAGCCGTGGATGTGATCTGTGATGGTGAAGCAAGCCGGTCCCTGGCGTATCTGCCGGGCATTGATGCATTCTTAAAGCCGGAACAGACGAGTGGTCTGTATGATACGGTTGTCGCTGTAGATGTGAGCGACCATCAGCTCCTTGGCAAGGCAGATGCGATCTTTGACAGCGCACCGATGCGCATGGTCATCGATCATCATGCTACCAACCCGTGCTATGGCGATGTGAATTATGTGCGCGGTGACGAGTGCTCTTGCTGTGTGTTGGCGTATGAGGTGATTGCTGCGCTGGGCGTAACAATGACGCAGGAGATAGGCACATGCTTGATGACGGGTATGTCTACCGATACGGGCCATTTTATGTATCCGTATACCACGCCTCTGGCCTTTGAGGTGGCAGGAAAACTGCGCGCACTGGGCGTGGATGTCTCCTACATCACGCGCGTGCTTTACCGCACGCAGTCCCGCGCATCCGTGAATCTCACGCGCATCGCTTATCGGAATATGCGCTTTGAGTTGGATGGGCAGGTCGGAGTGATTGAACTGACCAATGATGATATGCTTGAAGCCGAAGCGGATTACGGCCAGACCAATGGTCTGGTGAATAAGGCGCTTGAGGTAGAAGGCGTGCGCATGGCGATCCTTGCTACACAGCGCGAGGATGGTGTAAAGCTTTCTCTGCGTGCTGTGGAACCTGATACAGTTAATGATATTGCCAAGCAGTTTGGCGGTGGCGGTCATGCGCAGGCTGCCGGTGTAACGATGCATATGCCGATGAACGAAGCGGTTGCTGCTGTTCTTGCGGCGATGAAAAAGAAGATGGGATAAACAGGAGGATGTGCGGGGACTCCGTCCCTACACCCCTGGCAGGGATATTATCCCTGCACCCTCCATCGCTGCGCGCATGTGCGCAGCGAAGAGGATAAGGATTGCTGCTTCAAACCGCCGCGAAACAAAGAAGGGAGTCTGAGGGATCATATCCCTCAGGCGGGGTTTGGGGCAGCAGCCCCAAGAGGAGAGATACGATGAACGGATTCCTCTGTGTGCTCAAGCCGCCGGGCATGACGTCCAGCGATGTCGTTGTGCGCGTGCGCCGCAGGCTGCCCCGGGGCACCAAAGTCGGCCATGCCGGCACGCTTGATCCCGAGGCGTCGGGCGTGCTGCCGCTGATGATCGGCAAGGCGTCCCGCCTGTTCGATTATCTGGTTGAGAAGGAAAAGACATATGTGGCCCAGCTTAAGCCGGGCTATGCAACCGATACGCAGGATGCTCATGGCAGAATCATTGCCGGAAACGGCGAAAAAGCAAGCCTTGCACAGCTTGAAGCTGTGCTGCCGCAGTTTATCGGTGATATCATGCAGGTGCCGCCGATGTTCTCCGCGCTCAAGCGCGATGGACAGAAGCTGTGCGATTTGGCCCGCCAGGGTGTAGAGATCGAGATCCAGCCCAGGCCCACGCAGGTGCATGCCATCGATGTGATGCACGTACTTGATGATGGCAGCTATATCATCCGCGTTCGCTGCGGAAAGGGCACGTATATCCGTACCTTGTGTCATGATATCGGTGCTGCTTTGGGTACGGGTGCCCATATGGGCCTGCTGCTGCGCACGCAGACGGGCATGTTCGCGTTGGATGACGCACATACCATCGAAGAGATTGAAGCATGCGATAATCTTTCTTCGCTGCTTGTGGCGATGGATAGACCGCTTGCGCATGTGCCGCGCGTAGACGTTGTTGCGTGGGCGGAACGTTTTGTGCGCAATGGCAACGCGCTTACCCGAAAAGAACTGTGCGGCGAGATTCCGGACGATCGCCCGGTTCGTCTGTATCTGAATGATCAGTTTGCCGGCATCGGCAGGATGCGGGATGATCATATGAAATTCGAAGCAATGCTTCTGGAGTAAGCTGGGGTAGGATAAGAGCAATGAAACTGTTAACTCATGAGCGGCAGTGGCGCGGCGGTGAAACTGTCATTGCCTTCGGCATGTTCGATGGCGTCCACGAAGGGCACGCCATGCTGATGCGTAAGGCGAACGAATTGGCCGCACTGCATGATCTGACGAGCGTAGTCTATACGTTTTCGTCCCATCCCATGGCGACTTTTGCGCCGGATCGCGTGCCGCCGCAGCTGGAAACCCGTTCTCAGAAGATTCAGGCGATTGCGCAACTGGGCGTGGATGTTGCCGTGCTTCGCCCGTTTGACAAGGCATATGCCGCATTGTCGCCGGAGGCGTTTGTCCGTACATTTGTGGATGCACTGCATCCCCGACATGTTGTCATCGGATTCAATTACTCCTTTGGCTGTAAGGGTGCAGGCAAGGCAGAGGATATGATCCGCCTTGGACGCGAGTATGGCTTTGAGACACATGTTGTGGATGAAGTGCAGATGGACGGTCTTCCGGTATCTTCCACACGTATCCGCGCTGAAATTCTGAAGGGCGAGATGGAGGCGGCGGGCCGGCTGCTGGGGCGGCCGTATGCGCTCTGTGGTGTGGTAGAGCATGGCAAGAAGCTGGGCCGCCGGCTTGATTTCCCGACGGCCAACCTGCGCTGGGACCCCAGCCAGGCGCTGCCGCCCAAGGGTGTCTATGCTGCGCTGGCCTATGTACGTGAGGATTGGTATATGGCCGCTGTGAATATCGGTGAGCATCCGACTGCGCCGGGCGGCAGCAAAATGACCGTCGAGGCAAATCTGATCGGCTACGAGGGCGAGGAGTTCTACGGCTGCCATATGCGTTTGCTCTTCTTCAAGCGCCTGCGCGGGGAGAAGAAGTTTGATAGCCTTGATGTACTGCGTGAGGCGGTCATGCTCAATCGTGAGGAGACGATTGCGTATTTCCGTGAGGCGGTGCGGAAGCTTTAATTGCAGAGCAAAGCGGCCGGCTGGCCGCTTTTTTCTATGTATACGAAAAGTAACAGACTCATCAGCTGCGCTGTGCTTGGCAGTTTTCATGACCGATGGTACAATGAAATCAGTAATCTATTCGAATTTACCATGCAAGGTCGTTTTCAGAAAGAGTGGGTATGATGGAATTCAATGAAAAACTGCAGGAACTGAGAAAGCAGAAAGCCATAACACAGGAAGAACTTGCACAGCAGCTTTATGTTTCCCGCGCGGCCATTTCAAAGTGGGAATCAGGCAGGGGATATCCGAATATCGATTCCCTCAAAGAGCTTGCAAAGTTTTTCTCAGTGAGCATCGATGAGCTTCTCTCCGGCGACGAGGTGCTCGGTATTGCCGAAGAGGATCAGCAGCAGAAAGAGAGCTGCACGCGTGATCGGGTCTTTGGTCTGCTGGATTGCAGCAGTGCCATGTTTCTGGTCCTGCCGCTATTTGGCCAGCAGACAGAGGGGATGATTCGCTGCGTTTCACTCCTGGCCTTGAATAGCATTGGCACAGGACTGAGAGCAGCGTATTTTGCTTTGATTGTCAGCATTGTCGTTTGTGGTCTGCTTATGCTGGCGCTGCACAGCGGAGCTTTCTGGATGCGCAGCAAAATCAAGCTGTCGCTGTCGCTTCATACGGCGGCAGTGCTCCTGTTTATCATCAGCCGACAGCCGTACGCGGCGGGGATGTTGTTTGTTTTTCTCATGATCAAAGGATTGATGCTGATCAAATGGCCGTGATACAGAACGTAGCGCGGATGTGACAGTGCATTTCTTGTGTTACTGGAGATCCTGTGTGTACAGTGTATTCGGGCAGAAGCCCAATACGCAAATAAGGAGAAACGGGAGAATGAACAAGAAGACGCGAAATCGATCGTGTATGGCAGGAGGATTGCTGTCGGCTTTCTGTCTGTGGACAGCAATCGTACTTGTGGTTGACGTCCAGCCGATCGGGCCGCTGAAATCGTGTGTCGGCCTGGCGGCGCTCAATGGGCTCGTTCACAGGCTTACCGGCATACATATGGGACTATATGTACTCACAGATTGGCTGAGCATCGTGCCGGTTGGCTTTGTATTGGGCTTTGCCTGTCTGGGGGGTGTGCAGTGGATAAAGCGCAAGCGTTTGTTGGCTGTGGATCGCAGCATCCTTATACTTGGCGGCTTTTATCTGGCTGTGCTGACGGTATATTTGATTTTTGAAGTGTTTGTCGTGAACTACAGACCGGTGCTGATTGAGGGGATTCTGGAGGCATCCTACCCGTCGTCAACGACGATGCTTGTGCTGTGTGTCATGCTTACAGCCATGATGCAGATGAAAGCCCGCATTCACCATGCAGTATTCCGGCGGTATGTGCTCCTGGTAATGTCTGCTTATACGACTGGAATGATTGCGCTCAGACTTGTATCGGGCGTGCATTGGCTTAGCGATATCATCGGCGGCGCATTGCTCAGTGCGGGGCTTGTCATATTCTACAGCGCGGCCTGCGAGGCTGAGTGATGTTTGTTGCCGGAATTGAAGTGAGCAGGTGAATAAGAAAAAGCCAAGCTGTATGCAGCTTGGCTTTTGTGCGATTTGGAAGTGGTTTGCTTACTTCCAGGCGAAGTTGATCAGGCCGGTGATGTAGAGCACGATGATCGCGCAGGGAACGACGTAGCAGAAGATCGGCTTCATCCAAGGCTGAACCTTCAGGCCCTTGCCGGCGTTGGCTTCCTTGATGAAGTTATCCCAGCCCCAGCCGTAGCGCTTGTTGCAGCAGAAGACGGCGAAGATCAGAGAGCCGATGGGCAGCAGGTTGGTGGAAACCAGGAAATCCCAGAAATCCAGCCACGCGGAACCGTCGGCAAACGGCTGGAACGTAAACACGCTGTAGCCGAGCGCTGTGGTGGTGGAAGTGATGAACAGGCCGATACCGCAGATGATGCAGCCCTTCGGGCGGCTCCAGCCGGTGATCTCGCGCACGCAGGCGAGGATGTTCTCAAATACGGCCAGAACGGTGGACATCGCAGCGAACACCATGAACAGGAAGAACAGGGCACCCCAGAAGCGGCCGCCCGCCATGTTGTTGAACACGCTGGCCATGGTATCAAAGAGGAGGGACGGGCCCGCGCCGACCTCAACGTTGTAGGTGAAGCAGGCGGGGAAGATGATCAGGCCAGCCATGATGGCGACGAAGGAGTCGAGAATGATGATGTTGATCGACTCGCCCATCAGGCTGCGCTCCTTGCCGATGTAGCTGCCAAAAATGGCCATGGAGCCAATGCCCAGACTCAGCGTGAAGAACGCCTGATTCATCGCGCCGACGATTACGTTAGCGTCGATCTTGGAGAAGTCAGGCAGCAGGTAGAAGGTCAGGCCTTCCTTCGCGCCGGACAGCGTCGCGCTGTTGACAGCCAGCACGATCATCAGGATCAGAAGCGCAACCATCATCACCTTGGTGATGCGCTCCAGGCCGCCCTGCAGGTTATAGCTGAGCACAAGGAAGCCGAGGACGACCACGATGCCCATGTAGATCATGTTCAGGCTCGGGTTGGTGATCATGGAGACAAAGCCCAGATCAGCGTTGTTTCCGGTAAGGAAGCTGATGAAGTAGTACAGAATCCAGCCGGCTACGACGGTGTAGAAGGACATCAGACAGATGTTGCCAAACAGGGCAAAGTAGCCATGGATATGCCATTTCTGACCAGGCTTTTCAAGCTTCTGGTACATGCGCACCGGGCTTGCCTGAGAGGCGCGGCCCAGGGCAAATTCCATCACCATGACGGGCAGACCAAGGACGAGCAGGCACAGGACGTAGATCAGCACGAAGCCGCCGCCGCCGTACTGGCCGGTCATCCAGGGGAACTTCCATACGTTGCCGCAGCCAATGGCGCAGCCGGCGCTCAGCAGGATGAAGCCGAGTCTTGAAGACAGACGCTCACGATTTTCCATAGAGAGTATCTCCTCTGCATTATAGATTGCATATATTGTATCAGGAACTTGCAAATAAGTCAAAATATTTTTTGTTTTTTTGAAAAAATGATCCTGTAATTATGCAGAAAAATCGATTTTGGCAAATTCTGTTTTCGGTAAAGGCGGGTTCGGGCGTTTGCGTATCGCATCTGTCTGCCTCCATAACGGAATTGGAAAAAACGCAAAGAATATATAGAAAAAAGAAAGGCGGAAAGAAGAGAAAAACGGCAAATTAATTTGCAAAAAACGCAGAAGTTCTGTTTACAAAACGGCCCTTTGGTGTTACAATATCTTTCGGTCTGAACCGCATGCGCAGTTTGGCGATTCTCCGAACGTCATACTATGCTTGCGGCGATTGGCAAAATATTTTTTAGGAGGTCTTTATCCATGGATAAGGCTATGAAGGAAGCTATCATCAAGGAATATGCCCGTCACGAGGGTGACACCGGCTCCCCCGAGGTTCAGGTTGCGCTGCTGACCGCTCGCATCAATCACCTGAACGCCCACCTGAAGGATCATGCGAAGGATCACCACTCTCATCGTGGTCTGCTGCTGATGGTTGGTCAGCGCCGCAGCATGCTGGAGTACCTCAAGCGCATCGACATCGAGCGCTATCGTGCTCTGGTTGCGAAGCTGGGTCTGCGCAAGTAATCATATTCCGGGCTTTGCTTTAAAAAATCGGGCTCTGTCCCAGATGACCGTCGTTTGGGGGCGTGGTCTTCCAGACGACGGTTTTTTTGAGCGCCGGCGGAATGCCGGCAGCAATTCCGACGAACTGATGCCGAATTGAATGATCCTCGACAGAGGCCGATGGTGATCAATCGCATGCGCAGAACGGAGGATTGTGCTCAAAGTGTGTGTGTTGTGTGTGAGTTGAAAGGAGATTCCCCAAAATGTTCAAGGTGTATACCACTGAGCTGGCTGGCCGCGAGCTGTCCCTGGAGTTTGGCAAGTATTGCGGTCAGGCGAACGGCTCTGTGATCGTCCGCCTGGGCGACACTGTCGTCATGGTCAATGCGACTGCCGCCGAGAAGCCGCGCGAGGGTCAGGATTTCTTCCCGCTGAGCGTGGATTTTGAAGAAAAGATGTATGCTGTGGGCAAGATCCCGGGCGGCTTCATCAAGCGCGAGGGCCGTCCCTCTGAGAAGGCGACGCTGACCTCCCGTCTGATCGACCGTCCGCTGCGCCCGCTGTTCAATAAGGGTATCCGCAACGACGTTCAGGTCGTGGCGACTGTTCTGTCCGTCGAGCAGGACGTGATTATATCCAAACTTCCGAGGATGTCGGCATATGACATACGTGATTCGCTGATCAATGACCTGAACACTTGGATAGTAGAAAAGAAGGCACTTGATTGGAAGCCTACCAATTCGGATGAGAATCGTCAGCAGTATCGTTGCGGAGCAGCTTTGGGACTCTATCTCGCCGGAAAATTCTGCCTTTGGAATGAGCGCTGGACAGAAGCTGTGGAGTATTTCGGCTATCTGGAGGAAATCTATGGAAACGGTGCCGGTATGCCCGAAGGAGCTTTGGCAAAGTACCCGCTTTCGGATATTCCGTTCAGCAGGCGTAACACTCCGGAGGTAATTCTTGAAGTCTCGAACATTTCCGTGGAATATGGCCTCCAACTATATGGAAACCTGGCTTCTTAT
>JAFQIF010000106.1 GCA_017397695.1 Clostridia bacterium
AAAGTGAATTTTTCCTTGTCATATCAGGAAAAATTGGGCCTTCTGTCGTACAATTTGTCGTACGGGAGGATCAAAAGTCGTCAGGAAATCAAAGAATATCTCACTTTTTTGAGGCAAACGTCAGCTTATGCCGTGGCAGATAAACAGGATTCTGTGCATGGTTTTATATCTCCTTAAAACAGGGGAATAACGGAGGGATCCATCTTACTTCATCAGAGCAATATTTTCAAATTTCACGGCAGTATGCAGCGCGTACAGTCCGATTTCGCCCTCCTTGTGGTCAAACATGCGTGCGCTCATGGCGATCCCGTCGTTCACATAGACTTCCAGCACGCTGCCTTCTGCGATGATCACCAGATGGTTCTTTTTGCCCGGCATCACCGGACAATAACGCTCGTGGGATACCAGGGTATGGACAAGCGAATTCGGCCTGGGCCTCTTTTCGTAAGACAGGCGATTGAATTTGGGCTCGAATTTTACGGCGTAGTACTTGTTTTCATGAACGCTTGTGCGCAGCAGGATGCCGAATTCTCCAACTTCGTCCGAAAGGGTGAAGTCCATTTCCAGCCTGCAATTTTCAGGCATCTTTCCCAGCAGCTTTATGCTGCGCGTATCGTTGCTGCCGATCTGCCAGCCGCTGTCAAGCGGGCTGACGTTGCCTAAGGTATATCCATCTGTCAGGGAGACCGCCGTTTGATACATGCTGCGGATGCTTTCAGGACATTTCACGTGCAGCGTGCCGTCCTCCGCCTGCACCAGCTCATGGGGAACGATGGTGCCGCCCCATTGCCCGGCGTTGTCGTCCATCTCCTTATCGTGGATGCGATTCCAGCCGAGGAGATACCGATGCGCGCCGTCGGATACGGTTTTGGCCGCATAATACGGGCTGCCGTCAAAATTATCAACTTTCGGCGTGATCCAGGGCCCCAAGGGGCTTTTTGCCATGCGGTATGTGGTGACCGTCTTGTCGCTGAATTCGCTGAAGATCAGATACCACCAGTCGCCCATTTTGAACAGATCCGGGCATTCGTGGGTGAAGAATGCAGAGGGGGCATAGAAGGGCTTCTCTGCCATTGTCCAGTTCTTCAGATCGTCTGAGCAGAACAGCATGGTAATGCCCCTGCAATCGCTGGGGTCTTCGCTCTTGGCACGGCCGGCGAGAAGCATGCAGTACTTGCGCATCTCTTCGTCGTAGTAGACAAAGGGATCCCGGAAATCATGCATGTCTATACAGTCCGGCGCCTGCAGCATAAAGTCTTCTACCTTGTGCCAGTGGAGCAGATCGTCGCTCTTGGCCAGCATGATTTTCTCCGCCGGGTCGTCCGTGCCGAGCTTATAGGGATTGTCTCCGGTATAGAAAATATAGTATTCTCCATTCCACTTGCTGCAGCTGCCGGTGAACACCTTAAAATCCTGATCGTCTTTTGTGCCGTGGGGGATGACAACGCCGTGCTCCTCATAGGTCACAAAATCCCGGGTCGTCAGCAGGCACCAGGAAACCGGATCTCCATGCGCATATCCGCCCTCACGGAGGTCCCGCAAATAAAACAGATAGAATACGCCGTCCTCATAATATGGAATCACGTCCGCGCATACTGCTTTTCCGCTTGCTCTGTAGTACATGTCCCCAGCTCCTTTTATATGATATGATCATACAGGATTGTCCTGTACAGGCTGAAACGATCTATCTTTGTATTGTTTTTGCAAAGCTTGGATTTCTGTTCGCATAAAAGCAACTCGTTGTGGCAGATGAACAGGATTCTGCGTATGGGTCTGACGCCTTTCCTGAATAAAAAATCAGTTTTGAACGCCATAGAATGAGGGATCCGGTTTGCCAAACAGATAGGTATGCTGAATCTGCTGATAGCGGTTCAGCCAAAATGCTTCGTGATTCTGAGCATCGTCAATCGGCAGATAGGAACCGGAATCTGTCGAATAATAGCCTTCCATATTGATCGATGGAATTACTTCGCGGACATCCTGAAGGAAGCGCTGATAGGGGGTCAGTTCGAGTCCAATGGATTCAAACAGCAGTGTGGAGAGATAATTGAGGCTGGTACAGTCAACGATACGCTCCTCAATATCAAAGTTTGCCCAGATAAAGAATGGAACCTTGTAGTGTCGCATTTGTTCGTTCAGCGTATTGAAAGGAGAACCGTGAATTTCTTCGTAAAAATGGGAATTAAGAGCAGGCAGATGATCACCATAGAATAAAAGAACGGTATTCCGATCAGATTCAGACAGATAATGAATCAAGTGTTCAGCAGCTTTATCGGATTCATGGATCAGTGTAAGATACTGATTTGCATCGGGATAATTCTGAGAATATCCCTGGGCGAATATGGTTTCAGTAAAATCTTCACCTTGATAATTATAGCTGCTGTGATTCTGCATTGTTACACCAAATAGGAACAGCGGTGTATCCGGAGTTTGGCGTTCAATGGTATCAATGACAAATTCCATCATTTCCTGATCGCTTACAAAACCACGCATCAGTTTTTTTGCGGAAAATCTTCAAGGAAGTAGCACTCGGAAAAACCCAGTCTGGGCCAGACGGTGTTGCGTTTCCAGCCATTGGAAAGGAAGGGATGCATTGCAATGGTGTTATACCCTCTGCTTTTAAGTATGGATGTCAGAGAGTAAGCCTGTTCGTCGATGTACTGCTGATAACCGATTGTTCCCGGAGGTGTGAAAGAAAGCGTGGCGCTCGTCAGAAATTCAAATTCAGAATTGGCTGTTCTGCCGCCGTATGCAGAAGACAGGGCATAACCGCGCACTGTGTTTTCATTCAGGGATTGAATGAAAGGAGAAACAGGTTCGGAGGTGTGAAAATTGCTGCCCAGAACACTGAGATCGGAATACGCTTCATCCATAATGACAATAATATCCGGATACTGGCTTTGCATCGTGCTGTTGCCTGTATCTGAATATTCAGAGATGATCTGCTTTACGCTTTCTTTGGAATAGCCGTCCGGCTTTTTGACAAAGAGTTCTTTCATTGACAGAGTAAAGTTCAGAATATAGCCTTTATAATAGGTTCCTCCATTGCCAAAATGAATAGCTATGGAATTCTTGGTCATATTGACAAAACATAGGCCTATTGCAATCGTACAGAACAGCGTGAGGATATAGGATCTGGATTTTCGTGCCATGGAAGGAATCTGAATGCTGAAGACAGCAAAACTAACAAGTGCAAACAGTACCCAGGAATAAACGATGTTGGCGGTAATGGTAAAGTTATATTGATTGGCTACGTTCATCGCAGTGCCGAGTGAAATTAAATCAATGGGAACAATTTCACTGCCGCGGAAATGATAGACGAACCAGTTGGCAGTGGAGAGAAAAAGCGTAATACCTGCTACGCCAATGGTACTGAACCGGATAGAGGGGAATATTACATACAGGATACATGTAAAAAAGGTACAACAGCATAGGCCCTCCAAGGCCGCATTTCCTATCAAAGAGGCAAATCCTTCGTTTTGAACAAATTGAGAAAGAAATAAGGACCCTGCACCTGTGATAAAAAAGGATGCCAGTGTGACAGGGACGCAAAATACTGCAGGAATCCTGATCTGAATGCAGCCGATGATTGCAAAGCAGGAAGCGAGAACTGCACTTTTTAAAAATGAACCGCTGAAAAGGTAACAAGCAGCAAAGCATCCTATTGACAATATAAAGCCGAGTATGATGCGTTTCTTGTTAAGATTTTTCAAATTCTTTGCATCTAAACATCTCCTGGACTGGATAGAAATAAAGTATAATTTACAATACAACAGGTTTATTATATCTCGTTATATTGTGTTTCGCAATTGTATATTTGAAACGGCATTTAAATTCATGTATACAAGGCTTTCTATGAAATTCTGATTCTTGCTGAGCTCCTTGGAGTTCGGATCAGTAGGATTTGATTCGTGCTGCACAGATGCGTTTATAAATTCTGACGAACATGATATATATGGCAAGAACCTGCCAACTGTTTTTCTGCGTATGAGAACACAGTACATCTCGCAGACTATTTGAGCAGCTATTGAAAAAAAGAAAGGAGTGTGATATGATGTGCCGGGAATTCGCTGTGTGCGGATCCTGTTGCAATATTTGGAAAAGAAGAATAAACGTTCATGCAGATTCATGCAGAGGACAGGAAAAACATGTTTATTCTTTAATGATTGTTAGTTTTGACTAACGATATTGATATCTGTGAAAAGGAGTGGGATTATGGATCAGCTGGATTACATGGACTATCAGTTTGAAGAGTGGGAAGGCTTTGAGACGGCCACCTGGTGCCGTGAGGTCAATGTCCGCAGCTTCATTCAGCATAATTACACCCCCTACGACGGCAACGAGGACTTCCTGGAGGAGCCGACGCAGGATACCCTTGATCTGTGGAATCAGGTCTGTGAGCTGACGAAGGAAGAGCTCGCCAAGGGCGGCGTGCTGGATATGGATACGAAGATCGTCTCCAGCATCACTTCTCATGGCCCGGGCTACCTGGACAAGAGTAAGGAAAAGATCGTCGGCGTGCAGACGGATAAGCCCTTCAAGCGCGCATTCATGCCCTACGGCGGTATCCGCATGGCGGAGAAGGCCTGCAAGGACAATGGCTATGAAGTCGATCCCGAGATGAGTGAGTTTTTCTCCATCCACAGAAAGACGCACAACGCCGGCGTGTTCGACGCCTACACCCCGGAGATGCGCGCCTGCCGCTCCAGCCATATCATCACCGGCCTGCCGGACGCCTATGGCCGCGGCCGCATTATCGGTGACTATCGCCGCGTGGCGCTCTATGGTGTGGATCGCCTGATCGAAGATAAGATCGAGCAGAAGGAGCAGACCCGCTCCGCGATGTATTCGAAGGTTATCCAGCAGCGAGAGGAGCTTTCTGAGCAGATTCGCGCCCTGCAGGAGCTCAAGAAGATGGCGGCAAGCTATGGCTACGACATTTCCCGCCCGGCTAAGGACGTGAAGGAGGCCATCCAGTGGCTGTACTTCGGCTATCTTGGCGCGATCAAGGAGCAGAACGGCGCGGCGATGTCCCTGGGCCGCACGTCCACCTTCCTGGATATCTATGCTGAGCGCGACCTGCGCAAGGGCCTGTACACCGAGAAGGAAATTCAGGAGATGGTCGACCACTTCATCATGAAGCTGCGCATGGTCAAGTTCGCCCGCACACCGGAATACAATCAGCTCTTCTCCGGCGATCCGCAGTGGGTCACCGAGTCTATCGGCGGCGTGGCCATCGACGGACGTCATCTGGTGACCAAGATGAGCTACCGCTACCTGCATACCCTCAAGAACCTTGGCCCGAGCCCGGAGCCGAACCTGACGGTGCTCTGGTCCATCCATCTGCCCAATAACTTCAAGCGCTACTGCGCGAAGATGTCCATCGAGTCCTCGTCCATCCAGTATGAGAACGACGACATGATGCGCTTTACCCACGGCGACGACTATGCCATCGCCTGCTGCGTATCCTCCATGCGCATCGGCCTGGAGATGCAGTTCTTCGGCGCGCGCGCAAACCTGGCCAAGTGCCTGCTCTATGCCATCAACGGCGGCGTGGACGAGGTCAGCCGCAAGCAGGTCGGTCCGAAGTTCACCCCGATTACGGCGGAATACCTCGATTATGAAGAGGTCATGGACAAGTTCGATGCGATGATGCGCTGGCTGGCGGAGGTGTATGTCAACACCCTCAACGTCATCCACTACATGCACGACAAGTATTCCTATGAGCGCCTGCAGATGGCCCTGCACGATAAAAACGTGACCCGCTGGTTCGCTACGGGCATCGCGGGCCTGAGCGTCGTGGCGGATTCCCTGTCGGCCATCAAGTACGCGAAGGTTAAGGTTATCCGTGACGAGACCGGTCTGGCGGTGGATTACGAAGTCGAGGGTGACTTCCCCAAGTATGGTAATGACGACGACCGCGTGGACAACATCGCCCGCGGCATCGTGCACAGGTTTATGGAGCACATCCGCAAGAACCACACCTACCGCGATTCCATCCCGACGACCTCGATCCTGACCATCACCTCCAATGTCGTCTACGGCAAGGCGACCGGCTCCACGCCGGACGGCCGCAAGAAGGGCGAGGCGTTTGCCCCGGGCGCGAACCCGATGCACCGCCGCGATACCCACGGCGCGGTTGCGTCGCTGGCTTCCGTTGCCAAGCTTCCGTTCAAGGACGCCAAGGACGGCATTTCCAATACCTTCTCCATCATCCCGGGCGCGCTGGGCAAGGAGGATCAGATCTTCTGCGGCGATATCGACGTGGATCTGGACTGCGGCAGCGGCGCGTGCTTCAATCCGACCTTGTTTGAGGGCTTGGACGGGGACGCCGACGAGTGAAAGAAAGGAGTATGACCATGACGGCTACGAATAATCAGATCGACAATCTGGTGGCGCTGCTGGACGGCTATGTCAAGAAGGGCGGCCATCATCTCAACGTGAACGTGTTTACCAAGGAAACCCTGCTGGATGCGCAGGCGCATCCGGAGAAGTATCCGCAGCTGACCATCCGCGTCAGCGGCTACGCGGTCAACTTCATCAAGCTCACCAAGGAACAGCAGGATGAGGTCATCTCCCGCACGTTCCACGACAAGATCTGATACGAGGGACGGGGGACGTTGGGGCCGCAAGCCCCAAACCCCGCCTGAGGGATTCCATCCCTCAGACTCCCTTCTTCGCTTCGCGCGGCTTTAAGATACTTTTAATCGGAGAATGGAACAGAGTCTA
Source organism: Clostridia bacterium (assembly GCA_017397695.1). The sequence continues at coordinate 6,730 of JAFQIF010000106.1, forward strand.
TGGACGGATACATTCATTCGACGGAGAGCTTCGGCACGGTGGATGGCCCGGGCGTGCGCTTTGTCATCTTTTGTCAGGGATGCCCGATGCGCTGCAAGTACTGCCATAATCCCGATACCTGGGAGATCGGCAAGGGCACGCGCATGTCGCCCGAGGCGCTGATCCGCGAATACACGCGCAACAAAGCGTTCTATTCCCGGGGCGGACTCACCGTCACCGGCGGCGAACCGCTGCTGCAGATCGACTTTCTGCTGGAGCTTTTTACGCTGGCAAAGGCGCAGGATATCCATACCTGCATCGATACCTCCGGCATCACGTACCGCGATGGAGAATCGGCGTATAACGAAAAGCTGGACCGGCTGATGGCGCTGACCGATCTGGTGATGCTGGATATCAAGCACATCGACGACGCGGCTCATCGCGAACTGACGAGCCAGCCAAACGCCAGCATTCTCGCTTTTGCGAAGTATCTGGAAAGGAAAAACGTGCCGCTGTGGGTGCGCCATGTGCTCGTGCCGGGCATCACGGATGACGAGGCGGCGTTGCTGCGCCTGGGCAGCTTTATCGGCAGGCTCAGAAACCTTAAGGCGCTGGACGTGCTGCCCTATCACACGATGGGTGAAAGCAAGTACGAAAGCCTGGGTATTCCCTATCCGCTCAAGGGCCTGGAGACTGCGACAAAGGAACAGGCGGCCCGGGCGAGGGAGATCATCCTGAAGGGCATCCGGCGAGAGAGGGCAAAGCTGGCTGCACAGAACGGACCATGAAATAGCACAAACCGGACAAAGAAAGGCTTTGTCCGGTTGTTTTTATGCTATAATGAAAATAGAAAGGGGCGAATGATATGGACACGCTGCACAGCCTGATGGAAAAAACGCGTGAATGCTTCGGCGTGCACCTGTGCGTGCACGATGTATCGGGCGTGACCTATGCGCGCAAATCGCTCAGCCTGCCGTACCTGATGCTGCAGCATGACTGCGGCTACTGTACGGCAGTCAAGCGCTGCATCAGCGAGCCGCGCTGCATGAGGCAGAAACAGCTGGTGATGTGGATGCTGCGCAGAAACGGTATGAAGCCGTTTTTCGGCGCATGCCATATGGGCGTAAGCGAATATATCCTGCCTGTTTGCCAGAATGGCCGTCTGTTGGCCGTGGTCTTTGCCAGCGGTATCACACGTGAGGATGAACCGCAATCCAGACAGAAAATGCTGCGCGCGAGGGAGAAGGCGGCGCCTGCCCAGCGCGAGCGGCTGGAGGCGAGCTACGAAAGCTTTGTGCGCGAGAGCATGGTGTCCAGGGAGATGCTGCGCTACTTTGCGGAGCTTGCCGGTGAGCGGATTCTGCGCGCGGGCGCGGGCATGCCCGGTACGGACGGGGGAGATCCCTACGCGGTGGAATCCGTGCGCGAGGGCAAGGGGCGCAGCGGTACGGTCCGCGCAATTCTGGGCTACATCGAGGCGAGCCTGCCCGGCGAAATTTCGTTGGGGGATATCAGCGCTGTTTTCTTCATGAGCGAGGGGCACCTATGCCGGCTGTTCAAAAAGGAGATGGGCATGAGCATTATGGCCTATGTCAAGCGCCAGCGTATGCTCATGGCTGCTAGGCTCCTGCGCGACAGCGGCGCGAGCGTGAGCGCCATTGCCCAGCGCGTGGGCGTTGCCGATCCGAACTATTTCTGCCGCGCCTTCAAAAAGGAGACGGGCTTGACGCCCGGCGAATACCGTCTGAGTGCAATGAATACTAGAATACAAGTACAAAACAAACAGTAATATCAATATTGTGCTATATCATTGTTTGTTATGTTTAGGGACGAAGTGTTTTTTCTGTGATATACTACAAATAATGGGGCACGCCAAGGCGTGCAAATCACTGTTACCGTGTGGAAAGGAGTCATGAATCATGAAACGTTTCCTCTCTATCCTGGCAGTCGTGATGCTGCTGGTGACCTTCACCGTGGGCGCGTCCGCCGAGGCCGTCAACATGAAGATCGCGACCTGGACCTCCAACGAAGCGCAGCTGGCGCTGCTGGGCGGCTTTGTTCAGGAGTTCGCCGAGAAGAAGGGCATCGAGATCAACTACACCTTCGAGTCCATCGCCTTTGACGAGTACAACACCAAGCTGCTGCTCGAACTGCAGGGCAAGGACGCTCCGGACGCCTACTGGGTTCTGGAGACCTCTGCTCCGGCGTTCATCGCTTCCGGCAACCTGGCCAAGCTGAACGACGCGCTGACCGAGTACAACCCGGAAGACATCTCCGCCGCGGCGCTTGAGCTGTGGAAGGGCGGCGACGACGTGTATGCCGTTCCGTTCTCCACCTCTCCGTTCGTGATGCTCTACAATGTCGATCTGTTCAAGCAGGCCGGCGCGAAGACCCCGGACGAGCTGATCGCCGAGGGCAACTGGACCTGGGAGTCCTTCCGCGAAGTGTCCAAGCAGATCAAGGACGCGACCGGCGTTTGGGGCTATCAGACTGTTGACGGCGACGGCTACAACAGCCGCGTGCTGCACACCCTGCTGCCGATCATCCGCGCGATGGGCGGCGACGCATGGGACGAGAACTACGAAGTGAAGATCGACTCTGCCGAGTCCATCGCCGCTGTGCAGCTCTTCCACGACATGCTCTACAAGGACGGCTCCATCGTGCCTCCGGGCGACGAGAGCAGCTTCTACACCGGCGCTGCCGCGATGACCTGCAGCCAGATCTCCCGCGTGAGCAATCTGGACGGCGTCGAGTGGGAGTGGGCGATGTGCACCCTGCCGGGCAACGTTCCGGTTATCGGCCAGGCCGCTCTGGGCGCCTACTCTAAGGGCCCGAACGCCGAGCTGGCTGCTGAGCTGGTTGCCTACATGACCAGCGAGTCCTGCGCTGCGCGCATCGCGGGCATCTGGCCGCCGTGCCGCTTCTCCGTGCTGGAGAGCGAGGCCTTCCTGACCTCCAACGAGCGCATCAAGCCCGAGCAGATGGCTTCCGCTGTTGCGGCTTCCATCGGCACCGGCCGCGTGCTGCCGAGCCACCAGCTCTATCCGCAGATCGAGGTTGAGGCCAAGATCGCGTATGACAAGCTGTGGAACGCGGACGCCGACGTCGCCAAGATTATGCAGGAAGTTGCCAAGGTTTACCGCACCTATCTGCAGTAATCTTTGATCCGTTCTGCCTGACAAAAGCCTGAAACCATGCCGGCGGCAGCCCAGCTGCCGCCGGCTTTTCTATCGCTGCATTTGCTCCCCGTACAGGGAGGAGCAGAGCCTTTTCCCTACAAGGCGGCTTAAAACGGCCGCGAAGCGAAGAAGGGGTATGGGGACGACGTCCCCAGGCGGGTTTCAGGGCGGCCGCCCTGACGTTCCCCTGATCCTAAAACCAGAAACCGGAGGCTTTCACCATGACAAAAAGCCCTGCCGCACGCAGCCTCAGGCGCAGAGAGGCTCTGACCGGCTACGCGTTCGTGCTGCCGCAGCTTATCGGCTTCACGTTCTTCGTGCTCATTCCGCTGGTCAACGTGTTCATCTATTCGTTCCATAACAAGAACATGCTCTTCGGAACGAACATCTTCATCGGCATCGATAACTTCACTAAGCTCTTTACGAACGATTCCCTGTTCTGGATGACGCTCAAGAATACCTTCGTCTTTTCCGTGCTGCTGGTGCCGCTGAACCTGGTGCTCGCGCTGCTTCTGGCGCTGTATCTGGGCGACGGCGGCTTCGGCACGCGCTTTACCCGCACGGTCATCTTCCTGCCGGTGGTCACCTCCGGCGTGGCCTGGGCGATCGTGTGGAAATATCTGTTGCAGAGCGGCACCGCCGGCCCGGTCAATTACTTCCTGTCTCTGGTCGGCATTCCAGGCCCGAACTGGCTGACGGATAAGGGCTGGGCGATGGTTTCTGTGGTTGTCAACCGCGTGCTCAAGAATCTGGGTACCAACGTGCTCATCTTCTACGGCGCGGTGATGAACATGCCGCAGGACGTTATCGAAGCGGCGCGTATCGACGGCGCGGGCAGCTGGGTGCTGCTGCGCAAGATCAAGCTGCCGCTGCTCATGCCCACGATCCTCATGGTATCTATCGTCACCATGATCGGCTCCATGCGCGTGTTCGATACCATCCGCCTGATGACCGACGGCGGCCCCGAGGGATCGACCATGGTGCTGGTGTATTACATCTACCATCAGGCGTTCAAGATGTTCAACACGGGCTATGCCAGCGCGATTGCCGTCGTGCTGTTTGTCATCGTGCTGATTCTCACCATCATTCAGTGGGCGCTGAGAAAGAAGGTGTCGCACTATGAGGACTAAGAAGAATCTTGCCCGCGTGGGCCAGGTGCTCATGCTCGTTGTGGTTGCGGCGCTGTTCGTCTATCCCTTCTGGTGGATGCTGATCAATTCGCTCAATACAGCCGCCCAGGTTTTCGGAAAGCCTACGCTGCTGCCGCGCGCCTGGCGCTGGGTCAATTACGTTGAGATCTTCCAAGTGCAGCCCTTTGCCCGCCATCTGATGAATTCCATCCTCGTGGCGCTGATTGGCACGGTGGGTAACGTGCTGGTGAGCGCGCTGTCGGGTTACGGCTTTGCGCGCCTGCGCTTCCCTGGCAGCAATGTGTTGTTCATCCTGCTGCTGACCGCGCTGATGATGCCCATTGAGGTCATCATCGTGCCGCTGTTTTTCCAGATGCTCCAGTGGGGCTTTTCCGATTCGCTTGTGCCGCTGATGCTCATTCCGATCTTCGGCGCGCAGGGCGCGTTCTCCGCGTTCATGTTCCGTCAGTTTTTCGTGACGGTGCCGCTCGAGCTGGAAGAAGCGGCCAAGCTGGACGGCCTGAATGCGTTTGGCACCTTCTGGCATATCATGCTGCCCATCGCTAAGCCGGTCATCGCTTCCGGTGCGATTCTGGCGTTCCTGGCTGCGTGGAATACCTATCTTGAGCCGCTTGTCTTTACCAGCAGCATTGAGAATTTCACGCTGCCGCTGTCGCTGAATAACTTCAACGACTCCTACGGTGAGCCGCAGTGGAACCTGCAGATGGCGGCGACGACGGTCTCCGTTCTGCCGATCATGATCGTCTATCTTTTCTTCCAGGAGAAGGTGACCGACGCCATGGTCAATTCCGGCCTCAAGTAAGACGAGCGAGGAGGGAACAAGCATATGAAATGCATGGATGCGTATGACGTGATTGTTTGCGGCGCGGGCATTGCCGGCTCCATGGCGGCGATTGCGGCTGCGCGCATGGGCGCAAAGGTGCTGGTTGTGGAAGAAGAGGGCTATCCGGGCGGCAGCATGACCGCGATGGGTACCGGCCCGATGATGACCTTCCATGCGGGCGAGAAGCAGACTGTGCGCGGCATCACGGATGAGATGATTGAGCGCCTGAAGAAAAAGAACCTTTCCCCGGGCCATATCATCGATTCCACCGGCTATACCTATACTGTTACGCCTTTTTCTGCCGAGGGCATGAAGCGCGAGCTGGAGCTGATGCTGCTGGAAAGCGGCGCGCAGCTGCTCTATCATACGGTGATTATCGGCGTGAATATGCAGGACGGCTTGATCAGGAGCCTGCGCTGCTTCTCCTGCGGCGAGACGTTTGAGATCTGCGGCAGGATCTATATCGACGCGACGGGCGACGCGGATGTGGTCGCCATGTCCGGCGCCAGCTACAAGCAGGGCCGCGACAGCGACGGCAAGGATCAGCCGATGACCATGAACTACAAGATCACGGGCGTTGATATCGGCTGTGTGCGCGCGCTGATGGAGACGAATCCGGAGAATTTCCCGTTCCTCTATCCCAAGGCGGGTATCCAGAAAAAGGCGCCGCGGCTGTCCTTTTCCGGCTATCAGGATATCATGAAGAAGGCGATTGCCGACGGTGAGATCACGTTCGATCGTGATATCGTACTCTGCTTTGAAACCGACAGGGAAAACGAGGTCATCGTAAACATGACCCGTATTCTGGGTGAGAATCCCGTCGATCCGATCTCGCTCAGCCGCGCGGAGACAGAAGGCCGCCGTCAGGTGTGGGAGTTGTTTGAGTTCATGAAGCGCCGCATTCCGGGCTTTGAAAACACGCATCTGCTCTTTACCGGCCCGCGCGTGGGCGTGCGTTCCTCGCGCCGCATGACAGGCCTGTATACCCTGACGGAATATGACATTCTTGATGAGCGCAAGTTCGACGATGGCGTTGCGGCCTACGGTTATCCGATCGATATCCATTCGGCGGACGGCACGGAAACCGACAGCCGCTTCCTTCGTGAAGGCGGATACTACACGATTCCCTATGGCTGCCTGATCAGCAGCGATATCGCGAACCTGATGGCTGCGGGGCGCAACATCAGCGCGACATTCGAGGCGCAGGCTTCCACGCGCACCAGCCCCTGCTGCGGCGCGCTGGGCCATGCGGCGGGCGCTGCGGCTGCGCTGGCGGCGAGGGAAAATGTGATGCCTGCCCAAGTGGATGTGCAGGCGCTGCGCGATGTTCTTCGCGAGCAGGGCGCGGTGGTAGACTGATACAAAAGGCGTCCGGCAAAAGCCGGACGCCTTTTTTGCTGCGCAGTATGGATAGAATGTTTACTAAGGCAGCTTAAAGCCGCCGCGAAGCGAAGAAGGGTCAAGGGATGAAATCCCTTGTCAGAGGTTTGGGGATGAAATCCCCAACGTAGCCCAATCGAAGAAAAAAGCAAGAATCGGAGCGAAGCCGAAGGCGACAATTACGATTCCGCTATACTTCTTAAGCGTGGTTTTTATTGAGCGCGTAACCTGTTGTGCTCAATGAAAAACGCACTGATGAAGTATGCAGGAAGCTCAATTGTCGCCTAATGGCTCCGCTGAGCTTCTTGTTTATCCAGCGCTTCGCGCATGGGAACGTTGGGCTGCCGCCCAAACCTGCCTGGGGACATTGTCCCCAGACCCCTTCTTCGCTTCGCGGCGGCTTCAAGATTCCTTAATGACTAAATAGAAAGAGGACCGCGAAAGCGGTCCTTTTGCATTACACGTTGAATCGGAACAGCGTCACATCGCCGTCGTTCATCACGTACTCCTTGCCCTCGGAGCGGACAAGTCCCTTTTCCTTGCAGGCAAGCATGGTGCCGTTTGCCTCCAGATCCTCAAAGGCGACGATTTCTGCGCGGATAAAGCCGCGCTCGAAGTCGGAGTGGATCTTGCCGGCAGCCTGCGGCGCCTTGGTGCCCTTCTTGATCGTCCACGCACGGCACTCGTCCGCGCCCGCAGTCAGGAAGGAGATCAGACCCAGCAGGTCGTAGCCCTCGGCGATCAGACGGTCCAGACCGCTCTTGCCGATGCCCAGCTCTTCCAGGAACATCGCCTTTTCGTCCTCGTCCATCTGCGCGATATCCTCTTCGATCTTCGCGGAGATGACCAGCACCTTGGCATTCTCTTCCTTGGCGATGGCCTTGACATCCAGCACGCCCGGAATGGTGTCCTCTTCCTTGCCCAGGTCGTCTTCCTTGATGTTGCAGGCATAGATGACCGGCTTGGTGGTCAGCAGGAACCATTCGCGCGCAATCTCGCGCTCCTTCTCGGTCATCGGGCAGGTGCGCGCCGGCTGCAGGTTGTCCAGGTGCGCAAGCAGCTTGTTGCCCAGCTCGCTCTCCTCAGCGAATTTCTTGTCACCGGTCTTGAGCATCTTGGTCGCGCGCTCGGCACGCTTGGCGACGGTGTCGCGATCGGCAGCGATCAGTTCCAGATTGATCGTCTCGATATCGTGCTGCGGATTCAGGCTGTCCGCGTGGCGGATGATGTCCGCATCCTCAAAGCAGCGCACCACGTGCACGATCGCTTCGCACTCGCGGATGTGGCTGAGGAACTTGTTGCCCAGGCCCTCGCCGTGGCTGGCGCCCTTGACCAGGCCGGCAATATCGACAAACTCAATCACGGCCGGAGTCTTCTTCTTCGGGTTGTACATCACGGCCAGCTTCTCAAGACGCTCATCCGGCACGGCAACCATGCCGGTGTTCGGTTCGATGGTGCAGAACGGATAATTCGCCGCTTCCGCACCGGCCTTGGGGATCGCGTTGAAGAGGGTGGATTTGCCGACGTTGGGCAGACCGACGACGCCGAGTTTCATATATGCATTCCTCCAGAATCATCACTTGCGCAGGGCATGTGCTTGCTTGTATCTTCGTAACCTGTATATTATAACGGAAAATTCTCCTTTTTTCAATCCGTCCCAGAAAATTGGCCTCTGCTCGTCAGTCGTCAGATGAATTTGTGAATTGTGTAGTATACAAGTTCAATCGCTTAATTCGCTATTGACAACTTTCCTCAGCCATTTTATAATATTTTCCGCAGAAGGGATTTGTACGCATTTTCGGAAACGTTTCCGGAAACGTTATCTATTCGCTTCTGCCCAATGTGCTGCTTGCGGGAAGCTGAGATGCGCCCGTACAGAATATAATAATTTGGAAGGAGATCTTTGACTATGAAGAAGATCATCGCCCTGGCTCTCGCGCTGGTGCTGTGCCTGGCTCTGGCCACCGCCTACGCTGACGCCTCCGTCTACTACCTCAACTTCAAGCCCGAGCAGGATGCTCAGTGGCAGGAGCTGGCCAAGGTCTACACCGAGAAGACCGGCGTGCCGGTGACCGTCGTGACCGCCGCCTCCGGCGATTACGAGACCACGCTCATGTCCGAAATCGAGAAGAGCGAGTGCCCGACCCTGTTCCAGGTCAACGGCCCGGTCGGCCTGGCCAACTGGACTGACTACTGCTACGATCTCGCCGGCACCGAGCTGGTGAAGCACCTGACCAACGAAGCCTTCGCCCTGAAGGAAGGCGACGCTGTGAAGGGCGTTGCGTACGTCATCGAGACCTACGGCATCATCGCCAACACCAAGCTGCTGGAGAAGGCCGGCTACACCGTCGCCGACATCACCAACTTCGAGTCCCTCAAGAAGGTCGCCGAAGACATCCAGGCCCGCAAGGCTGAGCTCGGCGTGGACGGCGCGTTCTCTTCCGCCGGCATGGACGGCTCCTCCGACTGGCGCTTCAAGACCCACCTGGCCAACATGCCGATCTACTACGAGTACAAGGCTGATGGCATCGGCACCACCGGCGCCATCAAGGGCACCTACCTGGACAACTACAAGAAGATCTGGGATCTGTACATCAACAACTCCACCTGCGAGCCGGCTCTGCTGGCCTCCAAGACCGGCGACGACTCCCGCAACGAGTTCCTGGCTGAGAAGGCTGTGTTCTTCCAGAACGGCACTTGGGAGTACGGCTCCGTCTCCGCGCTGGGCGAAGAGAACGTCACCATGATCCCGATCTACGTTGGCGTTGAAGGCGAAGAGAATCAGGGCCTGTGCACCGGCACCGAGAACTACTGGTGCGTGAACGCCATCGCTGATCAGGAAGACATCGACGCGACCATCGCGTTCCTCGAGTGGGTCATCACCTCCGACGAGGGCCGTGCTTCCATGGCGAAGGAAATGAACTTCGTTACCCCGTTCACCACCTTCACCGGCGAGTATGCTCCGAGCAACCCGTTCGTCCTGCTCGACGCCCAGATGACCGCCGAGGGCAAGACCCCGGTGTCCTGGAACTTCCCGACCATGCCGTCCGAAGAGTGGAAGAACGGCGTTGGTTCTGCTCTGACCGCTTATGCGGCCGGCACCGGCGACTGGAACGCTGTCGTGACCGCGTTCGTCGACGGCTGGAAGACCGAGTACGACCTCACCCACTAATCATTCGCGCTTGTAAAGAGGGCGGGCATCTCGCCCGTCCTCTTTCTCATTCTCTTTCCCGGGGCGGTCTGCAAAAGGGCGCGTATATCGTGCGCTTTTGCAGGCTGCTCCCACAGCATCCACCCGGAGGAATATTATGGAAAACGCGATCAAGAAATACTGGCCGGTGTTCCTGCTCCCGACGCTGGCCGCGTTCATCATCGGCTTTATCTGGCCGTTCTGCTGGGGCATCTTCCTTTCCTTCCACAAATTTACCACCGTCTCCAAGACGACGTTTGTGGGTCTTTCCAATTATATCAAGGTCTTCCAGGATGCGACTTTCGTCAATGCCTTCTGGTTCACCGCCCGCTTCACCATCGTCTCTACCATCCTCATCAACGTGCTGGCCTTTGCCCTCGCGCTGACGCTGACCCGCGGCCTCAGGGGCACCAATGCTTTCCGCACCGTGTTCTTCCTGCCCAACCTCATCGGCGGCATCGTCCTTGGCTACATCTGGCAGATCCTGCTTAACGGCCTGCTCACCAACCTCGGCCTGCCGCTGCTGGCGCTGGACGCCAAATACGGCTTCTGGGGTCTGATCATCCTCATGTGCTGGCAGCAGATCGGCTATATGATGATCATCTACATCGCCGGCCTGCAAAACGTGCCGACCGACCTGCTCGAGGCCGCGTCCATCGACGGCGCAACCAGCCTGCAAACCCTCTGGAACGTCAAGCTGCCGATGGTCATGCCGTCCATCACCATCTGCTCTTTCCTGACGCTGACCAACTCCTTCAAGCTCTTTGACCAGAACCTCGCCCTCACCAGCGGCGAGCCGGCCAAAGCCAGCCAGATGCTCGCCCTGAACATCTACGATACCTTCTACGCCCGCTCCGGTCCGCAGTGGAAGGGCATCGGCCAGGCGAAGGCTGTCGTCTTCTTCCTGCTGGTCATCTCCATTTCCCTCATTCAGCTCTACTTCACCCGTCGTAAGGAGGTGCAGCAGTAATGGCTAAGAAGGTTTACCATGACGGCGCTGTTTCCGGCGCCCGCCGTGCGGTCGATTTTGCGCTGATCGTGCTGCTGACCGCGCTGTGCCTCGTTTGGATCTATCCGGTCTTCCTGATCCTGATCAACTCCCTGAAGCTGGAAACCGCCATCTCCACGACGACCGTGTTTGAACTGCCGCTGGGCGATAAGTTCGTCGGCCTTTCCAACTATGTCTACGGCGTCACCCAGATGAACTTCCTGTCTTCCTTCGGCTATTCTCTGGTGATCACCGTCACCTCCGTCCTGCTGATCATCCTGTGCTGCTCCATGTGCGCATGGTACATCACCCGCGTCAACATCCTCGCATCGAGGCTGATGTATCTGCTGTGCGCGTTCTCCATGGTCGTTCCGTTCCAGATGGTCATGTTCACCCTCTCCAAGACGGCGGATACCCTGAAGCTCAACACGCCGTTCAACATCTGCATCATCTACCTCGGCTTCGGCGCTGGTCTGGCGGTGTTCATGTTCACCGGCTTTATGAAGTCCGTTCCGCTGGCGATTGAAGAGGCGGCGATGATCGACGGCTGCAACCCGCTGCAGATCTTCTTCAAGGTTGTCTTCCCGATCCTCAAGCCCACTGCGATCTCCACCGCGATTCTTGAGACCATGTGGGTCTGGAACGACTACCTCCTGCCGACGCTGGTGCTGGATATCAAGAAATACCGCACCATCCCGATGGCGATTCAGTACTTCCGCGGCAGCTACGGCCGCGTGGAGATGGGCCCGATGATGGCGTGCATCATGATCACCGTCATCCCGATCATCGTCATGTATCTGGCCTGCCAGAAGTACATCATCGAGGGCGTCGTCGCCGGCGCCGTCAAGGGCTAAGGCGGGCAGTGTCCGCACCCTCTCGCGATTGTATGACCCGCCGTGTTCGCGCGGAGGGCGCGCCGCGGAGGATCTCTTCTATGGCAAAGCAAAAGCACCGAGCAATCGGTGCTTTTCTTCTTATCTAATAGGAAATTGCGTAAAACCTCTCCGTCATGACTACGTCATGCCACCTCCCCTTTCAGGGGAGGCAAGGTTCGTATGGCGCATCTTGGCTCCCCTGAAAGGGGAGCTGTCGCTGAAAGCGACTGAGGGGTTGAAGTGTGTGAAGCACACTTTTTTATTAGGAGGACATATGCTGGCAAGCAATATCACGGCGCAGGAGATCGAGCTTAGCATCGGCGGGCGAAAGATCAATGCGCGGTTTGACCACAACCAGATGCGGCACGCGGAGCTTTACTGGCAGCACACGGCGCGCGGGACGCTCGGCTATATCGGCATCATGGATCAGCTGATCCACAGGACATACATGGGGCTGGGCGCAGTCTGCTACGGCGCAGCCGCCTCGGCGGCGATCGCGGCGGGCAAGCGCCCGATCGGCATGGACG
>JAFQIF010000107.1 GCA_017397695.1 Clostridia bacterium
GCACGAGACCGAGGAGCTGATGGAAAACATCTCCAAGATCCGCGATAAGTTCAAGATCGCCATCCTGCTCATCGAGCATGACATGAACCTGGTCATGGGCATCTGCGAAGGCATCTGCGTGCTCAACTATGGCCGCATCATCGCCAAGGGCACCGCGGAAGAGATTCAGAACAACCCGGTCGTCATCGAAGCGTATCTGGGCAAGCAGAAGGAGGGCTAAGCGATGAGCATGCTGAAAGTTGAGGATCTGCACGTTTATTACGGCAGCATCCATGCCATCAAGGGCGTTTCCTTCGAGGTCAACGAGGGCGAAATCGTGACCCTGATCGGCGCGAACGGCGCCGGCAAGTCCACCACGCTCAACACTGTTGCCGGCCTGATGAAGCCGCGCCACGGCCATATCTCCTTCGAAGGTAAGGAAATCGCCGGCACCCCGGCCAGCAAGATCGTGCCGCACGGCATGGCGTTGTGTCCGGAAGGCCGCCGCGTCTTCCAGCAGATGACCGTGCGCGAGAACCTGGAGATGGGCGGCTACACCCGTCCCGCCGGCGAAATCGCCGCATCTCTGGACGACGTGTTCACCCGCTTCCCGCGCCTCAAAGAGCGCCACAGGCAGATCGCCGGTACACTCTCCGGCGGCGAACAGCAGATGCTGGCCATGGGCCGCGCGCTCATGAGCAAGCCGAAGCTGCTGATGCTCGACGAGCCGTCCATGGGCCTTGCCCCGATCCTCGTTGAACAGATCTTTGACATCATCGGTGAGCTCAATCGTGCAGGCACCACCATCCTGCTGGTCGAGCAGAACGCACAGATGGCGCTCTCCATCGCCAACCGCGCCTACGTTCTGGAAACAGGCAACATCGTCAAGGAAGGCGACGCACACCTGCTCATGAACGACGACGACGTGCGCAAGGCTTATCTGGGTTAAGGGAGAACGTTAGGGCTGCCGCCCTAAAACCCGCACGAGGACATTGTCCCCGAACCCCTGCTTCCGCTTCGCAGCGGTTTAAAGCAACATCGCACAAGAACCGGACATTTGTCCGGTTCTTTTTTGTATCGTTAGGCAGGATCAGGAAGGAAACCTATTTAAGTCGGTCGAAATGTCTAAACAGATTTTCGCATATGCCGTGCGATGGCATATGCACGCTACTGCTTTCCTTCGACTGCGATCAGAGAGGAGGATACGATCGCTCCGCTGCATGATTGACAACTGAATTAAGGAGGTACGAAACTATGTTATCCGGAATGGCATTGATTATTTTCTTCATCCTCATGGTCATCGTCATGATCGTGGCGATCTCCAAGTATAAGATTCACCCGTTCCTGTCCATCATGGGCGTTTCGCTGCTGCTGGCACTGTTCGCGCTGCCGCTTGCCGATATCCCCAACACCATCGGCGCTGGCTTCTCCGGCACGTTCTCCTCGCTGGGCATCGTCATCATTCTCGGTGCGATGATCGGCTTCTTCCTTGAAAAGACCGGCGCTGCACTGACCATGGCTGATTGGGTAGTACGCAGGGTCGGCGACAAGCATCCGGACGTCGCCATCCTTCTCATGGGCTGGATTGTATCCATTCCGGTCTTCTGCGATTCCGGCTACGTAATCCTTAACCCGATCCGCAAGGCCATGATCAAGAAGACAGGCGTCTCTGCCACCGCCATGGCTGTCGCGCTGAGTGTCGGCCTGTATACCTCTCACGTCTTCATCCCGCCGACGCCGGGCCCCATCGCCGCAGCGCAGAGCCTGGGTCTGGAGAGCAACATGCTGCTGGTTATCGGCGTTGGCGTGCTCGTCTCCATCCCTGTGCTCATCGCAGGCTATCTGTTTGCCAAGGCAATCGGTTCGAAGGTGCATTCCACGGACGACAACGATGCGACCGCCAAGTCCTATGACGAGCTGAAGGCCGAGTTCGGCCAGCTTCCGAAAACCGCTATATCTTTCGCGCCGATCATCGTGCCCATCATTCTGATGGCGATCAAGTCCATCGTGGATATGGCCGGCATGGGTGGCTTCTTTGGCGATCTGCTCAAGTTCCTGGGCACCCCGATCATCGCGCTGGCCGTCGGCCTGATCATCTCCATCTTCACCCTGTTCTCCGCGGGCAAGGGCGACGAGTTCTATGATCTGGCCAACGAAACCCTTAAAACTGTCGGCCCGATCCTGTTCGTCACCGCTGCAGGCGGCGTGCTGGGCAAGGTCATCTCCAACGCAGGAATCGTAGCCTATATCACAGAGAATGCGCCGGGCCTGCAGAGCATCGGCATTTTCTTCCCGTTCCTCATCGCTGCGATCCTCAAGACCGCGCAGGGCTCTTCCACCGTCGCCATCACCACGACGGCTGGTATCATGGGCATGTATTCCGCCGAAGGCAGCCTCATGGCCGCGCTGGGTCTTACCACGCCGCTGACCGCCGCACTCACTGTCATGGCCATCGGCGCCGGCGCGATGACTGTCTCCCACGCAAACGACTCCTACTTCTGGGTCGTCACCAATTTCGGCGGCCTCAAGGCGGAAGACGGCTACAAGACCCAGACCCTGTGCACGCTGGTCATGGGCGTGGTCGCCATCGTCTTCATCTGGCTCGTCACCCTGATCTTCTGATCTTTCATTTCGCATGGCACCGGCGGCCTCCCCGCCGGTCTTTTTCAAAAGGAGGTCCTATGTCTCAGATCATTTCCGATGCTCAGCGGATCATTGCCGATTCCATCGCCGCCGTTCTGCCTGACGCTGCCGTGCAGCGCGCGCTTGAGGGCCGTGTATTTCCGCGCGGTGTAACGCTGGTATCCATCGGCAAAGCCGCCTGGCGCATGGCTGCAGCTGCGCATGCTGTACTCGGCGGGCAGATCAATCGCGGCATCGTGATCACCAAATATGAACACAGCGAAGGTCCGATCGGCTGTCTGGAAATTGTCGAGGCTGGTCATCCCGTACCGGATATGAGCGGCGTCGCCGGAGCACGGCGTGCGCTGGAGCTTGTGCGCGGCCTGAGCTGCGAAGATACGGTGCTCTTCCTCGTCTCAGGCGGCGGCAGCGCGCTCTTTGAGCTCCCGCTGGACGGCTGCAGCCTGGATGATATTGCCGATCTCACCCGTCAGCTGCTCGCCTGCGGCGCAGACATCACAGAGATCAACTGCCTTCGAAAGCATCTCTCCGCCGTCAAGGGCGGCCGTTTCGCCCAGGCCTGTGCGCCTGCCAATGTGCTCAGCGTCATCCTTTCCGACGTGCTTGGCGATCCGCTCGACGCCATTGCCTCCGGCCCTGCCGTACCGGACAGCTCCACCTGCGAGGACGCCGCACGCATCATCGCCAAGTATGGTCTGCGCATCGCCGATCATCTCAAACCGCTGCTCGCCACAGAAACGCCCAAAGCGCTCTCTGGCGTCACCACGCTGATTACGGGCAATGTCACCGCACTGTGCTCAGCGGCAGCCGAAGGCGCCCGAGCGCTGGGCTATACGCCGCTCGTGCTCACCACCACGCTTGCCTGCGAAGCACGCGAGGCCGGTTCCATGCTCGCCTCCATCGCCCAGGAAATCCGTCGCAGCGCCAGTCCGCTGAGCGCCCCCTGCGCGGTCATCATGGGCGGCGAAACGGTCGTGCATCTGCACGGCAAGGGTAAGGGCGGCCGCAATCAGGAACTTGCGCTCGCCGCAGCGCCAGGCATCGCCGATCTGAAGGACGTCTGCGTGTTCTCCCTGGGCAGCGACGGCACCGACGGACCGACGGACGCTGCAGGCGGCATCGTCACCGGCGAATTTGCCGCCGCGTGTAAGGCCGCGGGCCTGTCCATCGATTCCGCGATGCAAAACAATGATGCGTATCCGCTCCTCAAAGCCATGGATGCGCTGATCATGACCGGGCCGACGGGAACAAATGTCAATGATGTATCCGTGCTGCTGTGCCGCTGATTGTCAAACGCAGCCATCATCTTTCCCGCTTTTGATTTGCATTTGCTCTGAGTTTTCTCTGTGCCCGCCGCGCGTATTTTGCGCAATTCCCTGAAAAACAAAAAAGCCTCCGACGGATTGATCTGCCGGAGGCTTTTCTGCTGTATTAATCCTCTTCAACGATTGGCGCGCCCGCCGCATTTTTCCTGATGCTCTCGATCCCATTCAGGCATGCAGCCTTCGTGGTATAGCCCTCGCTGGCCGCAATCTGTTGGCCGTTGGTGGCCTTCAGCCGGAAGCGGAATTCGCCCCGCTTATCCGCATATACCTCAAACTTCGGATTCTTCGCCTTTGCAAAGCTCTCTTCGGTCTGATCCTCGACAGCCGCCGCAGCAGCGTTCTTCATCACGCTCTTGATGCCTGCCCTGCAGGCTGCCTTCGCCCTATATACTTCGCTGGTCGCGATTACTTCACCGTTGCCAGCCTTCATATCAAACTTGACGCCGGAGGGCACAGTCCTGATCACAAACTTTCCCATAGAATTCGCCCCTGTTCTCTTGCGGCCCGCCTGATGGCACAGTGCCGTATTTCATTTGCTGCAATCAGTATATCACCATTTTTCTTCCCCAGCAACGGCTTTCATCGCATCCACACCGCCTTTTCCGGGTTCACGCGCTCCCCGCCGCGCTGCGCTTCCATGTGCAGATGTGTCCCCAGCTCTGCTTCACAGGGAATCTCCTTCAGCAATGTTCCCAGCGACTGGCCGCGCCTTACGCGTTGTCCTTCATATACCAGGCAGGTTTCCATTCCGGCATACACCACCTGTGTTCCGTCCTCCAGCCTGATACGTACCCTCCAGCCCCACATCTCATCCCAGGCACTCCGCTCCACATCGCCATCCGCGCAGGCCATGATGCTCTCTCCTGCCTCGCCTGCGATGTCGGCAGCTGCATGCACCTGCCAACAGCCAAGCGCCGCCCAATACACCGACTCGCGCGCATCATAGCCGCGTATCACATCGCCGCTTACCGGCCATTTCCCGCCCGTCAGCGCCACAGGCCTCAGTGTGGCAATCGTCGGCAGCGGCGTCACAAACATGGTTGCTACAGGCGTAATGGTCATCTGCGTCTCCGGCGCCCCTGCCGCCGTCTGCACGCCTTTCTCCTGCCTGATCGCGTGTGTATACATCGCGCATCCGATCACGATCGCCAGCACGCTCAGCATCGTTACCAGATAGGCATACTCCGTCATCCATGCCTTGATTCTGCGCCATATCTTCCCCATTTTCTTCGCCTCCACAGCCGCAGTATGATCGGAAAAACATGGAAATATGCAGAAAAAGACCCTCTCACATGAGAAGGTCTTTGCTTCATTCTTTGATACGTATGTTCTGTCCGTCAGAGATCAGCGTCATTACGCCATGCTCTTTCATGGTATACGTCTGCGCACCCTCGCGCGTCAGCCGCACTCGCACGCTGTTGGCAGGCTCCTTCCCTGTCATCAGCGCATACACGGGCGACACGGCGCTGACAAACTCCGTACAGGTCGCCTCGTCGCTGCCGCCTTGCGCGCAAATCAACGCATCGGCATCCAGATTGATGCGCGAAGCGATCATTTCCCGCTCTGCGCCAGCTGTAATGCTGCCCATAATCAGCACGGACGTGCTGCCGTAATCCACGCGCACGGACAAGCCGTCGTCGCGTTCGTCGGTATGTACCCTGCGCGCCGGGCCTATCACAGTCACCTTCGCGCGCCCGAGCATGAAAGACAGCCCCTGCTGCGGCACAATCGCCTGAATGCTGCTGTTTTTCTGCGCCTGTACCACCATGCGGTTATAGGCCGTTCCCTTCGTCTGGCAATCCTGAAAGAGCAGATACTGCGGTGCCATCAGCGTGATTGCCAGTGGAATACCGCCGATCTGCGTCTGATCGCTGCTCATGGCCACGACAGCATTGAGATGCTTCACCCCGCACAGCAGCAGCTGGCCCGTAATCGCCGCGCCTATTCCGCTGCCGCCGCCAAGGAGCATCGTATATCCATCCGCGCAAACGAGCACAGCTTCGCCCTCACCAGCGCGCAGCGTCTTTACCGTCAGCCCCGTGGGGCTCACGCCATATGCCCATCCGGGCAGCTTTACACCCTGTACGGCGCCACTCAGGTCCGGCAGGCTGATGCGATCCAGCCCATCAGGCAGCCTGATTTCCGGAAGCTCCAGGCTGTCCAGCCCCTGTATGCCCTCCAGCGACAGGCTCGGCGCGCCAGTTTCGGGATCATTCTTCACAAAGCCAAGCACACACGCACCCACAAACAGGATTGCGCACAACCCCAGCAGCAATATGATCCTCGTCAGGCAGCCGCCCATACAGCCGCGCCTGCGCTTTTTTACGTGCGATCGTTCCTCGCGCGCCATGCTTACAGCGCCTCCATGATACCCGCCAGCGCCTTCGCATCCTCTTCAGTCGTCGCCCAGCTGGTCACAAAGCGGATCGCCACATTCGCATCATCCACATCGCCCCAGTGCTCAAACTCAATCTTTTCGGCAAGCATGTTCTCCTGCTCGCGCGTGATCACCGGGAACACCTGGTTCGTGGTCGTGCGGATAAACTGCTTCACGCCGCCGCGCTCCATGCCTGCGCGGATGATATCAGCCATCGCGTTCGCGTGGCGCGCCCAGGCAAAGTAATCGTCATTTTCCAGCGCCGCCAGAAACATCACGCCGCACAGGCGGCCCTTGGCGATCATGCCGCCGCGGTTCTTGATCATGAAGCGGAAGTCCTTCTGCAGCTTCTCATTCACAATCACCAGCGCCTCACCAAAAAGCAAGCCGTTCTTCGTGCCGCCGATATAGAACGCGTCGCACAGCGCAGCCATATCCTGAAGCGTCGCAGTCGCCTCGCCTGCCATAAGCGCGCTGCCCAGACGTGCGCCGTCGGCATAGAGAATCAGGTCGTTCCTGTCGCAGACCTCGCGCAGGGCCTTCAGCTCTTCCAGGCTGTACACCGTGCCAATCTCCGTCGGCTGGGAGATATACACCACGCGCGGATGAACCATGTGCTCGTCCGTATGCGCATTCACAACAGCCTGTACGCCCTCAGGCAGCACCTTGCCATCCTTGGACGCAGCAATGCAGACCTTATGGCCGCTGCCTTCGATGGTTCCGGTCTCGTGCACGTTGATATGACCAGTCTCCGCCGCGATCGCCGCCTCATACGGGCGCATGAACGCGCTCAGGGATACCATGTTCGCACTCGTACCGCCAACCATCATGTGCACATCTGCCTCCGGCTTGCCGCACTTCTCGCGAATCAGCGCCGCAGCCTTCAGGCTGTACTCGTCCAGACCATAGCCACAGGTGTGCTCCATGTTGGTTTCAAGCAGCTTCTGCATCACAATCGGATGCGCGCCCTCGCCGTAATCATTCCTGAAAAAAAGCTTGTTCATGGGAACTCCTCCTTATTATCCAGGGGGGAAACGTCAGGACTGCCGCCCTGAAACCCGCTCGGGGACATTGCCCCCGAACCCCTTCTTTGCTTCGCGGCAGTCTAAAGCCGCAATGCTTTATTTCACGCTGCCGATGTACAGCGTTTCATCGATGGTAATCCGTGTAATCGCGCTCAGATCAAGCGCATCCACATTCACGCCCGCCAGCATCGGCGTCATCCTTGCCAGATGATACGCCGTATCTTGTGTTATGTCAAGCGTATAGGAAACGATCTCCTGCTCGACCACGTTCATTTTTTCATGAACATAACGCTCAACGTCGCCGCCGTCATATTCCTGATGGCGCAGCCTGTCGCCGGCCAGCGTGCGAAGCTCCCTGAGATAGCCGCTTCTGGGTGCCAGCTTCATGACAAAGCCGCCAGGCGCAAGCACGCGGCTAAACTCAGTGTAATTCGCCGGCGTGAAGATATCCAGCAGCAGATCAACCGTTCCGTCACGCATGGGAATATTCTTGAGATCCGCTGTAAAGAACATGGCCGTCTTCGGCCCCCTGGCCGCCAGCTTCACGGCGTCCTTCGAAAGGTCAAACCCGATGCGCGTCATCGCCCGCTCCGGACAGACAGCCTTGGCATAGTAGCCCTCGCCGCAGCCCGCATCCAGCAGCACAGGCATTTCTTTGGTCACATGCCGGTTGATTGCCTGCGTCAGCCGCTCCACCACCGGCACATACACACCTGCCTCAAAGACCTTCGCGCGGCTTTCGAAGAGTTCTTTTTTATAGAACATCTCTTTCTGACCCGGCACAAAGTTCACGTATCCCTGGCGCGCAATGTCGTATGTATGCCGCTTATCGCATACGAAACTGTTCTCTTTTCTTGAAAATGCGCCCCCGCAGAGCGGGCAGCGCAAAAGATGTGTAATATCCTGCATATTGTTCTTTCTTGGGGCTTCCAGCCCTAAAACCCGGGCAGGAGCATCGTCCCTGCACCCTTCTATGCTTCGCGCCGGCTTCAAACCGCCGTATGGCCAATGAAAAAGAAAGGCCAATCCATCATCAAAAGTAATCCGAGAAATATGGCTGCTCAATGGGGATAATGTCCTCCAGAATGCGGATCGCCTCGTTGCTCGCGCGCAGGCGCTCCACGCGGCGCAGATACGTCGGTCGCTTATAGCCGTAGAACATCGCCGTCAGCGTCTGAATAT
This sequence comes from Clostridia bacterium, assembly GCA_017397695.1. Next base: position 8,532 of record JAFQIF010000107.1, read on the forward strand.
CGCAGCGCACCAGCTCTCCCTGCGTGCCGCCGCGCTCGATAACCGTATTGCCATCCTTATCCCAACGCAGCGAAAAATCGCCGCAATTGCACTCCATCACCGGGTCCTCAATCACAAAGTGCAGATCATCGTGGATGGAGATGATATCAAACGGGTATTTCTTCATGAACGCCTCGAAATCGACGATGCGCGCCATGACATTGGGTTCGATCTCCTCCTGAATCTCGCTGTCCTCCAGCAGGAAGGCCATCGGCTCGTTGGTGTAGTTGGTGCCAACCACCTTTTCAATCATCGTGTAATGCGCGGAGATATAATTCCAAAGGCCATGGCGTGCCTCCTGATTGATTGTCACCAGTTCCTTGATGCGGAAGACGTCGTTGGCGATATAGTAAACCAGATAACCCTTGGGTTCCTCGTCCTCATCGTAATAGACAGCAACGAGCACGTCGTCCGCCTCCCAACGCCAGTATTCCTCCCACTCCAGCTCGTTGCGCTTGAGCGCGCCATGGCGCATTTTCGTAAACGCGTCGTGTACCACGCGGATGTCCTCGCTGTCTGTATCCACGCGTTCCACCGTGCCGGATACCTTGCGCCGCTTGGGCAGCTGCGTATCCTTGATGGTGTAGGTCATCTTATCGGAAACGATCTCCCAGCCCTTCTTGCGGTAATACGGAATCATATACGGGATGAGCATCGATACACACTGATGATTCTCGCGCATGCTCGAGAGCGCTTCCTTGATCAGGCTGCTCATCAGGCCGCGGTTGGCGTATTCCGGATAGGTCGCCACACCTGTCACGCCGCCCATCTTGTACATCTGGCCGAAGATGTTCACCTGCATAGGGTAGATGCTGATCTGCGAAGCCAGCTTGTCCTCGTCGAACCAGCCGAAGGATTCCGTCTTCTTGAGCACAGGCTTTTTGCTGCGTTCCATCTCCTTCTGGTTCCAGCCCAGGGACAGCAGCTCGCTGTCTGTCACCTGAAACGCATAGCGAAGCAGCGCATTATACTGCGCCGTATCGTCGGTGGTCAGCCTGCGCATCTGCAGGCGCGCCTTCAGCCTTTGTCTCATATAATCCCCCGCATTGCATCAATATCCTTAGTATTATAGCACAAAGCCCACCTTGTCTTCAAGGTGGGCTTCCACGTGTCATCCATGAATATAGCCATGTTCCAGCGTAATCACACAGAAACAGTCCGGATATGCGTCGCGTACAGCCTGATCTATCCGCTTGCGGATATCCCGCCCGTCCATGCCAAGGTCATACGGCACCACGCAGTCGAAAACCACCTTCGTATGGCTGCTGCCGCGCACGATGCGCACATCGTGGACGGACATGCGCGGATGAATTTCCTCTGCCGCCCTCACGGCCAGTGCACGCAGCTCGTTCAGGCGTGGATCATCCAACGTAACCGGATCATAGTGAATGACCATGTGCAGCTGTTCCTGCGCAAGGAAGTCGCGCTCAATACTGTCTATCAGGTCATGACTCGCCATCGGGTCCACCGCAGCATCCATTTCCAGATGCACGCTGGCAAACTGACGGCCCGGGCCATAATCGTGCACCATCAGATCATGTGTGCCCAGCACGCCGGGATAGCTTTCCAGTTTCCTGCGTACCGACTCCACAAATTCGCGCGAGGGGCGCATGCCCAGCATTGGATTGATCGTTTCCCGCACCAGAGCGAATCCGCTCACCAGGATAAATGCCGCCACCGCAGCGCCCATCCATCCGTCCAGCATCCAGCCTGTCAGATGCGCAATCACAGCAGAAACAAGCACCGCCGTCGTGGCAATCACATCATTGCGGCTGTCCTGTGCCGTCGCCATCAGCGTCGTGGATCCGATCTTCCTGCCGATCTTCCGGTTGAATGCAGTCAGCCACAGCTTCACCAGGATCGAGCCGACCAGCACCGCGATCAACGCCCAGCTCATCTGCACAGCCTGCGGCGCGAGAATCTTCTCAATGCTGCTCTTCAACAGCTCCACACCGATGACCAGAATCATCACCGCGACCATCAGACCGGAAAGATATTCATAGCGTCCATGGCCGTAGGGATGGTCCTCATCTGCGGGTTTATCGGCCAGCTTGAAGCCCAGCAGGCTGACTACGCTCGACGAGGCGTCGGAGAGATTGTTGACCGCATCTGCCGTGATCGCCACCGAGCCGCTCATCGTACCTGCCAGCAGCTTGAGCACAAAAAGCAGGGCATTTGCACCAACGCCCACGATACTCGCCGTGCGCCCATACTGCAGGCGTACGCGCTCCTCTCGCATATCGCCGCCCACATGGCGTTCGATCCAGTTTTCCAGCATGTACAGCACCCCTCTCTGTTAGCGCGTCCAATCATCTCATAAAGCAAAACAGGCGCCTGCGCAAATGCGCAGGCAGCCTTAGCTTATGTACGGATTCGACGTTTCGTGCCGGATTCCTCTTTTTCATAGCATCTCGTTCGTCCACAAACTCCGCATACTCTTCGCACTTCGTCGCAAGAGCACGCTGCCTCAGGCAGCTTAGACGACACTCTGCAGGCCGAGAGTCTTTTCGATCAGCAGCATCACACCAAGGGTCGCAACCATCAGGATCGTCGCCAGCGCAGCAATCGTCGGATCGAAGTGATACTCGACATAGCTCATGATCTCGATCGGCAGCATGTTCACGCCCGGGCCCGTAAGGAACGCAGACAGAGATACGTTGTTGAACGAATTGATCACGGACATGATGCAGGCAGATGCGATACCGGACTTGATATTGGGCAGCACGACATTAAAGAACGTGTACACCCTCGTCGCGCCCAGCGAGCAGGCAGCCTCTTCCACAGCAAAATCGAAATTCGCCAGGCTCGAGGTCACCACGCGCATGACATACGGGATCGACAGCAGCGTATGGCCAATCAGCAAGCTGGGAATGACCTCCAGATCATACTGATTGACGACGTAGCGCAGCATAATGAAACCAAGCACGATGCACGGAATGAGCACCGGAGAGAGGAACAGGGTCTTGATCGTCTCCTTGCCCTTGAAGCGGAAGCGGTTGAGCGCATACGCCGCCGGAAGGCCCAGCAAGAGCGCAATACCCGTCGCCGCAATCGCGATGATCAGACTCAGCTTCGCCGCATTGATGAACGAGCTCATCGTCAGCACCTGCTTGTACCAGTCAAGGGTAAAGCCCTCGCCCGGGAACTTGAGCGCCTTCGTCTCCGAGAAGGACGCCGCGGCGATGACCAGCAGCGGACCGATCAGAAAGACATAGACGAGCGCGGTGATAATCATCAGCGACCAGTTTTTCTTCTTCATAGCACAACCGCTCCAAATACCAAAGTTACGTATAGGGACGCTGTCCCCATACCCCTGGCAGGGACATTGTCCCTGCACCCATTACGCTGCACTGCGCGCAGCTTAGGAGAACTTCTTAAAACACTCGCGAAGCGAAGAAGGGGTTCGGGGCACCGAAGCCGAGCGCGTCCAGGGGACGCATCTAGCGAGGCGTAGTGTGGGAAATCGCAAGGAGCGATAGTACATCGTGACTATGCGAGTTCCCCAGATCGATGTCCCCGAACAGGTCTTAGGGCGGCAGCCCTAACGTCCCCAAACGTCTTCTCTTACTGCACGGAGTAGGTGGAGTTCCACATCTCAATCCACTTCGCCTGGTTCTCGGTGATCACGTTCCAGTCGATGAACTTGAGGCCAGCGACCATCTCCTCACCGAAGGTGAAGTTGGCGGACTGCTCCGGGGTCAGCTCGATGTCGGTGCGAACCGGGCTGTCGACGCCGTCGAGCGCCTCGGCCAGCTGCACGTCGTAGCTGATGTAGTAGTTGATAAACTCAGTGGCCAGATCCTTCACGTCGGAGCCGGCGATCAGGTTGATCATGTTGTAGCCAGCGAAGGAGCCCTCAACCGGATCAACCCAGATATAATCCGGATTCGCATTCTTAGCGGTGGTGTAGCTGTAGTCCAGCAGCACGGCCACGGAGATTTCGCCCTGGTTGAGCATGGTGATGGTGTTGTTGGCGGAGGTGTAGGTGTTCACAACGTTCGGCTTGAGCTCGGCCAGCTTGGCAAAGATCGCCTCGTCGTCAACGCCCGGCACGAGACCGAAGGTCTCAGCGGTAGCGAAGTAGAACATCGGGCCGGTGGTGGCGGTCATGTCCGGGATCGCGATGCTGTCTTCCAGTTCCGGATTCCACAGATCGGCAAAGGACTTGATCTCAACATCGCAGTACGCGCTGTCATAGACGATGCCCAGGCGGTTGAAGGTGTAGGCCGGGCCATACTCGGCGCCCATCGGTGCGCGGGCGGACTCGTAGATGCCTTCCAGGTTGGTCAGCTTGGCGGTATCGATGGTATCGATGCAGCCGGCGTCCATGAGCTGCTTGACGAACATATCGCCGATGACGACGACGTCATAGTCTTCCGGAGACTCGGTGATCTTGGTCACGCGCTGCGCATTGCCCGCGGCGTCAACCACGATCTTGCAGCCGGTCATCTCCATGAACGGATCATAGATGTTCTTCTGGAGCAGCTCGCCGTTGAAAGCGAAGTTGGACACGACCAGAGTCTGGCCCTCGTAGGGCTTCTCGGCCACGGCGCAGCTGAGGCTCAGCACCAGCGCGAGCGCCACGATCAGGGAAATGATCTTCTTCATTGTCTTTTCCTCCTGAGCAAATTAGTCGATGAGAATAATCTTGTTTGCCGCAAGCGAAAGCGTAACCGTCTCGCCCACGGGGAAAACCTGTGTCTGATCCGTGCTGACCACAAACTCGCCGATGTCGGTCATCACGTTAAGCTGATTGTGCTGGCCAAGGAAGGTGGAAACCATCACCTTGCCCTCAATCCTGTTGGGCACATCCGCGCCAGCCGGATATACGGTCACATCGCCTGGACGGATGCATCCCTTGCACGCGCCCTTCGCATGGTCGACCGTCGTGGCGAGCTTAACGCCGTTCTTTGTCTTGAATTCGCACGCGCCCGTACGCTCCAGATCAAAGAAGTTTTCAAAGCCGACAAAGCGCGCGATGAACTCGGTCTTCGGCTTGTTGTAGATCTCGCTCGGGGTGTCCATCTGCTCGATGACGCCCTTGTTCATGATGGCGACCTTGTCGGAAATGGCGAAGCACTCCTCCTGGTCGTGGGTCACGTAGATCGCGGTGAAGCCCAGTTCCTGCTGCAGCTTGCGGATCTCCACACGCATCTTCACGCGCAGCTTGGCGTCCAGGTTGGACAGCGGCTCGTCGAACATGAGCAGGTCAGGCTTGATGACCAGCGCGCGCGCCAGCGCCACGCGCTGCCTCTGGCCGCCGGACATCTCGCGCGGGAAGCGGTTCTCAAAGCCGTCCAGATCGACAACCTTGAGCATGTGCATAACTTCCTTTTTGATGGTTTCCTTGTCCATCTTGCGCATCTTCAGGCCGAAGGCCACGTTGTCAAACACAGTCAGATGCGGGAAGAGCGCATAGCTCTGGAACACAAAACCAAAGTTGCGCTTATGCAGCGGCACCTTGGTGTAATCCTGTCCGTTGAAGATGATCTGACCGGCCATCGGCTCGGAGAAGCCGGCAATCAGGCGCAGGCAGGTGGTCTTGCCGCAGCCGGAAGAACCCAGCAGGGAGACAAACTCGCCCTTTTCCACGCTGATATTAAAATCCTTGAGGATGATGTTCTGGTCGTAACCGGCGGTGATATTCTTGAGTTCAAGCAGTGCCACGTCTTTGTCCTCCTTACGCCATCGGGTTGATCTTTCGGCTGACGGAATTGAATACGCTGGAAATGACCATCGTGACCACAATCATCACGACCGCCACAACCGACGCCTGTGTCCAGTCTCTCAGGCTCATCGCGTACTGATAGACCATCGTTGCCAGTACACGGGTATCGGTACCGCCCAGCAACTGCGGCGTGGTATACGCCGTCATGCAGCCAGTGAACACGAGCACGCTGCCCGTCACCAGGCCGGAAATGCTCAGCGGGAAAATGACACGGAAGAACGATTCAATCTTCGACGCGCCCAGGTTGCCCGCGGCCAGCGTCAGATCGTCAGGAATGTTGTCCATCACGCCGATGAGCGCGAGGATCATCTGCGGCAGGAACAGCTGCACAAAGCCGACCGTCATGGAAAACTCGTTATACAGCAGATCCTGCGGCTTGGCAAACAGGCCGCTCCACACCAGGAAGTTGTTGAGGATGCCGCGCTTGCCCAGGATGACCATCCAGGAGAAGGAGCGCACCACCGGGCTGGTAAACATCGGGAACACCGCAAAGGCCATCATCATACCCTTATGGCGGGAGTACTTGCTGATATAGTACGCCGTCGGATATCCGAGCACCGCGCACATGAACGTGGAAAGCAGGCTCAGGCGGATCGAGCGCGCAAACGTCTGCTGGAAGTATGCATCCCCGAACAGCTTAAAATAAGAACCAAACGAAAAGGACTGTTCCGGGAAGAACGACGTCAAGCAAAGGGAAAACAGGGGGACCAGCATGAAAAAGACCACAAACAGCGTGCCGGGCAAAATCAGCAGCAGCCAGATCCAGTTCTTTCCGCGACTCACCGACAATTCATTCCTTTCCGTACCGATAATGTTCGGTAATATGACAATTTATTGTATCATGTTGACCAATCAAAGTCAATCAAACAGAGAAAAAGTCCGGAAAATTGCGGGGAATTCTCCGAACTTTGACGATTAACCAACGGGTTACGTTTGGGAAGGCTGTCCCCAAGCTCCTGCAAGGAATTTCATCCCTTGAGCCTTCTTCTCTTCGCGGCGGCATTAAGCAGCCTTGCTATCGTGCGGAGCAGAGCCCCGCCCCTACGCAGTGTCAGATAATATCCGCATATTCCGCCGCAGAGGCCATGAACGGCTTCATCTGCATCGCCAGCTTCGCGCGCAGACCCGGCAGGTCGGTCTTCGTCAGCCGGCCGCCGCGCACGCGGATTTCGCCGCCGGTCATGACCACGTCTACGTTAGACGTGTTGGCGCAGTACACCAGCGCGGAATACGGGTTATACGTCGGGAACATGTTCGCACCCTCAATGGACACGAGGACAAGGTCCGCACGCATGCCGGGCTTGAGCATGCCGATTTCCTTCTCTGCGCGCAGCGCCTTCGCGCCGCCGCGCGTAGCAAGCGCCACGATGTCCTTCGCCGGGAACAGACTGCGATCCCGGTTCTCATTCTTATGGAAGTTGGCAAACAGGCGCATCTGGTCAAACAGATTGAGCGTATTGCCGGAAGACGGGCCGTCCGTGCCCAGGCCCACCGGCACATTCGCCTCCAGCAGCGCCTTCACCGGCGCAACGCCCTTGCCTGCCTTGGTGTTGCTGGCAATGCAGTGCGCAACGCTCGCGCCGTTTCTGGAAAGGCGCTCGGCGTCCTCCTGGGATACATGGATGCAGTGCGCCGCCAGCAGATGCGGGCTTACCGTGCCGATGGAATCCATATAGGAAAGCGGCGTGTGGCCCATATCCGCAAAATGCTTCATCTCATAGTCCATCTCGCTCACGTGCAGCGTCATCAGCGTGCCATACTGCACAGCCATCTCGTGTGCACGGCGCAGCGCCGCTTCGTCGCAGGTAGTCGTTCCGTGCGGCGCCAGAATCGGATGGATGAGATCGTCGTGATAGTATTCCTGCAGGATTTCTCTGGCAATTTCAAAGCCGCCATAGGGCTTTCCCGGGCTGTCGCAGGTGCTCTGGCCAATGATCGTCTCGCCCAGATAGCCGCGCATGCCCATCTTCCGGCACGCACGCACGACCTCGTCCTCAAAGTAATACATATCCACGAACGTGGTCACGCCCGCCAGCAGCATTTCGGCAATGCCATAGAGCGCGCCCAGATACACCAGCTCCGGCGTCATCGCCTTATTCTCCAGCGGGAACAGGAATCGGCGCAGGCGGTCGGGGCAGTCGTCGCCCATCGTGCGGAACGGAATCATCGACGCATGGCAGTGTGTGTTGACAAAGCCCGGCAGCAGAATGCCGCCGCGCGCGTCAATGCGTTCGTCGCATTCGCCGGGATACAGGCCCTCGCCCATCGCCTCGATATTCTTGCCATTGACCAGCAGCCAGCCGTCGCGGATCTGCGTGAATTCCTCGTCCATCGTCAGGATCCACGCATGCTCAAATACCTTCTTCATATCTGTATGAACCTTCTTCTTTCTTCTGATTACTCATCACTTGAGCGCATCCATCGCCGCCGCGCAGAAGACCTGCACGCCCTTTTCCAGCACGCCCTCGTCAAAGTCGAATTTCACCGTGTGCTGTGCGCTGGCCATCGGCGTCATCACACGCATGTAGGTCGCCTGGCCTCCCCGCTCCTGCACGCGGTTCATCATCACGGAGATGTCCTCGCTGCCCCAGTTCTGAGCGTTTTCGATGCTGCTCACCGTCAGGTGCGGCAGGTCGCGGCGGACAACGTCCGCAATGCGGGCAAGCAGCTCCGCGTCGCTGTGCTGGCCCTCGGCCTCGCCCATCTTTTCAATCTTCACGTCGCAGCCGTACATGGCCGCCGCGCCGCGGCAGATACTTTCGGCGTTTTCCGCCACAAAGCTGTTGATTTTCGTGGTCTCTCCGCGCACCTCAATCTGCATGACCGCCTTGTCCGCGATCACATTGCGGCCCGTGCCCGCGTGCAGCGTGCCGACATTGACGCGGCTTTGTCCCTCGCTGTGGCGCGGTATGCCGTGCAGCGCCAGCGCCGCAGATGCAGCCGCCAGCAGCGCGCTTCTGCCCTTTTCCGGATAGCCGCCCGCATGCGCAGCCAGGCCGGTAAATGTCACGTCGTATTTTGTGGTCGCCAGCGAACCATATGTGCCCGGTGTCACGTCGCCGTCGTCGAGGCTGTCCGTCGGCGCGACATGCGAACCGATGAACACATCCACATCGTCCAGATGACCGGCTGCCACGATCGCCTTCGCGCCGCGCGCGCCCTCCTCGCCCGGCTGGAAAATCAGCTTCACCGTGCCGTGCAGTTCATCCTTCATCTCAGCAAGGATCTTCGCCGTGCCCAGGCCAATCGCCGCATGCGCATCGTGCCCACAGGCGTGCATTTTGCCGGGAAGAACGCTTGCAAAGCCCTCGCGCGTCGGCCGGTGTGTGTCGTCGGGCCATTCCTGCATGCCCAGCGCGTCGATATCAAAGCGCATCCCGACCGTCGGGCCATTGCCGCAGCGCAGAATACCGATCACGCCGGTAAAGCCCTCGCGCATATCCTTCGTAAGACAGCTTTCCTCGCATCCGTATTCCAGCACACGCGCCAGGTGCTCCTGCGTTTCCTTCTCAGGCGGCACGCCCATGCGCGCATCCTCGCGGCAGACGGCGCGGCCGGTGAGCACCTCATAGCCCATCTCACGCAGCTCTTTGGCAATCAGCGCGCTGGTGCGCATCTCCAGCCATCCCGTCTCCGGGAAGCGATGGATACTGCGCCGGATATCGCTGAGCCAGGGCGCAAGCGACTGACTGCGTGCAATCATGCTTTCCATTTTATTCATATCGGATTCCCTCCGTATAAAGCCTGATGAATAAAATGATGATATCACAATTGACGCAAACCTTCAAGCGTCGTATACTGTGGATACAGCAATAAAAGCACAAATCGTGAGGTATTTCGATGAAAAACGTCCTTGTGATCGGTTCCACCTGTGTGGATGTGATCCTTCGTGTGGATCATCTGCCCAAAACCGAGGAAAATATACACCCGCAGTCCCAGCGCTTCGCCATCGGCGGCTGCGCTTACAATGTGGCCAACATCCTCGGCCGCGCCGGTGCAGACATGACCTTTGTCACGCCGGTCGGCCGTAAGGGTGTTTTCGGCCCGTTTGTGCGTGAGGCGCTCTCGCCGCTGAGCTTTGTGACGATGATTGACCTGCCCGATGCACAGAACGGCTGCTGCTACTGCTTTGTCGAAAAAAACGGCGAGCGCACGTTTGCCTCCGTGCACGGCGCGGAATACACCTTTGATCCTGCATGGATGACGCCCTACGCCGACAAAATGTTTGATTACGGCTACGTCTGCGGCCTTGAAGTGGAGGAGTGTACGGGCGAAGCGCTGGTCAGCTGGCTGGAAACGGCAAGCATCGGCACGCTCGTCTACGCTCCCGGCCCACGCGGCGTGCGCATCCGCAAGGATCTCACCGACAGGCTCTATGCGCTGCATCCCATGCTGCACATCAACGCCGGCGAAGCAAAGGCGCTCTCCGGCTGCGATGATCTGGACGACGCCCTGCGCGCGCTCTATCAGCACACGGGCAATACCGTTATCGCAACCATGGGTGCAGACGGCGTGCGCTGTATCGAAAACGGAGCGATCTATACCGTAGCCGGCACGCCCGCCGGGCATGTGGTGGATACTATCGGCGCGGGCGATTCCCATGCCGGCGCAACGCTGCTGGGCCTGTGCCGCGGCATGTCCCTCTCTGACAGCCTGTCCATGGCCAACGGTGTGTCTGCCGCCGTGGTGATGACGGATGGCGCAACGCTTTCCGACGAGGATTTTGCGCGCGTCATCCCGCTGTAATTCTTTCCATATCTTTCCTGCCCGCCGCTGCGCATGATCTGCGCTTCGGCGGGCACTATAATGCACGAGGAGCCGGACACTTCGTCCGACCCGGAAACATCGCTTCACCAGACGTGCTCGCCATCGTCATGATTGCGCAGCCGTCCGGCAAGCTATTCCGGCTGGGCTGCGCAAAGCACAGGCTTTGAAAGCAATCCCTCCTCTTTTGAAGCCGGAGGCCGCAGATGATATTCTGTGGCCTCTGCGCGTTTCCGCCTTCATGCATATTTCTTCCATTCTGCATCCTCTTTGATGAACATTTTTCACCTTAGTCATGAATATTATTGACAAAATGCAGATTCGGTGTAAAATGGTGCTCACGTACCGCAAAAAATGCAGCGCGACGAATGTGCTGCAGCAATATTGGAGGACAAAACCATGAAGAAACTGATGACTATCCTTGTTCTGGCTCTCGCGCTGTGCGTGGCCGGCACCGCCATGGCGGAAACCGTGTTCCAGCTGGGCACCACCGTCAACGAGCAGGATTCCTTCCAGGTCGCGGCCGAAAAGTTCGCCGAGCTGGTTGCCGAGCGCACCAATGGCGAATACAAGATCGAGATCTATCCCAACGGCACCCTGGGCGGCGAGAGCGACATGCTCGACTCCATGTCCATGGGCATGCTGGATATGGGTATCATCACCTCCGGCCCGTTCGTCAATTTCTCCGAGATGATGGGCGTGCTGGATATGCCGTACCTCTTCGCCACCAACGAGGAAGCCTATGAGATCCTCGACGGCGAAATCGGCCAGGAGTTGCTCACCACCCTCGAAGAGGCTGGCCTCAAGGGTCTGGCCTATGCCGAGCGCGGCTTCCGCAACGTGACCAACTCCGTTCGCCCGGTCACCTGCGCCGAGGACCTCAAGGGCCTGAAGCTGCGCGTGATGGAGAACGAAGTCTACACCGCCACCTTCAAGGCGCTGGGCGTCAATGCCGTGCCGATGGCCTGGGCCGAAGCGCTCACCGCTATGCAGCAGGGCACCATCGAAGGCCAGGAGAACCCGGTCAACGTCATGTACTCCTACGGCCTGTGGGACTACGGCCAGAAGTACGCCACCTTCGATCGTCACTCCTACGCGACGGCGATCATCACCATGAGCCTGGATGTGTACAACACCCTGGACGAAGCCACGCAGGAGATCTTCAAGCAGGCCGCGCAGGAAGCCGCCGAGTTTGAGCGCGCCTGGGTTGCCGAGCAGGAAGCCGGCCAGCTGCAGGCCCTCAAGGACAACGGTATGGAGATCGTTGAGAATCCGGATGTCGATTCCTTCCGCGCCGCCGTGCAGCCGGTGTACGATGCGTATCCGCAGTTCGCCGAGTATATCGAGCTCATTCAGACCGCGCTGGCAGAGTAACCGCCAACTGATTGAATGCTGAAAAACGGCGCTCCGTCGTGGAGCGCCGTCTTTTATCGGAGGAAATTCCATGAACGTCATCAAGAAGATTCTCACGCCCGTCAGTGATGTGCTGGACAAGCTCTGCTCCGCCGCCATCGTCATCATGCTGGGCGCGATGGTGATCATCACCGGCGCGCAGATCATCTGCCGCACCTGGTTCACCGCGCTGTCCTGGTCGGATGAGGTGACCCGCTATCTGCTCATCTGGTCCACCTTTCTGGGCGCTACCGTCGTCTACCGCCACAACGGCCATATCTCCGTTACGCTGCTGCGCGATGCTGTCGGCCCCCGCGCCGCCAAGGCGCTGCGCGTCGCCGTGCATGTGATCTGCTTTGTGCTCTTTGCCGTACTGCTCTATTACAGCACGCTCTACTGCATGAAGCTCAAGAAGACCGCCACGGCCATGCCCATCAAGATGAAGTACATCTATAGCTGCATTCCCGTCAGCATGGTGTTCATGATGATCCACGCCCTGCTGATGGGCGTGGAAGAGGCGCTTACGGAGGTGAAGGGATAATGGCTCTGATTCTCTTTGGCATGTTCATCCTTCTGCTGGCCGTCGGCGTGCCGGTCGGCTTCTCTATCTGCTCCGCCGCAGGCATTACGCTCTTTGCCGGCCTCGGCGATGCAAAGATGATGATGCTGGCGCAGCGCATGTTCGTCGCCTGCGATTCCTTCTCCCTGATCGCCGTCCCCTTCTTTATCTTCGCGGGCGATCTGCTCGCCGGCGGCAAGATTTCGAAGGTACTCGTCGAGTTCTGCGAATCCCTGCTGGGCATGATCAAGGGTGGTCTGTCCGTGGTTTCCGTTCTTGCAGGTATGTTCTTTGCCGCGATCTCCGGTTCCGGTGCGGCGACCACCGCCGCTGTCGGCGCAACGCTCGTGCCCGAGCTCAAGAAGCGCGGCTACAAGGAAGATCAGGCAGCCGCGCTGATCGCAGCCGCCGGCACCATCGGCGTCGTCATTCCGCCCTCCGTTCCGATGGTTCTCTACGCCGTCATCGCGGAGGAGAGCGTCAATAATCTGTTCCAGGCGGGCTTCCTGCCCGGCTTCCTGATGGGCGCGGCACTGATTGCCATCGCGCTATTCCAGGCCTACAGGAACAATTATCCCAAGGGTGCCTCGTTCAATCTCAAAAATGTCTGGCGCACCTTCTTAAAGGCCATTCCCGGCATCCTGATGCCGTGCATCATCCTGGGCGGCATCTTCTCCGGCTACTTTACGCCGTCCGAAGCTGCGGCAGTCGCCGTCATCTACGCGCTGATCGTTTCCACCTTCGTCTACCGCGACATGACCTGGAAAAAGCTCTATGCCACCATGCTCGGCTCCGCAAAGACCAGCGCCGTCATCATGATCATCATCGCCTGCTCCGGTCCGTTCGGCTGGGCGCTGGCCAACTGGAAGATTCCGGAGACCATCTCTGCCGCCGTGCTGAGCGTTTCCACCAACAAGTATGTCATCCTCTTCCTGATCTCGGTCATCATTCTGATCGCCGGCGTATTCATGGAAACTTCCTCCGCGATCATCCTGCTCACCCCGGTTTTCCTGCCGCTGATCCGCGCGCTGGGTATCTCCACGCTGCATTTCGGCATCCTCTTCGTGGTGGGTATCGCCATCGGCATGATCACCCCGCCGGTTGCCATCAACCTGTTCGTTGCCTCCGGTATCACCAATCTGCCGCTGACCAGGATTTCCAAGGCCGTTATCCCCTATCTGCTCGGCCTGATCGTCATCTTCCTGTTCATCGTCTACGGTCCGCTGTTTATTCCGGGCTTCATCGGCTGACAGCGCATTTCGCCTCTCCGCAGGGAGAGGCGTTTTTTCATCATGCCCCGCTTGTGCCGGGTCCGCTTTTTTGTGACAATTTGCTCTTAACAAAAGCGCAATTCGTGGTATCATGAATGTATACTGAAATGATCAAGGAGAGGGCGCGTATGTTTAAAACCGATGCACACCGCACCATGGACATGACCGAGGGCCCGCTGTTTTCGCAGATTCTGCTCTTTGCCCTGCCGATTATGCTTTCGGGCATTCTTCAGCTTCTCTTCAATGCTGCCGATACCGTCGTTGTCGGCCGCTTTGCCGGCAGTCAGGCGCTGGCCGCCGTCGGCTCCGTCGGCTCGCTCAATAACCTGATCATCAGCCTGTTCATCGGCTTGTCCGTGGGCGCCAACGTGCTCGTCGCGCGCTATACCGGTTCGCGCCGCCCACAGGATGTATCCGAAACCGTGCATACCTCCGTGCTTCTTTCCATCATCGGCGGTCTGGTGCTCGCGTTTGCTGGCTTCGCGCTTGCGCATCCTCTGCTTGAGCTGATGGGTTCTCCCGAAGACGTCATCGACCTGGCCGTGCTCTATGTACGCATTCTGTTTATCGGCATGCCCGTGCAGATGCTCTATAATTTCTGCGCCGCCATCCTTCGCGCCATCGGCGATACCAAGCGTCCGCTGTACTTCCTCACCGTCGCAGGCATCATCAATGTCATCCTGAATCTCATCTTCGTCGTTGTCTTCCACATGAGCGTGGCAGGCGTCGCGTTGGCTACGATCATCTCGCAGGCAGTCTCCGCCTGGCTGGTTGTGCGCTCGCTCATGCTCATGGAAGGGCCGACGCACCTGAATCTGCGCCGCCTGCGCATTCATCCGGGCAAGCTGCGCGAAATCATCCGTATCGGTCTGCCTGCAGGCATCCAGTCCTCCGTCTTCTCCCTGTCCAACGTCGTCATCCAGTCGTCCATCAACAGCTTCGGTTCCACCGTCATCGCCGCCAACGCCGCTGCCGCCAACATCGGCAGCTTCATCTATCAGGCGATGAATACGTTCCAGCAGGCGATCACCTGCTTCGCCAGCCAGAACATGGGCGCGCACAAGCCGCGCCGCATCTTTACGGCAATGAAGGCGAGCATGTGCTGGTCCATCCTTTTCGGCGTGCTGCTCGGCGTCCTGTCCTGTATATTCGGCCGCCAGCTGCTGGCGCTGTATTCCACGGATCCTGCCGTTATCGAAGCCGGCATGGAACGCGTGTATATCGTCAACGGACCGTATTTCCTCTGCGGCATGATGGAGGTCATGACCGGCGTTCTGCGCGGCGTAGGTTATTCCATCCTGCCCATGGCCGTATCCATTCTCGGCGCCTGCGTCTTCCGCATCGTGTGGGTTGTCACCGTCTTTGCCGCCGTGCCCACCATGCAGTGCCTGATGATCTCCTATCCGGTCTCCTGGCTGCTCACGTTTGTGGTGCTCGTGTTCTTCTTCCGCCTGATCTGGAAAAGGCGCGTCGCGCTGCTGTTCACGCCGGAGGAACTGGCCAGAGCGTAATGGGAAGAAAACGCCGAGGATACTGTCCCCAAACCCCTGCCGAGGGATTTATCTCCTCGCTCGACGCTCGTCGGTCAGGACAGCCTGCAGGGCTGTCATTCACACCTGTCCCAGTTCGGAGAATCCGAACCCTCAGACTCCCTTCTTCGCTTCGCGCCGGCTTAAAGCTGCATAAGCAAAACAACGCCTTCCGCTTTCGCGAAAGGCGTTGTCTTTTGGTCTCTTTCGTGCGCGTTCCCGGCATTTTTGCCCACTGAGGAACGGTCAAAGCGCTGATCAGTCGCGTTCCCACTCGATGATATCGCCGGTCACGCTCATCTCAAACTCGTAACGCTTGCCGTCCAGCTCCGCCTCGCCTTCATAGCCCAGGCGGCCGCCGTCGCGATCAAGCTCCAGATCGATGATGTTCACATTCCCCTTCTTCTGGGCCAGCAGCGCCATCGCCTCGCTCGCCAGCAGCGCGTCCTCCGGCTTTTCATACAGCGTCACCTTGCGGATTTCATTGGTGCTCTCCAGCACCTCACACACGCCCAGCTGGCTGCCCTGGGTAAAGAACAATTCCCATTCGTAGCGTCCGTCGTCGCGCTCGCGCACCGCATAATCCACAACCGCCTCCGGCAGGCTGACCTTCATGGCAGCCAGTGCCTTCTCCTTTTCAGCAGAAAACTCTTCTGCCATCGCCGGCATCGCTGCCAAGGCCAGAACCATCATCAAAACGAAAATCTTCTTCATCATGTTGTTTTCCTCCTTGTTTTCTTGTATGGCTTTATTCTAAAGCGTCAAGATGAATACAAGATGAAGAAAACAAACTTTTTATTTTATCTTTTCGGAAGTCGAATGGTAAATATACTGCCCGCTCCCAGCTCGCTGCTCGCCTGCGCACTGCCACCGTGCATCCTGGCTGCCGACTTCACGATCGCAAGACCGATACCCGTTCCCTGCGTCGTGCGCGCGCTGTCACCGCGCCAGAGGCGTTCAAACACGCGCTCAAGCGCCTGTGGGGCTATCCCCTCGCCATCATCCTGTACACTGATGACGACCTCCTCGCCCTCCTGGGCAAGCTTCAGGCTCACGCGTCCGTTTTCCCTGCCATATCGGATGGCATTATCCACCAGATTGATCACCGCACGGGCCAGAACCTGTCCGCTGCCGCGCATGAACAGAGGGCACAGCTGCGTATCCATCATGATGCCGCGCTCCTGTGCGACCGGCTCCATATCCTGCGCAATCTCCTCCAGCATCTGCCTCAGATCGATATCCTCTTCCATGGAAATCTGCCCCGCATCCATCCGCGCGATGAGCAGCAGCTGATCCACCGTCAGGCGCATGCTTTCGTTCTTTTCCAGCATCTGCGCAATCACATCGTCCTTTTCTTCGGCATGTTCGCGCGAAAGCGCATATTCGCCCAGCGTGCGCATACCATTAAGCGGGGTTCTGAGCTCATGCGCCGCATCCGCGGTAAACTGACGTTCATGCTCAAAGGCCGCCTGCAGCCGGGCCAGCATCGCATTGAGTGTACCGGCAAGTGCGTGCAGCTCATCACCGCTGCCGGGCTGATCATCCATCGCCACGCGACCGGACAAATCGCCGCCCTCGGCAATCGCGCCGGCCAGGCGTGTCATCTCCTTAACCGGACGCAGCGCGCTGCTCGTAAGCAGATATCCGCCAAGCAGCGCCAGCACAGCAAGCAGCGGCAGCAGGCCCACGCCCCAGCCGGACAGCCTCTGTGCCACGCCCATCGACAAATCTGCAGACATATGGACGCGCAGCCACAGTTCATCATGTGCCGGAACGCTGATACGCGTATCCAGAATCATCCAGACATGTTCGCCGTCGCGCGCTTCGCGTACCTCACCCTCCTGAAAAGGCATTTCCACGCGTCTGCGTCCATACACCAGATTTCCATCCAGATCAAACAGCGCCGCATACACATTTGGCACCTCGTCGATATCCGCATCGATCTCGATGACCCCGTGCTCAATCTCCATCTCATCAAGAATCACCGTCACTGCGCTGGAAAGCGTATCACGGCAGTATACCGTCTGAGCGTATCTCGACATGCCAAAAAGGCAAAGCATCGCCGCCGCGCAGATGAACACAATCACCGCCGCATACCACAGCGTAATCCGCAGCTTGATCGACAGTTTCCTCTTCATTCTTCCTCCCGCAAGACGTAGCCCGCATAGCGCACCGTATGAATCAGCCGGACGTCTCTTCCTTCGTCAATCTTTCTGCGCAGGTTTCGGATATAGACATCGATCATATTCGACGCGCCTTCGTATTCGTAGCTCCACACGTGCTCCGTGATCTGCGCCCGGGATAGCACGCGGCCCTTGTTTCGGATCATGTATTCCAGCAGGGCAAACTCTCGGCTGGTCAGCACAATCGCCTCACCGCCGCGCGTCACGCTCCGGCTGTCGCAATCGACCATCAGATCCGCCAGCGTAAAGCGATTGCTCGTCTGCCTTGTTCGGCGGGTGAGCACGCGCAGCCTCGCAGAGAGCTCCTCATACGCAAAGGGCTTCACCAGATAATCGTCCGCACCCGCATTGAGCCCGCGAACGCGATCGGAAACCGCATCGCGCGCTGTGAGCAGCAGCACGGGCGTTTGCCGCCCAGCCCGCCTGGCCGCCTCTAGTGCGGCGATGCCGTCCATGCCCGGCATCATGATATCCATCACGGCCACGTCATAGTCCGCGCTGGTCAGATAATCCAGCGCGTCCGTGCCGTTATAGCATACGTCTACCGCATAGTGCTCCTCCCGCAGCCTCTTGGCCAGGGTATCGGCAGTCAGTCGGTCGTCTTCCGCAATCAGCAGTCTCATGCCATCACCTTCTTTCCCTTATTATATCACATATTATCCCAGCACAAAATGAACAGAACATGAAAAAGGAGCCTTTCAGCTCCTTTTTCATGTTCTGTATCTTTACTTGACCATCGTGCTGCCAAAGAGCGTGATCAGGCCGGACAGCACATCCGGCTTGCTCATCAGGCTCAGGGAAAGCTTTGCCGCCTGAACAGCCACTTCCTTCTTGATCGTATCCTTCTGCGCATCATCCAGCGCAGTGACGTCGATCGCCTGGCCGCCGGCAAAGACGATATCCTCGTATTCGCCCTGCTCCAGCGTCACATCCGCCACCAGCATGCCGGCCTGCTGCATACCCAGAGCGGCAGTTGCGCTCAGGCCGAAGGACTCGGCGTCCACCACCGTCTGACCGCTCACGGTCACGCTCGCCGCGGCATTGTTTTCGCCGTCCTTGCGCAGGTTCAGCACCACAGCGCCCTCGAAGTTCTCGCTCTCCTCGCCCGCTTCACCCACGGCCACCTCGAAGTCGAGGTTGGATTCCACACCGAAGCCATAGGAGGTCTTGTCCTTCTGATTGACCACGTCCGCCATGCCGACAAAGTGGCTGTGATTCACACCGCCCACATCCTCGCCGAACTGGATATCCAGATCGCCGATCACTCGGTTGTCGTTATACACCTGCAGCTCGCCATGCGCGCTGTGCAGGCGCTGCCAATCGTCGTCGGTCTTGATGGAATAGGTAAAATCGCCTTCATAGGGCAGCACATTGGTGAACACCGGCAGATGCGCATCAAAGCCCACCATACTGCCGAAGTCATCATAGCTCACGTCCATGGTCAGCACATTGTCCGTGCTCTCGCACCACAGGCGATCCGTGCACTTCTGCAGCTTCTTGAAGAAGTAGGACACATCGTCATACTCAATCGGAGACTCATCCTTGTTTTCAATAATGAAGTAGGAGGTAGAGACATAGTCCAGCGCGGGATCAACCGTCTCCTCGGTAAAGATCGCATCGATCACCTTGCGCGCCTGATAACGGGTCACGCCGCGCGCAGCCAGAATATCGGCCACCGCGTGCTGGAAATCGCCCGTGGTATCGGCAATCGTGGAGGTCACGTTCCACAGCAGGCGGTTAAAGTCGTAGCCATCCAGCTTGCCCAGCATGCGCTGCGCCACGGCGTCGCGCTTCTCAGTCGCCTCCAGATAGGTATCGTCAAAGGTATACAGCTCGCCGGTCTCCATCTGCGTGAAGCTGACCCAGCCCAGCAGATGATTGATCAGCAGCGAGATCATGTCGTCGCTGGTGATCCTCAGGCGCTCAGCTGCCGGAAGAGCATTGAACGCCTCAATGCCTTCATCCGTCGTCATATCAAAATCAGCCATCGTGTATGCCGGCTGGGCAGCATCCATACCGCCAGCCGGCACAGCCAGCACCAGCTTGCCGGTCAGGCTGCTCATGATCTGCGCAGAACCATCCTCGTAGATCAGCGCATCTGCGCTCAGCAGCGTCGTATCGCCGGTATTCAGCTGCGCATGAATGCGCGCCGTGCCAAAGTCATCGTAAAAAGACATATGAAGCTGCACGCCGGAAAGCACCTTATCCAGCGCCAGAATCCGCTCGTCCGTCACGCCCTCTTCAACATCCAGGCCAAGGACAGCATTCAGGTTGATCTGGTTGCCGGCGGTGTAGCTTTCGCTGACTGCAGTCACGGTCAGGTCACCGGCGGAATAGCTGCTTACGCCCTCTTCGGCCAGAGAAACGACAGGCATGAGCAGCATCGCGGCGCTCAGCACAAAGGAAAGAATACGTTTCTTCATGAAAAGAATACCTCCTTATCGTATCATTCGGGGATCCCCGGGCCGCTTTTCACAGGCCCTTGCGAATGGTTTCCATCGTTTTTTCATCCAGCTGCCGGTAGACCTTCTGCGCCAGCGCCTTTGCCGCCGCATCATCTATCGGCTGCGCATCCGCAGCAGGCAAAGCAGCCTGCGCACCCACGCGCATGCTCACTTCCGCGCCTGCCGTCAGAAACGCATTGCTGTCCAGCGTCACATCCACGCTGATCTCGTCAGTCAGTGCAATCTCACTGCTGTCCGCCTCGCTTGTGGTCAGCCGAATCACATTCTTGACCTCTGCCGCCACATCGTTAAGGCGCTGCATGCGCCGCCCGGGGGTGCGATCCTCATGCGCCAGCGTCGCAGTGATGCTCACGCGCTCAGAAAGCGCCTCGCCGTCCGCCGTCCAGCGGTTTTTCATCGTCACCGTCAGGCGGCTGGAAATGCCGCTGCCCGCGATCTTGCCCGCCGCCTTGAGCGTCGTGCGCACGCTGGCCGTGCCTTCCTTGTCCTTGCGCGTCACCTCGTTTTCGCGCAGCGCGCTGTAGAGCAGCTCGATATAGTTGGCCTCGTCCTGCGTAAACTTTAGTTCAAACGTATCCTTGGGCGCACGGCCGGCCGGCTGGCGCAGGAAGCCTTCAACCACATAGGGTGCCTGCCCTTCCTTTGCGATGGCGCCCTTCACGTTGATCTTCGTGAGCCGCGTGCCATCGTCGGACATCGTACGCTCCAGCGTGAACGGCTCGCTCACGCAAAAGCCCAATGCCAGCGCATCGTCTGCCTTCAGGCCTTCCAACCATGCTGCCAGACTCTCCAGCGGCACGCGTTCGAGTACCGCAGCGCCCAGCAGCTGTGCTTCCAGCCCATCCATCGCTTCGCTTGCAGGCAGCGTATACGTACCCAGTTCCTCGCCGCCACGGTAGAAAGCAATTGTCTCGCCGTCCGTGCCGCCCTCATAGGCGATGGTCATACCATCGAGCATCGCGCCGAGTACCGACAGATCGCGCGCATACGCCGCCTTGCTGATGGACACCTGCGCCTGCGCCGATACATGCGGCTGCGCCTTCTCCAGCTCCGCCAGCCGGACAAGCCCGGGCGAGAAGATCTCGTTGGACGGCAGGGTTTGCGCATGCGCCATGCCGCACACAAGCAGCAGTACGCAAGCAAGCAGCGCCCATACTGTTTTTTTCATCATGGTTTTATATCCTCAGTCTGCCACGGATTCCCCTGTGTATATACAGACGAATATACAAAGCTTTTTCTTCCCGGATAGCGGATTATTCGTCTCTTTCCGCCGGTTCGTCCTCCCAGACGGCGACTTCGGGCAGCACGTTTTCATCAAGAACGATCTTTTCCTCATCCAGATCGACCTCGAGGACGACACGGCGCAGCGCGGGAATCATCATCTCTCCTCGCGGCGTATCAAAGACATACACATCGCAGATCTGATTGGGGCTGAGTACGTCTACCAGCTCGCCGATTTCGTTGCCCTTAGTGTCCACGGCCTTCAGGCCGATCAGATCGACCACGAAGTTCTCGTCCTCGTCCAGCTCAATGGCGTGCTCACGATCGACAAAGACCTTCACGCCGCGAAGCAGTTCAGCCTCGTTGCGGTCCTTCACGCCATCCAGCGCCAGCACGGCAAAACCGTCGTTGCAGCGGCCCTTCTTGACTTTATACTCGATATACTGGCCGTTTTTCAGCAGATACACGCTCTCCAGCCGCGCATAGCGGTCCGGATCGCTTGACATCGCGCGCAGCTTGACCTCGCCCTTAATGCCCTGCGGGCGGACGATTTCACCAATCTGCAGATACTCCATCAATACTCCTCATTTCTCACACATACACATATGCCGCGCATTTCTGCGCGGCATCGTATGCGTTTTTGGACAGCAGGACACCCGAGGCCCTGCGCGAAGCTGCGCATGGTTTCGTAGTCGATTACATGATCTCCACGAAAACGGGCTTCTCGTTGCGGGCGGTCGCTGCCTTCACCACGGCACGGATGGACTTGGCGATGCGGCCCTGTTTGCCGATGACCTTGCCCATATCGTCCGGGCCGACGCTCAGCTCGATGATCACAGACTCCGGACCTTCAATGGTCTTCACCTGCACCTGATCGGGATGATCCACGAGCGTTGCGGCAATATAGCGAACCAGTTCTTCCATTGCTCAGCCCTCGCGGCGCCTGAAAAAAATCAGGCGATCGCGCCGGTCTTCTTGAGCAGCGCGCGGACGGTGTCGGTCGGCTGGGCGCCGTTCTTCATCCAGGTCTGAGCCTTCTCGACGTCGATCTTCAGCTCAACCGGGTTGGAAACCGGATTGTAGTAGCCGATCTCATCGACGAAACGGCCATCGCGGCAAGCGCGCTCGTCGGCGACGACGACACGGTAGAACGGCTTCTTCTTCATGCCCATTCTCTTCAGACGAATCTTAACCATAATTGTATCCTCCTCAAATTCTCTGTTAAATAGAAATTTATGACCACAATCTTTTGGATTGGCGGTGTCTTTTTCTCGGGCTTCCGATCCGGGGAACTTGCATAGTCGCGCAAGCGCTCCTTGCGATTCCCGACGCTCCGCTCGCCTGCTTCCGCCACCGGCGGCGGCGAGCTCCGGTCCCGAACCTGCCCGGGGACATCGTTCCCGGACCCCTTCATCGCTTCGCGCCGGTTTTAAGACGCTTTGCGATTTAGCGGCCCATGGGGAAACGGAAGCGGCCCTTACGGCCTTTCATCTGGTTCATCATCATTTTCATCTGCTTCTTCGATTCCTCGAACTGGCGGATGAGCTGATTGACGTCCTGTACGGTGGTGCCGCTGCCCGCAGCAATGCGGCGGCGGCGGCTGGCGTTGAGCACCTCCGGATGGCGGCGCTCCTTCGGGGTCATCGAACGGATGATCGCCTCGGGCTTCTTCATCGCGTCGTCCGGGATGTCGATATCGCCGATATTGCTCATGCCCGGCAGCATCTTGAGCACGCCGGAAAGCGGGCCCATCTTCTTGATCTGCTGCATCTGGGTGAGGAAATCCTCGAGCGTGAAATCCGCGTTCTTGACGCGCTTGGCCATATCCAGCGACTGCGCCGCATCTTCCTCGGAGAAGGTCTCCTGCGCCTTTTCAATCAGGGTGAGCATATCGCCCATACCCAGGATGCGGGAGGCCATGCGCTCCGGATGGAACGGCTCGATATCGCCGAGCTTCTCACCCGTGCCGGCAAACTTGATCGGCTTGCCCGTCACCGCGCGCACGGAGAGCGCCGCGCCGCCGCGGGTATCGCCGTCGAGCTTGGTAAGGATCACGCCGGTGATTTCCAGCTTCTCGTTGAAGGTGTTGGCCACGTTCACCGCGTCCTGACCGGTCATCGCGTCGATGGTCAGCAGGATTTCGGTCGGGCCGACGGCCTCGCGAACGCGGGCCAGCTCGTCCATGAGCGTCTCGTCGATGTGCAGGCGGCCGGCGGTATCCAGAATCACGACGTCGTGCTGGCGGCTGCGGGCAAACTCGACCGCTTCCTTCGCGGTCTGCACCGGATCCTGCGTGCCGCGCTCAAACACCGGTACGCCGACCTGGCCGCCCACAACCTGCAGCTGCTTGATCGCAGCCGGTCGATAGATATCGCAGGCGACGAGCAGCGGCTTTTTGCCGTCCTTCTTGAGCCAGTTCGCCAGCTTGGCGCTCATCGTGGTTTTACCGGCGCCCTGCAGGCCGCAGAGCATGAACACCGTCACCGGAGACGAACTGAACTGCAGCCTTGCGTTGCTGCCGCCCATCAGCTGTGTCAGCTCTTCGTTGACGATCTTGATGATCTGCTGCTGTGCGCTCAGGCTCTCCAGAATCTCCTGACCGACGCAGCGCTCGGTGGCTTTCTTGACAAAGTCCTTGACGACCTTGTAGTTGACGTCCGCCTCAAGCAGCGCCATGCGAACTTCGCGCATCACAAGCTTAACGTCTTCTTCCGTCAGCTTGCCCTTTCCGCGCATCTTGCCAAAGGCCTGCTGCAGTCTTTGCGTCAATCCTTCAAAGGCCATCTTACTCCTCCTCTTGCGAAAGCAGCCTCGTCAGAATCTCTCTGGCCTGCTGCGCTTTCTCTCCGGGTGCGTCCCGGAGCGCCTCAAGTCCTTCGCCGAGCCCGTCTGTCAGGCGGCGGTATCGCTCGGCCAGGCCGAGCATCTGCTCATACGTCTTCAGCTGTGCGGCGCCCTTGCGCACGGCGTCGTACACGCCCTGGCGGGAGATACCCTCGCGCGCCGCAATCTCCGACAGGGAGAAATCCTCCTCGCAGTACAGCGCCAGCAGCTTCTGCTGCCGCTGTGTCAGCAGCGGGCCGTAAAACGCGAATAACCAGCCGGTTTCCAGCCTTTCTTCCACGTTCTCCACCCCATCGTAAAGCAAAATAACTTGACAGCCTGTGTATTATACGACAACACAGCGGGACTGTCAAGTCTTTTTGCTTTACATATTCAATCTTTTTTCAATCTTTTTTCTTGCAGCTTCGATCTTTTCGCGCACCAGTTTGCCGTTCAGCGCATAAATAGGCAGGATTTCTCCCGGCATGCCGTCGTGCACGCGCCTGTGCAG
Organism: Clostridia bacterium; assembly: GCA_017397695.1. The sequence goes on from JAFQIF010000107.1 coordinate 33,017, forward strand.
CCAGACAGTGTCGTGCCACTGCCCGAGCTTAAAGCCCGTATGCGCATGTCTGCCGATGATCGTGTAGCCCATCTTCTCATGCATGGCGATGCTGCCCGCGTTCGAGCCGGTAATCACACCGTAGAAATTGACGTAGCCCTGCAGGGCGAGCAGTTCCTCCAGCAGCGCATACAGCGGCCTTCCCAGCCCTCTGCCCGTAAATCCTTCCCTCAGATAGATGCTCAGCTCTGCATTCCAGGCAAAAGCCGCGCGCTCAGCCTGCCTGTGCGCATAGGCATAGCCGATCATCCTGCCGTCCGCTTCCAGCACCAGATACGGAAACTGCGCGGCAATCTCCCGCACGCGGCGGATGAAACTCTCCAGCGACGGCACAGCCGTTTCAAACGTAATTGCCGTCTTTTCGATATACGGCGCGTAGATTTCAAGAATCGCTGCCGAATCCTTCTCGGGATCAGCAAGCCGGATATTGACCTGCTTATTCATGCTTGACCTGCTGGCCCTTTCCGACGATCACGATACTCAGGCACACCAGCGCCAGCGCCGCCGCATAGCGCAGCAGCGGCAGATCGCTGCCGCCGTAAAGGATCAGCGAAAGCATCACGCCAAAGATCGGCTGAAGGAACATGAACGGCGCAATGCGCGATACCGGATTGAACTTGAGCAGCACGGACCAGACGGTATACGCAATCGCAGAGAGCGCCGCCAGATACAGCAGCACCGCAATGCTGCCGATTCCCGTGGGATGCAGCCTGCCGCCGAAGAGGAAGCCCGCCGTAGCCATGATCGCGCCGCCGAGCATGAACTGCCAGCCGCTCAGCGCCACAGGATCCTCCCGCTGGCCAAAGTACTTGATCGCACCCGCGCTGCACGCGCCCGCCACCATCGACACCAGCAGGAATCCCTCGCCCGTCAGGCGCATGCTGCCGCCCAGGCTCGAGCCGTCCAGATTGACCACGACAATGCCCATCACGCCCAGTACGCCGCCAATCCACTTGAGCGTATTCATCTTCTCACTGCGGAAGAGATAGCAGGCGATCAGAATCGCAACGAACGCATTCAACCCCTGAATGATTGCACTCTTGACGCTCGGAGTATTGGCCACGCCGATGTAGAAAAATACATACTGGATCACAGTCTGCAGCGCGCCGAGCGAAAAAACCATGTAAATGTTCTGCTTCTTCGGGCGCACCAGCTCCTTTCGGCCAATGCTGGTGAAGAGAATTGTCAGCAGGCCCGCCAGAAAGAAGCGGCAGCCGGCAAACACGATCTGCGTCGCCGACTCGCCCGCCGGAATCGCAAAGAGCTTGTAGCCCAGATTGATGAACGGAATCGCACTGCCCCACAGCGCATTGCACAGGATCGCCAGGCCGACGACCACGCCGGTCCGGGTGAGAAGCGGTTTCTTTTCCATATAAAATACCTTCTTTGGCTGTATTGCATGTGTCAGTATACCACGCTCCGCGCAAAAAGCAAGCGGGAAGATGATGTTTTCATCTTCCCGCACCTGCCTATTGCGCAATGGTCATTATCGCCAGCTGCACGTTGCGTTCGTATTCCCCTGTCTGTGTGGTATAAGCCAGCATAATCCGGTTTGCGCCCACCGGTGCAAGATGAATATATCCAACCCGATTCGTGAAATCGTCCGCGCCCTGCGCGCTGTATTCTTGAATCGTCCCTTCTCCATCCGTCATGATCATTGCCGTATGGCTGCCCCATGCGTTTTCGTCGATCCGATGATTGGCGGCATATGCATAGCGGTCGCCCACCTTGACAATCTGCGTAGGCATATTGATGCCAGCAGATTCGTCCGTATACACCATCTTTTCCAGCATCCTGCCGTGGTCATCGATACGCGCAAGCACCCATTCGCCGTCCTTCATGAAACCGGAGGTCACCAGCAATTCGCCATTCCCACAGCTGCGTACGCGGTTAATGCGGATATCCTTCACCTCCTCGCCCTCGTGCAGGAGCTTTCCCTGCTTATCGTAGAACCGCAGGATCGACGCATTCGCCGCCTCATTCCACGCTGTGAGCACATAGCCCTCGTCCGTCACCTTGAGATAGGGCGCATAGCCCAGCAGCTCCTCAAACTGCCATGTAAACACCGGCTCGCCGCACTCATCCAACTGCGCGTAGAACGGAATATGCTTGCCGCCCAGATAGCCACTCACCAGCATGCCGCCGTGGCCCGGCTCGGCATACATCTGATCAAAACGCACCGGTCTGTCGCCCGCCATCTCGCTGATTGGCCTCAGTTCTTTTCGTTCAAGAATGCTGCCGCCCGTGCCAATACGCATCTGGTCATAGCGGGTATACTCGATGCTCTGTCTCTGCTCGCCATTCTTCCGCCGCCGGATGATCATCAGTAAATCTCCGCCGGATAGCTGCATCACCGCTTCCGGCGAATTGGTTTCACCATTTTTATCCGGAAATTCAACCAGCCAGCGCGTCACGCCCTGTTCGTCGATGCACTCAGCATAAGCGCCAGCGGAATCTCCATTATATGCGTTGTATCCCATCCGTCCAAAAACCACCGCAGTGCCATCGGAAAGACCTGTCACGCCATCAGCAATTCTCCCTTCCCGCTTAAAGTTCTGCGTTTCCAGGAGTTCAAGCGTACGCACATGTTCCGCCAAGCGCTGTTCCTTTGGTATTTCCTCCGCCTGCCGGCAGGCCGCGTCGCGCGCCGCATCCTCTGCAGGCGAGGATACGCCCTTGTAGCCATCCTCACTGGTCAGCACGTTTCCATCGCCGGAGACGGAAACGACGTGGTAATCCAGCTCCGCCCCAACGAATTCCAGCATATAATACGGTTCCTTCGCGCCCATCTCGCTGCGGTGCAGCAGGAAGGATACCCATACGTCATAGCTGTTTATCTTCTCATCGTCATATCCGTATGCCTCCTGTACGGCTTTTTTCGCGATTGCCACCGCCTGCTCCTGCGGGATATCATCTTCATCCGGCAGGAGGTCGATGTTGGTATCATAGCCCAGCAGATCCAGCTCCAGCAGCAGCTGCGTATAGGCTGCCTTCTGCTCCAGGCTCCATTCGCTGTCGTAAAGCCCCAGCTCCTGCTCTACGATGCCGGAGGCTGTGATCACATCCGTACGGCCATTGATGCCGTAGCGATCTGAAAAGAGCTTGTCCAGCGCTTTCTCCCGCTTCCTGTCCGAAGGGATCGCCAGCGCCTCGTCCCACTGCGCCGTATCTGTGATCACACCGCACTGCGCCATGGAGCGCACGATGCTTTCCTTCTCAGAGAGCGTCCAGTCGTCATATGCGCCCGCCATCTGATGGAGCTCGGCGATGTCGCTGAGAAACCCTCTGTTCACCACATAGGCCGCCAGTGCCGTTGCGCAAAGCAGCAGAACCAGCACCAGCGCGAACACGGCCGCGTAGCGCGGCTTCATCGCCGCACGCCTGCGTTCCCTTTTGGCCGGCAGCGTATCGATCATCGCGCGCATGTTGCGCTCAAAGCGCTCGTCCATCGGCGGATACAGCTTTTCAAGATTCTCCCTGCTTACATCGATGCGTTTCATCCGAACCTCACCTCCGCATCTTCCAGTTCCATCCGCAGCGCTTTTCTTGCGCGATACAATCTACTTTTCACCGTCGTCACAGGAATACCCAGTACCCCTGCAATCTCCCGCTCAGAGAATCCTTCCATATAGTGAAGCAGCAGCGGCGTGCGCAGCTTTTCAGGAAGCGCATCGATGGCCGCCCTCAGTTCTCCATCCTCCATTTCATAGGCTTTCTGCATACCCTGCGGCATCTGTGCCACAGGAAATGCGCGCATATGCTTTCTTTGGATATTTCGGCACTCATTGATGACGATGCGCGTCAGCCATGCGCGCAGCTTGCTTTCATCGCTCACCTGACGCCGCCTCTCCCAGGCGCGCATCATGCCCTGCTGCACGGCGTCCTGCGCATCCGCCTGCGAGCGCAGGATACTCAAGCTCAGCCGGTACAAGGGCGTCAGCTGCTCCTGCATCTGTGCCGTGAGCGCTTTATCGCTGATCACGTTCATTCCTCCCTGCGTTTCTTTCGTCAGAAGCTTCTTTCGCATATAAGACGCATGAGGCTGGTAAAAGGTTGCATAGCAAGAAAAAAATCCCTCTCATTTCTGAGAGGGATCTTGAAAACAGGTTTACTTACCCGCAATCGCGCTCATCGCAGCCACACGGCCATAGTAGACCGCAGAGCCGATGGCCATGCCGCAGCACGGATACTCCGCATCGAACAGGCCGGTAAACGCGACCTCGCCCGCAGCATACAGGCCGTCGATCGGCTTATTCTCGGTGTCCAGCACGCGGCCGCTGACGTCGATCTCCAGACCGCCGAAGGTAACGGAGGTGCTCGGGTTCATGCGGAAAGCATAGTACTCGTCGCCCTCAACCGGAATCATGTACTGGGCGGGCTTGCCGAAGTCCTCGTCCACGCCCTTGGCGCACAGCTCATTGTAGCGCGCAACGGTCGCTTCCAGCGCTGCAGCGTCCACGCCGATGAGGCCGGCCAGCTCGCCGATGGTCGCCGCATGCGGCACATGCTCCATCGTCACACCCCACTGGATCATCGGATACGGCTCGACGGCATAGCCGTCCTTCTTCGCCGCGATATAGTAGCCAACGGTACTCTTGGCGTCCGCCAGAGCGGTGGCAACATGAGACTGATAGGTATACTCGTCTACCACGCGCAGACCGTCCTCAGAGACAATCAGGCCGGATTCTTCGTTGATGCCGCAGTAGCAGTCATAGCTGACATAAACCAGCTGCAGGCCAGGGGCGTCAAAGTTCTTCGCGCCCACGGCCACAGCCATGGTCAGGCCATCGCCGATGTTGGTCAGCGGCACAGAGCCGTACGGACTATAGGGCAGGAAATCAGAATACTTGGCCATCATTTCCGGATTATGCTCGTAGCCGCCGGTGGCGAGGATGACGCCCTTGGCGTTAACAGTCACCGCAGTGCCATCGGTCATGGTCGCCTTCACGCCTACGACAGCGCCCGCTTCATTGGTGATGAGCTCTTCGGCGCGGCAGTTGTACAGGGTCTTGCCGCCTTTTCCTTCATAGAGGTTGGTCAGCGGCGCGGTGATCTGGCCGCCGTGGCCGCTTGTCTGGCCGCCGCCGCCCATGGTGTTGTGCACGCGCCACGGGGTCAGTGCGCTATGGATGTATTCGACGTCCTGCACCATCACGCCGCGATCTTCCAGCCACTGCAGGTTCTCGGCAGAAGCGTCACAGAACGCACGTACGAGCTCCTCGCTCATGATGTCATCACGGTCGAAGCTCATCAGGTACTCATACATCATATCGGCATTGTCGGTGTAGCCCTGCTTCTCCTGCCACGGGGTACCCGCCGCCAGGATCTTGCCGCCGCTGCGCACGGTGGAACCGCCGGTGACACCGGCCTTTTCCAGCAACAGCACGTTCGCGCCCGCCTCCTGTGCAGTGATCGCCGCAGACAGACCCGCAGCGCCTGCGCCGACAACGACCACATCGACATCATAGACCTGCTCCTCAGCCGCAGCCTTCTCGGCCGGCGTCTTAAGCATTTCCGGATCGCCGCCTGCCTGGGCGATAGCGTCCGCCACAGCCGCGATCACGGCGTTGCTGGTCACGGTCGCGTTGGTGACCACGTCGACCGCCAGGGACTGACTTTCCACGATCTTGCCCGGGAGCTGATCGATCGGGGCAGTCGCCACGCCATAGCCCAAGCCATAGGTCTCGGCATGCGCGCCAACCTTCACATCGGCAATCGCATTCTCGGTAAAGGTGACCTCAACAGTCACATCGCCGTTCTGGCCCTTCGCCGCAGCGATGTAGGTGCCGGCGGTATAGCTGCCATCCCAGGCAACCGCACCCGCAACCTCGTCCAGCGCTTTCTGCACAGCAGCCTTCGCCGCATTGCTGGTCATGGTCACGCCCGCGATTACGTCGATCTCGGCGCTCTGTTTTTCAACAAAGGCCGCAGCCAGCGCCTCGCCCTGCGCAGCGCCGAAGCCCTGGGTTTCGCCGGAAACATCCAGCGCAACAGCCGTAATGGCCGCCTCAGCAACAGTCACGGTCGCCTTGACCGCGCTAGAGAAGCCCTGCGCCTCGGCAGTGTATTCGCCGGGCGTATAGGCCGCCGCCATACCCATCGCCGGCATGATCATGCACGCGACAAGCACAAGGGCAATGATGCTCTTTCTCATAGATATTTTCCTCCTTCATTCTTTTCAGCCAGAAAACCAATCTGCTTGATAACAGATTAACATGCGTATCAGAATCTGTCAACGAAACCTCCTCGACCCATCCCATCCAAATTGACTTTCGATTGCCAAACGGATATACTGTAATCATCAATCCTGAAAGAAGGCGCCTCATGACCACCGATTTTTCCCAGGGCCGCGTCTGGAAGCGCATCGTCGCGCAGTCCGTTCCGCTGATGCTGGCGCAGCTGGTTCAGCTGCTTTATAATATCGTCGACCGCATCTACATTGGCCACATGCCCGGCGCGGGCAGCGCGGCGCTCACCGGCGTGGGCCTCACATTCCCCGTCATCACGCTCATCGCCGCGTTCACCGGCCTGTTCGCCACGGGCGGAACGCCCCTGTTTTCCATCGCGCGAGGTGCCGGCGAGGAGCAAAAAGCCCGCTGTATTATGGGCAGTGTTTTTTCTCTGCTGAGCGTCACTTCGCTGGCTCTCACAGCGCTTTGCCTTGTTTTCCGCAAGCCGATCATGTTCCTTTTCGGCGCAAGCGAGGCGTCTTACGTCTATGCCGATGCATATCTTAAAATCTATCTGCTCGGCACGCCGCTGAGCATGCTCTCTACCGGTATGAACGGCTTTATCAACGCCCAGGGCTTCCCGCGCGTCGGCATGCTGACCGTCGTCATCGGCGCGGCGCTCAACCTCGTCCTTGACCCGATCTTCATCTTCGGCCTGAACATGGGCGTATCCGGCGCAGCGCTTGCAACCGTGATCTCACAGGGCATCTCCTGTCTCTGGGTTCTGCGCTTCCTGTCCGGAAAGCGCGTACCCTTTCGTCTTGAGCGCAGATTCCTGCGTCTCAGACGCGATCTCACAGGAAAGATCCTTTCTCTCGGCACGGCGGGCTTCATCATGCAGGGTACCAACTGCCTGGTGCAGGTGGCCTGTAACTCCACGCTCAGCAGCTTCGGCGGCGATCTCTATATTGGCATCATGACGGTGCTCAGTTCCGTGCGCTCTGTGCTCGAGCTGCCGCTCTCCGGCCTGATCAGCGGTTCACAGCCGGTGCTGGGCTTCAACTACGGCGCAAAAAAGTATGACCGCGTCAAGCAGGGTATCCGGTTTATCACTCTGTGCGGCACGAGCTACAATGTCTGTGCGTGGATTCTGGTGCTTCTCTTCCCGGAGTTTCTCATCCGCATCTTTTCCTCCGATCCTGCACTCATTGCCGCAGGCCCCGCTGCGCTTCACGTCTATTTCTTCGGCTTCTTCTTCATGTCCTTCCAGTTCGCCGGTCAATCCGTCTTTCAATCGCTGGGTTTTGCGCGCCAGGCCATCTTCTTTTCCCTGCTGCGCAAGGCCGTGATCGTCGTGCCTCTTACGCTGCTGCTGCCGCGCCTGGGGTTTGGCGTCATGGGCGTGTTCCTCGCCGAGCCCGTCTCCAATTTCATCGGCGGCCTCGCCTGCTTTACGACCATGTATTTCACCGTATACAAAAAGCTGGGCAGCGCCCAGCCTGTCAAGTATCGCAATTAATCAAAATATCGCCGCAGTCCCAGCGCGTCCTTCTGCTCAAATCTGCTTTCAAGCACCGAGGCAATCTGTCCGATGAGCGTACCGTTGATCAGCGCGCAGAAAATCGTGCCCAGCTTCACGCCCTCAAAACAGCCTAAACCGAAGAACATAAAGCTCATCGCCACGGCGATCAGGCAGCTCACGCAGTCATAAATTGTCTTGATCCGTGCAATCGGCTTTCCTGTCTTTGCAGAGAGTTCCTTGACGAAAAGCTCATATGCCTCCGGCGAAATATACGTATGCAGCAGCAGCGCCACGCCCAGCGAGCAGACGACCATGCCCAGCGCATACCACAGCGCACGCAGGACAAGCCCCTGCGCCGCAAGCGGCGCGCAAAGCGCAATCATCGCATCGAGCGCAAAACCATAGACCACCGCCGTACAGAACGAAAACAGATACGCCCGCTTAAAACCACGCATCACAGCCGCCAGCAGGATCAGGATCACGCCCTGAAGCATGTATTCCGCCATGCCGAACGAGAAAAACGGCCATATATCCACAAGCTTGAGATGCAGCAGATACGCCGGCGCAACGACCATGGACATGCCGAAATCCGCCTTCTCCATCAGCGCCGTACCCAGCGCCAGAATGACGAGACCCATCGCGTACGCCACCTCGCTGTAAAGTACAGGTTTCTTCTTCATTGATTTAATCCTCCCGAAATGCAAAAGCAGCCCCGGCGTTTGATATAGAAACGCCGAAAGCTGCCTGAAGCAATATATCACGCTCATGCGAAAATGTCAATCCAAATCCGTTTCATATCAGAAAGGAGCTTGCCTTATGTCCACTCCCGTTCTCCGCTACGGCGCGGATTACAATCCCGACCAGTGGCTCGACCGCCCGGATATCCTCGCGCAGGACATCGACATGATGAAGAAGGCGAATGTCAATGTCGTCTCTCTGGGTATATTTGCCTGGGCGACGCTGGAGCCCGCCGAGGGCCAGTATAACCTCGACTGGATGGCGAAGATTATCGACGACCTCTATGCAGCCGGCGTGAACGTCGATCTGGCCACGCCCTCCGGTGCGCGTCCGGCATGGATGGCACGCAAGTATCCCGAGGTGCTGCGCGTAGGCGCGGACCGCAAGCGCATTCTCTTTGGCGAGCGCCATAACCACTGCTACACCTCCCCGGTCTACCGCGAGAAAGTAAAACAGATGAACCAGCAGCTGGCCAGCCGCTTCGGCCGTCATCCCGGCGTTGTCATGTGGCACATTTCCAACGAGTACGGCGGCGAATGCCACTGCGAGCTCTGCCAGCAAGCCTTCCGCGATTGGCTCAAGGAAAAATACGGCACCATCGAGGCTGTAAACAAAGCCTGGAACGCCAAGTTCTGGAGCCACGATTATCCGGACTTTGACTACATCGAGAGCCCCGCGCCGCACGGCGAGCACTCCGTACATGGCCTCAAGCTCGACTGGAAGCGCTTCGTCTCTCATCAGACGATCGATTTCATGAAGTGGGAGCGCGACTGTATCCGTGAGATCGTGCCGGAAGCCAAGGTCTGCACGAATATGATGTACTTCTACGACGGCATCGACTACTTCGACATGGCGAAAGAAATCGATCTGGCCACCTGGGATGCCTATCCCACCTGGCACAAGCCGACGGAGACGCTCGAGCAGACCGCCATGGATACAGGCTTCATGCATGACCTGATCTACTCCGTCAAGGGCCAGCCCTTCTGGCTGATGGAAAACTGCCCCGGCCCGACCAACTGGCAGCCCATTTCGAAGGGCAAGAAGCCCGGTGTAAACATCATGGCTGGCATGCAGACCGTAGCCCACGGCGGCGACGGCGTGCTCTTCTTCCAGTGGCGTCAGGCACAGGGATCCAGCGAAAAGTTCCATGCTGCGATGGTCTCCCACGACTGCCGCGAGGACAACCGCATCTTCATGGAATGCGCTGAGTTGGGCAGCATCCTCAAGGAAATCAGCGCCAATATCGCCGGTACAAAGCGCGAAAAGCAGGCCGCCATCGTCTACGACTGGAGCAACAAGTGGGCGCTGGAAGACGCGCAGGGCCCGCGCAACAAGGGCTTGGGTTATAAGCGCGAACTGCTGCGCCATTATACGGGCCTCAAGCAGAACGGCATTGACGTACAGATGATCTGCGAAGACAGCGACATCTCCGGCTACAAGCTCATCGTCGCGCCGATGCTCTACATGCTGCGCGAAGACTTCGCTGCCAAGCTGCGCGAGTTCGTGAAAAACGGCGGCACGCTGGTGGTCACCTACTGGTCCGGCATGGTGAACGAAACCGATCTGTGCTATCTGGGCGATACGCCGTACAACCTCACCGACGTGCTGGGCGTGCGCCGCATGGAGATTGAGGCGATGTACGACGGCGAGGAGCGCCGCTGCGTCGCAGCCTGCGACGAACTGCCCGAGACAGCGATGGGTTCCATCCTGTGCGAGGTAGCCGCGCTGGAAGGCGCAAAGCCGCTGATGGTCTTTGACGAGGACTACTTCGCCGGCGCGCCCGCCGTAACGGTGAATACCTTCGGCGAGGGCAAGGCGTACTATGTCGCCACGCGCTTTGAGGAAGAATTCTACAAGCCGCTCTACGAACTGATCACGGACGGCGTGGTTGCCTCCTGCTGGCCGGGATATCTGGCTGAGGGTGTGGTTGCCTGCAGCCGCGGCGAGTATGTTTTCCTGGTCAACACAAAGGACGCGGTTATCTGGTTTGAGAATGCAGAGCTGGCGCCCTATGCCACTGCGATCTATAAAAAGAACGGCGAGAAGCTCGATCTGGTGTATAACCAGACCGCCTTCACCTGGTCTCCGGTCAAGTAAGCGCATAAAAGCATCCGTCCGTAAACGCGGGCGGATGCTTTGCATTCGGGATATTTAGTTCACTAAGCAGCTTGAAACCGCCGCGAAGCGAAGAAGGGGTCTGGGGACAATGTCCCCAGGCGGGTTTGGGCGGCAGCCCAACGTAACCCATGCGCGAAGCGCCAGATAAGCAAGAATCAAACAGGAGCCGAAGGCGACGCTTTTGATTCTGACAC
>JAFQIF010000108.1 GCA_017397695.1 Clostridia bacterium
GCTGTGTCAGAATCAAAAGCGTCGCCTTCGGCTCCTGTTTGATTCTTGCTTATCTGGCGCTTCGCGCATGGAAACGTTGGGCTGCCGCCCAAACCCGCCTGGGGACATTGTCCCCAGACTCCCTTCTTCGCTTCGCGGTGGCTTTAAGCTGCCTTAATGAACTTTCTATCCCTTATGCGCTGTAGCATGATTCTTCCCCCGGCGGCATAGCATCGCGGGGAGGGATGAACATGCGACTATGCGCCTTTGGCGGGGACGCGCGGATGCTCGGCGCGCTGAACGCTGCAAAAAGAGCCGGATGGAATACGGACTATATCTGCTGTGAACAGGATGATATCCCTAAGTCGGCGGACGCCTTGCTGCTGCCCTGGCCGCACAGCTTTCTCGATGGCCTTCTATCAGGAACGCAGCTTGAGAAAGAGCGAATACTTGCCCGCCTGCCCGCTTGTCGGTGCGCGATTCATGGAGGCGGAGTGGATGCAGGAGAGCTTTCTATGGCAGAAAAAACGCTCAATCCAGCACAGGACGAGACCTTCCTGCGGGCAAACGCATGTCTGACTGCGGAGGGCGCGGTAGCCCGCGCTATGGGCAGGCAGGGCGTCGCGCTGCTGGATGCGGTTTGTGTCATCACGGGCTTTGGCCGGATCGGTCAGGAACTGGCCGTTCGCTTGGTGGCGATGCATGCGTTTGTCGTGGTCTGCGCCAGAAGCGAAGCGCAGATGCGCATGGCGCACGATGTGGGTGCGCATCCCGTACCGCTTTCGGAGATTGCTTCGGCATGCAGGCGTGCGGATGTGATTTTCAATACAGTGCCGGCGCATGTTCTGGGTAAAGCTGCGCTGGAGAGGATTCCTGAAGGCACCATGGTCATCGAACTGGCGAGTCCGCCGTACGGCATGAATATTGAGTTGGCGCGTCATATGGGCGTATCGGTCTTCATGGAGAGTGGTTTGCCGGGGCGCTATGCGCCGCAGAGTGCAGGCGCGGCGCTGTTTCATGCGCTTGAGCGCGCAATGGAAGAAGGAGGAGAGAGACATGGCTGACGCCCGCATCGGGTTTGCGGTTACCGGATCGTTCTGCACATTCAAGGCTGTGTTTCCGCAGATGCGCCTGCTCTGCGACCATGGTTACAGGGTAGTGCCGATCATGTCCGAAAATGCGTATGCAACGGATACACGCTTTGGCCGCGCGCAGGATTGGATTCGGGAGGCGGAAGAAATCACAGGAGAAAAGGTAATCCATACGATCGCGCAGGCTGAGCCGATCGGCCCGAAGAAGCTGCTGGATCTGCTGATTATCGCGCCCTGCACGGGCAATACGCTGGGCAAGCTTGCCTGCGGGATCTACGATACCGCGCCGACGCTGGCCGTCAAAAGCCATCGCAGAAACGACGGTCCGGTGCTCATTGCCGTATCGAGCAATGACGCACTCTCCAATTCCGCGGCAGGCATCGGCATGCTCATGGCGCGGAAGGGGATGTTCTTTGTGCCGTTCGAGCAGGATGACTATCGCGGAAAGCCCACCAGCTGCGTGGCGGATTTTACGAAGATTCTTCCGGCTGCGGAGGCGGCGCTGGAAGGAAGGCAGCTGCAGCCGATGATTTTCTGAAAAACGGGAAGAAATACGGTGCATGATTCGTTGTATAGACAAATCATGTTTTTTCTTTACAGGCATATATTTTGTGAAGTACAATACTGCATAAAGAGGTGATTGCAATGAGAAGACTGTTTGCGGCGCTGATGCTGGCGCTGCTTGTGCCCGCGAGCGCGTCGGCTGCCTATATGAACATGACGGAGATGACGGAGCCCCAAAGCGGCAGCCAGATGGTGATCTTTTCTGTTAAGCCGGACACCATCGACGTAGAACCCGGGAAGGAAGTTATGCCGGATGAAGCGCAGCTGTCGATCTGGATGAAAATCGAGGAGCGCTTTGCGCAGGGTGAGGTTATCAAAGCGACAGGAAGAGGCATGCTGACGCAGACGGGCAGCCTCTGGCAGGATGAAAAGACTGCTTCGATGGCCCTTGTTTGGCAGGGCGAGCAGGCGGACGGAACGGACGGCTGCACGGCGGCGGGCTTGATGGTGAACCTGGAAACCGGCGAGGAAATCCTGCTGGAGCAGCTGTTTGATGACGCCGGTGGTGCGCTTGCCGCGATGGAGGCGATCATCACTGATGATGTGCTGGACGGCATGAGCGACTACATGGAGTATGCCGATCTTCTGCCCATGCCCACGGACAATTTTTCCGTGAATGAAACGGGCCTTACGGTCTACTGGCCGGAGGACAGATACCGCTACTTCGACGGCGTCAGCGGCAGCGTTACATTCTATTGGCATGAGATTGCGGCGTACATCGGCGAAAGCAGCCCGGTGTATGCGCTGGCGCATCCGGACGTCCCGTACAGCAGAAGCGGGATTGAGACGCTGTGCTTTGGCGGGGAGATCAATCCGTATCTGCTGTTGGAGCTGAGCGATCTGCTGGGCGATGCGGCGCGGGTTTATCCGCTGGCCGATCCGGACTACACGACTGATGCGCTGGTATTCCCGCTGGAGCGCGAGCGCGGCTTCGCGCTGGAGATTCCCAAGTACGCCGAGACGGAGGAGGACGAAACGCCGGTCACCGCTATCCGTGCCTCGCGCATCAGCTTTGCCGGTCTGCTGACCACGGGGAAAACGACGGATGCCGAGGCGATTGCGCTGCTGGGCGAGCCGGATCGGGAGATGCGCTTTGATGAGGATGCCGCCTTTGATGCATTGCTTGAGCCGGGCATAAGCTTGTATTATGAGATCGAAGGGCGAGTTCTGCAGCTGCATTTTGATGAAATCGGCGTGCTCTCCTGCGTGATCCTCCGCGCTGCGATGCCGGAAAGTCTTTACTGAAAAAGTGAAATGTGATATAATAATCTGCCTGAATTTGCTCAGGCAGATTATTTTACGTATACATCGGGAGTATCCTGTTTCAATGGTTTTTTGAGGGTTTGTGGGAGGTATTTCATGGCCAAGAAGGCAGCGCCTAAGGGCGCGACAAAAAAGAGAAAGGTGAGCGGCAAGCGCGGTTCCCCGGGGCGCGGCAAAGATGCCGGCGTTGATCCGCGCGGCGTAGCGGGCATTGTCGTCCTGTGTGTGGGTCTGCTGGCGCTGATCAGCCAGTTTATCCCTTCCGGCGGCGGCCTGCTCAACGGCGCGACCATGCTGATGCGCGGTCTGGGCGGCACGCTGTGTCTGCTGCTGCCGGTGGTGATGTGCTGGGCGGGCGTAACGCTTGTGTTCTTCAAGAGCGGCCGTATGAGCGCGAAGACGATGATCTGCGGCGCGGTGCTGTTTTTGTTTGTGGAAACGCTGCTGCAGCTCTTTGAGATTGCATCTGTGACATCAACGATCTTTGCCGACGGACAGCAGGCGGCCTATCTGACGTTCCTGGCACGCTCCTACAGGAATGCTGCGCTGACCTGCAAGGGCGGCGGCATGATCGGCGCGCTGTTGGCATGGCCGCTGTACTGCGCGCTGGACGTATGGGGCAGCGTGATCGTGCTGATCTTTGCCTGCATGATCGTGCTGATGGTATTCACGGGCGTGTCGTTTACGGGCGTAGGCATGTATCTGAGCGAACTGCTGGACGACCTGCGCACTGCGCATGCGGAACACAAGGAAGAGCGCGAAGCGCTGCGCGAGAGCCGCGAGGAAGAGGCGCTGCGCCGCGAGGCGGAACTGGCGCAGCAGCGCGAATTGCGGCGCATGGAGCGCGAACGCCAGACGGCCGAAAAGCAGGCAAAGCTGGAAGCTGAGGCGCGCGCTGCGCTGGAGGCTGAGCACGAAGCTGCCGCTGCCAGGGTGCAGGAGGAGGATGAGAGCGTCCGACCTGCCCGCAAGCGCAAGGCAAAGCCGCAGCTGGAAGTGGTCAAAGCGGATGAAGCGCCGCAGGATCAGCCGCCGATTCAGGCTGCTGTGCCCAAGCGGCAGCCGACTGCGCGCAAGCATGCGGCGATCCGGGAAGATATGCCGCTGTATATCGAGCGGGACGACGAATTCACCCGTGAGAGTATCGACATGCGAAACGATACCGCGCCTGTGCGCCGCAGGCAGAGCTTTACTATGGAGGAAGCAGAGAATGCGTTCCTGTATGGCCTGAACAGCGAAGCGGTGCAGCCGGCGGCGGATGAGCAGCCTGTTTATGCGCCTGAGCCTGTGCAGCCGCTGTATATCCAGGAGGATATGCTTGAGCAGGCTAATGATGTGCAAGCTGAAGAACCGGAGATCTCCGGGCTCGGGCAGGAGCCGGAGGAGGACGAAATGCCCTTCTGGAAGGAGAATCCGGACATGGAGATCGAAAGCTATACAACCGATGAGGCGCAGATCCCCGAAGAGGAGGACGAGCCCCAGGAGGATGTATATGATGAACCGGTCATGCCGTATCGGAGCGTGCGCCGCGCGGCAGCGGCACAGGCCGCCAATGTCACGGTAAGCGGAGAGGGCGTGGGCTCTACGCCGCTGTCGCGCTCTATTGCGGCTGCAGTAAGCGCAGCCAACCGCGATGTACCGAAGGTACAGAACGTATTGGCGGCGCAGGAGGCGGCGGTTAAGGATCAGACGATCGTGCAGCTGCGCGGCTCCAGGCTCGACGGCACGCCGCTGGTTGTGCCGCGCAAAGAGACGCACGAAGCGCCGAAGGTGGAAGGGCCGGAATACATCTACCCGCCGATTGATCTGCTCAACAAGAGCACAAGCACACAGGATCCGAACATGAACGCCAAGATTCAGGCGGGCGCTGCGAAGCTGCTTGCCACGCTGGAGAGTTTCGGTGTGCAAGCGAAGCTGACGCATGTCACGCATGGCCCGGCGATCACACGCTATGAGTTGCAGCCTGCGCCGGGCGTGAAGGTTTCGCGCATTGTGAATCTAGTGGACGACATCGCGCTGAATATGGCGTCCGACGGCGTGCGCATCGAAGCGCCGATCCCCGGCAAGCCGGCAGTCGGCATCGAGATTCCCAACGACAAGATTGAGACGGTTTCCCTGCGCGATATTCTGGAAAGCCAGGAGATGATGCGCGAGAAATCGCCGACGGCCGTGGCACTGGGCAAGGGCATTTCCGGCGCGCCGGTCGTGGCCGATATGGCGAAGATGCCGCATGTGCTCATCGCAGGTGCAACGGGTTCCGGTAAGTCTGTGTGCATCAACACGATTATCAACTCGATCATCTACCGCGCCTCCCCCAAGGAAGTCAGACTGATTCTGATCGACCCGAAGGTCGTCGAGCTGTCTGTGTACAACGGTATTCCGCATCTGCTGGTGCCGGTCGTTACCGATCCGAAGAAGGCGTCTGCGGCACTTTCCTGGGCCGTGGTGGAGATGGAGCACCGCTACAAGCGCTTTGAGACGATGGGTGTGCGCAATATCAAGGGCTACAACGATGCAATCGGCCCGGATGAGGAACCGATGAGCAAGATCATCGTCATCATCGACGAGCTGGCCGACCTGATGATGGTCGCCCCCGGCGAGGTTGAAGAATCGATCTGCCGCCTGGCGCAGCTGGCGCGTGCAGCGGGCATTCATCTGGTCATCGCGACCCAGCGACCGTCGGTCAATGTCATCACCGGCGTCATCAAAGCGAATATCCCCAGCCGTATTGCCTTTGCGGTGTCCAGCCAGATTGACAGCCGCACGATTCTCGACAGCGGCGGCGCCGAAAAACTGCTGGGCAGGGGCGATATGCTCTATGCGCCGCAGGGCGCGGGCAAGCCCACGCGCGTACAGGGCTGTTTCGTTTCTGACGACGAGGTGCAGCGCATCGTGGACTTTGTGCGCGGCAAGCATACGGCTGAGTACGACGAGGACGTGCTCGAGCAGATGAACGCGGCTGCTGAAGAGGAGAAAGCGGCCTCCGGCGATGCGCCCGCAAGCGGCGAACCGGTGGACGAGATGCTCTCCAAGGCGATTGAACTGGCGGTTGAGGCCGGCCAGGTTTCCATCAGCATGCTTCAGCGCAGGCTGCGCGTAGGCTATGCGCGTGCCGGCCGACTGGTGGACGAAATGACGCTGCGCGGTATCACCGGCGAGGCTGAAGGCCCAACTAAGCCGCGTACGGTGCTCATTTCCCGCGAGGAATGGCGCCGCATGCAGGAGAATCAGGAATAAGCGAGAATATAATCAGGATTGACATTTACCCGATCAACAAGGGGAAAGGAAGAAAACCACCGATGAAGTTTATTAAGACGCCCGTCAAGGGCATGTGCGATATGCTTCCCTCTGATATGCGCCTGCGCGAGCATGTGCTTTCCATGATCAAGAAGAGCTATGGCCAGTACGGCTTCATGCAGATTGAGACGCCGATCGTCGAGCATATCGAGAACCTGACCAGCAAGCAGGGCGGCGACAACGAGAAGCTGATCTTCAAGGTCATGAAGCGCGGCGCGGACCTGCAGCGCGCCATCGCCAAGGGCGACGGCGAATACGCCGACAATGGCCTGCGCTATGACCTGACGCTGCCGCTGGCGCGCTACTATGCCTGCAACAGGGAGCAGCTGCCCACGCCGTTCAAGGCGCTGCAGATGGGCAATGTGTACCGCGCGGACAACCCGCAGAAGGGCCGCTTCCGCCAGTTCACCCAGTGCGA
>JAFQIF010000109.1 GCA_017397695.1 Clostridia bacterium
GAAAGAGGCGTTTGAGCTTCTGGGTGTGCTGATCTCCGGTGGTGAGCAGCGCATCGGTATCCTGGTGATGATCACCAGACATTACAGACAGATGATGCATCTGTGCGCCATGCAGCAGGATCGGCAGCCGCAGGCTCAGATTGCTAAGGCGCTGGGCGTGCCGCCGTTTGCTATTACCCGTTTGTCGCGTCAGGTGGGAAAAAGGCCGTATGAATCGCTGAAGCGCTGTGTGGAAATGTGTGTGCAGGCGGACTATGATATCAAACGCGGCGCGCTGCGCGAGGATGCGGCGCTGGAGCGGTTGATGCTTGTGCTTGCCAGAAGCTGAGAACAATAAATCCCTCTTCGCATAGGCTGATGCGGGAGGGATTTTTTTATGCTGTACAGCAAGGAGCGTTTTTTTCGGGTTTATCCAATTGTCGTAATGCGGCCTGCGCTGACACTGTTTGAGGCTTCTGTGCTGCCGGCGAAAGAGCGGCGGGCATATGGCGCGCTGTCCATGATTCCGCGCGCATATGACGTGGGGAATGTGAATCAGCGAGCGAAGATCTGGGTCAGGTAAACATAGCCTTTTTGGTCGACGGCGATGCCGATGCCAACCTTTGCATGACGGGTGCTCATGATATTTTGCCTGTGCCCGGGCGAAGAAAGAAAAGCAGCCTGCGCCTTTTGGATGGTGGCATGGTGCGCGATGTTTTCGCTCGCGGCAGCGTATGAATAGCCAAATCGGGTGAGCATCTGACGCACATCTCCGTATGTTGGCGAGGTATGTGCGAAATACTGATTGTCGCGCATGTCCTCGGATTTGAGACGGGCGATGCGGCAGAGCTGCGGGTCGATTGCAAGCGGCGGCAGATTATAGCGCGCGCGGTCGGAATTCAGAAGATTTCCTGCCGTTTGCTCTTGCGCTGACAGGGAAGCTGTTGTATAATGTGCGGCGAAAGAAGAATCACCTGCGGCAGGCGAAATGCCGCCGGCGGTCATCAGCATCAGGGCGATGAGGGTGGCTGCTGTTTTTCGGCCTTTGTTGTTCATGTGTACCTCCTGTATCTGGGTTGAGTGGAACGCTGAACAGTGTAACGCCGTGCAGGTGCATGATGCAACAGTTCTGGCAGAGGATTGCCATGGGAAATATACACTGATCAGGAGGATGGCCTATGGGCTTTATCAAGTGTCCGAGATGTGAACTCAATTACATCCGTGAAGAAGAACAGTACTGCTCTGTGTGCAGGCGTGAGATGAAGGGTGAGGTACACGAGGATCCGTTCGAGCTGTGCTCGATCTGCAACGAGAATCCTGTGATGCCGGGCAAGGATGTCTGCCCGATGTGCTACAAGGAAATGAACCAGCAGCAGGGCCTGCGCGGCGATTCTACCGACGAGCCGGAAACGACGCCGGATGTGTCTATTGACATGGAGGACGTTTCCGAAATGCAGGAGATCGAGCTGGAGACGCTGCCGGAGGATATGCCGGCAGAGATCGGCGAGCAGCTTTCTTTGGAGGCGGAGCAGAGCCGCGAGGCTGAGGAAGACGAAGAGGACGAAGACGAGCTGTAAGCGCTTGGGTCAGTGAGGTGAAGGCGTGCGCATTTTTGCAATCGGCGATTTGCATTTGCCGGGTGGCGACAAGAAGCCGATGGACGTTTTCGGCCCGCACTGGGAGAACCATTTTGAGCGCATCAGTGACGATTGGCGCAGCAAAGTGACCGAGGAGGACATTGTGCTCATCCCGGGGGATATCTCCTGGGCGATGCAGCTGGATAAGGCGCTGGAGGATCTTCGGCGCATTGCCCGGCTGCCGGGTAGAAAGCTGATCCTGCGTGGTAATCATGATTTCTGGTGGTCCTCGCTTACGCAGCTGCGCTGCAGCCTGCCGGAAAACATGTACGCTGTGCAGAATGACGCCTATGACGCAGGCGATGTCGTCTTCTGCGGTACACGCGGCTGGACGCTGCCGCAGGCCGGCAATGCCGAACCGATGGATGGTCCGCCCTCGTCGCAGGATGAAAAGCTCTACCGGCGAGAGGCGATGCGCCTGGAGATGTCACTCAAGGCGGCAAAGCGCCTGGCGGGTGAACGGCCGGTGTTTGCGATGATGCACTATCCGCCGCTGCTGCCGGAGTATGCGCGCGGGGGAACGGAGTTTGCGCGGCTTCTGACGGCGTATGGCGTCAAGCGGTGTGTGTATGGTCATCTGCATGGACCGAGTGTTCAGCGGGGCTACAATGGCCTGTATAACGATGTACAGTACGATCTGGTATCCTGCGATGCGCTTGGTTTTGTGCTCAAGGATGTCAGCTTGTAAAAACTAAAATATATGCAGCGAAAGAACGTTTGGTAAAAGTTGCCGGACGTTCTTTTTTGTTTTACAGGAAATTACAAAAATGTGCAGAGAGTGCAGAGGATCTTCGGAATGAAAAGTGATTCGGAAGTTGGAGCGGCTACCAGCCGCTTTTTGTATTCTTCTGTATAAATGTGCAGTGCAGATGCGTTACAGACCGTTTGTTACACAAATGTTACGAGCTTCCGGGGGATTTAGCAAATTCTTCATCGCCAAAGTGCTTGAAAAGTGGTGGAAAATGGTGTAAAGTAATTGAGAAAGGGTGAAAAGTGGTTGACTAAGGGAAGGAGGGATGTCACGCATGGCTCAGACGGCGTTTTCTGGCTCTTTTGACCATTCTTTGGATGGCAAGGGCCGCGTGATTATCCCGGCGTCTTTCCGCGAAGCACTTGGTGAGGATTTCACCATCACCATTAACCCTAATAAGACAGCTGTGGCCATCTACCCCAAGGCGATGTGGGATCAGCAGCTTGAGCGCCTGTCCCATATCAATCCCATGGACAAGATTGGACTCAAATATGAGCGCTATGTGATGAGTGTTTCCTTCTCCGGCAACAGCATGGATGCTCAGGGCCGCGTGCTCATCCCCATGAAGCTGAGAAACAAGATCGGCCTTGCGCGCGATATCGTGTTTGTCGGTCTGAATCACTATATTGAGATCTGGGATGCCGAGGTCTATGCGCGGATGGAAGCGGAGACCGAGGACGACTTCGAGAATCTGGCGGATTACGTCTACGAAAAGTATCCGCTGTGATGATGAAACTGCCGCTTGAGCTGGCGGCATAGAACGGAATATTGCGCACAGGAACAAAGAGGTTCTTGACGGAAAGGCGAGTGAATACACTGATGGCAGGCACGTACAAGGCGCGCGCTACGCGCGGAAAATACAGCCAGGCCGGTTATGTGAGGGATACCAACCTGTATATCGCAGATGTGCCCGCAGGCTCCCTGCAGGATGATCTGCGCGATTACAATCGCGCGGGCTATCGCAGCGCCCGGCCGTGGAATGAGACGCCCGATCCGGTGTTTGAGGCGGTGCAGGCGGCTGAAACGGCGGCGCCGGTGGTTCGCCATAAGCGCGTACGGCAGCAGTCCTTTCTGGATAAGCTGTCCGCGCAGGCCAGGCGTGAGCGCAAGGATGTGCTGGTATGCATTGTGCTGGCGGCGGTGATCATGATGATGACCGCGGCCTGGGGCCAGAAGATGATCCAGGGCGTGGATATTCAGCGCAGCATCAACAATTATCATGCGAGTACCGTGGCCTTTGAGCGGGAGAATGAGCGCCTGGCGCAGCAGCTTGAGTTGGCACGCGGCGGCGAACGTATCCGCAACCTGGCCCAAAATGAGCTGGGCATGCTGCGCCCGGAACGCGCGCAGCATCACACGATTTACATTCAGACGCCGGATACCTCGGCAGAGCAGACGGCACAGAACAGCGAGGAGCCCAGAATGGAATTGCTCGACATTCTGCTGGGCTTGCTCAACGTGCTTCATATCGGGGAGTGAGAGGGCTTGCGGTCACCGGGAGCCACCGTACGAAAGCGGCTGGTCCTGTTGACAGGCGGATTCTTCCTCCTTTTTCTTTGTGTTGTCATTCGGCTTGCCGATTTGCAGATCGTCAGGAGCGAAGAACTGACCGGACGCGGCGTCCGGCAATGGACGAGAAAGAGCACCGTTGCTGCGAGACGCGGAGATATTGTTGATACCAACGGAAAACTTTTGGCGCAGTCCATCACCAGCTACACGCTCAGCGCAGCTGTTCGCGATGTGAGCGATGTTGATGGGCTTGCTTCCGTGCTTGAGCGGGAATTGGGCATACCGGCAGAAAGAACAAAAAAACGCCTTTCCGGCACAAACGCCGCCATGGTTACATTGGCGCGGCAGGTATCCCGGGAGGATACAGACCGGCTTCGCGCGATTCTCGCAGACGAAAAGCACCCGGAATATAACCGGATACAGGGAATTGTATTTGACGAAGACGTCAGCAGATGGTATCCTATAGGTAATGCCCTTGCGCAGATTCTGGGTTTGTGCAATGTGGATGGCGTGGGGCAGAGCGGTCTTGAGCTTAAGTACGAGGATGTACTGGCCGGCCAGCCTGGCAGGCTCGTGACCGAGGTGGACGCGAGAGCCAAAACGCTGCCTGATGGTGTGACGATGTACGTGCCTGCCCAGGCGGGCAATACGATCCGGCTGACGATCGACAGGGAAGTGCAGAGCGCTGTGGAACGCGCCGTGCGCGAATGCGCACAGGTGAATGAGGCGCAGCGTGTACAGGCGGTTGTGATGGATGTGGACACTGGCGCGGTGCTTTCCGTGGCGATGTATCCTTCGTATGACCCGGCGGACCCGCCGCGTGAGGATGCGCAGCTGCTCAGCGAGCTGATGCGCATCACGGTGCTGTCCGATGTATACGAACCGGGCTCGACGTTCAAAATGCTGACGGCGGCTGCAGCGATCGATTGCGGCGCTACCACGCCTCAGGAAGGATTCTATTGCTCGGGCCGCATTACGGTGGACGGCAGCACGGTACGCTGCTGGGGCGCGCCGCATGGTGCGGAATCGATGCGGGAAGCGCTGGAAAACTCCTGTAACCCTGTCTTTACGCAGCTGGCGCTGCGGCTGGGCAGCGACAGGCTGTATCGGTATCTGCATGCATTCGGACTGGGCAGGAAGACCGGCATTGATCTATATGGTGAAGCTTCGGGTATTTTGATCCCCGAAAAACGCGTCAAGGATGTGGACCTTGCACGTATAGGCTTTGGCCAGAGCGTGGCGGTTACCCCGATCCAGATGATTGCGGCAGCATGTGCGGTGGTCAACGGCGGCCGCCTGATGAAGCCGCATCTGGTGGAGGCCATCCTCGACGAGGCTGGTGAGGAGATCGAGGTCATCAGCCCGACGGTGGTGTCCAATCCCATCTCTGCCGAAACGAGCGCAACGATGCGCTCGCTGCTGGGCGGAGTTGTGGCGCAGGGCGGCGGAAAGAACGCGCAGGTCGATGGCTGGTCGGTCGGCGGAAAAACCGGTACTGCGCAGATCTATAAAGACGGAAGAATTGAAAGAAACCTGCATATCGGTTCATTCGTAGGTTTTGCGCCTGTGGATGCGCCGGAGGTAGCCGTGCTGGTGATTGTGGATGAGGCGCAGGTGAAGCCGGATTACGGCGGCACAACGGCTGCGCCGTTTGCCGCACAAATTTTTTCAGAGATTCTGCCGCTGCTGGGCGTGAATAAGACGGATAGCAGCGCGCAGCGCGCAAAGGTCGCCATGCCGGACGTGACCGGCATGAACGTGACGGATGCCCGAGCGATCCTGCGGGAAGCAGGAATTGATGCGGTTACAGACGGCGTGCAGCAGACGGTGACGGGGCAGCTGCCGCCCACAGGTACCAGGGTGCAGGAAGGATTCTGCGCGATGCTCTATGTTACGGGTGAGCGCGCGCCGAAGGCAGAGGAATATACGCAGGTTCCCAATGTGATCGGCCTGCCGGTGCGGGAGAGCGCAATTGCGCTTGAGGAAGCCGGATTGGCCTTTGAAGCGCGGGGAGACGGAATTGCGATCACACAGAGCCCGGCGGCGGGAACGTACGCTGCGGCTGGAGATACAGTCACGGTCACATACCGGGAACCGTGACGCCATGTACGCCATAACAATGGAGGAATGACAATGAAGCTTTCACAATTGACGCTGAATATGCCGGAGCTTCTGGAGCTGACAGCAGATGCGGAAATCGGTGCGCTGACCGCGAACTCGCGCGAGAAGTGCAGAAACGGCCTGTTTTTCTGTATCCGCGGCGGCACGGTTGACGCGCATAACTTTGCGCCTCAGGCGATTGAAAACGGATGTGTGGCGCTGGTGGTGGAGCGCAAGGTGGATATTGACTGTCCGCAGGTGCTGGTAACCGATGTGCGCGCAGCGATGACGCGCATCGCCAGCGCGTTCAACGGCCACCCGCAGCAGCGCATGAAGCTCATCGGCATTACCGGCACGAAGGGCAAGACGACGACGACTTTCCTGCTCAAGAGTATCTTTGAGGCTGCCGGCATCCGCTGCGGCATCATCGGCACGACGGGCTGCATTGCAGGCAACACCAAGCTGCCCAGCCGCTTGACCACGCCGGATCCGATTGAGATGTTCCAGATTCTGCGCATGATGGCGGACGCCGGCGTGCAGGTGGTGTGCATGGAAGTTTCCGCGCATGCGCTGTATCTGCGCAAGTTGGTCAGCATGACGTTTGAAGCGGCTGCGTATACCAATCTGTCACAGGATCACCTTGACTTCTTCGGCACGATGGAGAAGTATTTTGAGGCGAAGAAGCTTCTGTTCTCGGCGGATATGGTCCGCAACGCAGTGATCAATGTGGACGAAGAGACCGCACCGCAGATCATGGACGGCCTTACCTGCCCGACGCTGACCTACGGTATCAGCGCCAAGGCGGATCTTTTTGCCCGCGATATCGAAATTACGGAGAGCGGCGTATCGTTTACGCTGAGCCTGCGCAACCTGCACTCCGAGCGCATTCATCTGCTGCTCACCGGCATGTTCAATGTCTATAACGCCCTGGTGGCCGCTGCTTGCGCGCTGATCGTGGGCGTGGACCTGGAGGATATCAAGAAGGGTCTGGAGGCAGTTGTTTCTGTGCCGGGCCGCGTGGAGATGCTCGCCACCGATACGCCGTATCGCATGATCCTGGATTACTCGCATTCCCCGGATGCGCTGGAGAATATCCTGCGTACCGTGCGTGAGTTCTGCCGTGGACGCATCATCCTGGTCTTTGGCTGCGGCGGCGACCGCGACAAGGGCAAGCGCCCGATGATGGGCGAGATTGCCGGCAAGCTGTCCGATTATTCGATCCTCACCAGCGATAACCCGCGATTTGAGGATCCAATGGACATTCTTGCTGCCATTGAGAAGGGAATTGAGCCCACCGGCGCGAAGTATGAAGTGATCGAAAACCGCCGCGAGGCGATCCGCCAGGCCATGGAAATGGCTGTGGGCGGCGATATCGTCGTGCTTGCGGGCAAGGGCCATGAGACGTACCAGGACATCTGCGGTGTGAAGCACCCGTTTGATGAGAAGGAGATCGTCTGTGAGCTGCTTGAAGAGATGAAGCAGAATAACTGATCCGCCTGAACGCTTTCCCGGCGGAGGATTCGGAGGAATGACCCATGCAAAGGATGATGCTTTCTGTGGTGCTGGCCTTTGTGGTTGGCGCCCTGCTCGGCAAGCTGCTGCTGCCGGTGCTCTATAAGCTGAAATTTGGCCAGAATATCTACGAGCTTGCGCCTGAAGCGCATAAAAAGAAACAGGGTACGCCGATCATGGGCGGCCTTACGTTCGCGGGCGCAGCGATTGTTTCCGGTCTGCTGCTGGGGGATTACAGCATGCCTCTTTGGCAGAATATGACATTGGCTGTGCTGCTGATGGCGCTGGGCAATATGTGCATCGGCTTTGCGGATGATATGACCAAAATCCGCGGCGGCAAGAACGCAGGCCTTACGGCAAAGCAGAAGATGATCTTCCAGACCGTCCTGGCGCTGGCGTTCTCCGTGTATTGCTATTTCCATCCGCAGGTCGGCTCCGCGATCCGGATTCCGTTCCTCAAGGCAGAGCTGGACTTGGGTATCCTGTATATTCCGCTGATGATGTTTGTCATCGTGGGCACCACCAACAGCGCGAACCTGCTGGACGGCCTGGACGGTCTGTGTACCGGCGTGTCTATGCTCGATTTTGCGACCATGGCGGTGATTGCGGCGGCTTGCGGCCTGGGCGGCGATCTGGGTGTGGTCTGCTGCGCGATGGTTGGCGGCCTGATGGGCTTCTGGCTGTATAACGTGCATCCGGCGAAGATGTTCATGGGCGATACCGGTTCCATGTTCATCGGCGGTGCGGTGGTTGCTGCTGCGATGCTGCTGCGTCAGCCGCTGATTCTGGTGCTCATTGCGTTCTGGATGCTCATGAGCAGCCTGTCGGTTATGATCCAGGTCACCTATTTCAAGAAGACCGGCGGCAAGCGTATCTTCAAAATGTCTCCGATTCATCATCACTTTGAGCTTTGCGGCATGAGCGAATTCCGCATCGTGGCCATGTACATGACGACGACTGCGGCGCTGTGCCTGATCACGCTGCTGGGCGTGCTCTAAAACGAGTAAAATGCGCATCCGCTTCCGAAAAGCTTTGCAGAGAGTTTCTGCACGCTCGCGGAAGCGGTTTTGCCGTTATTGGCTTTAATTGAAGAAAACCAACTTAAAACTGCGCGAAGCGAAGAAGGGAGTTTGAGGGATCGAATCCCTCAAGCGGGTTTCAGGGCGGCAGTCCTTATGCCCTCTCCCGTTAGGAGGAAATACCATGGATGTGAAGAATAAACGCGTGCTCGTGCTGGGCATGGCGCGTAGCGGCGTGGCTGCGGCAAAGCTGCTTGCCCAAAGGGGCGCAATTGTGACCATCAGCGATATGAAGACAGAGGAGAGCTTTGGCGGCGCGCTTGATGAGCTGCGAGGCCTGGGCTGCATCTTTGCGCTGGGCGAAGGCCCGCAGAAATATCTGAAAGAGCAGGACATGATGATCCTCAGCCCGGGCATTCCGGTTGCCAAGCCGTTTGTGCAGGAGGCGATTGCCGGCGGCGTGGAGGTGATCGGCGAGCTGGAACTGGGCGCGCGCATGATGCGCGGCGGTTTGTGCGCCATCACCGGTACCAATGGCAAGACCACGACCACCACGCTGGTGGGCGAGCTTTTCCGCGCAACGGGCCGCAGCACGCATGTCGTAGGCAATATCGGCTATCCGATCACGGCGGATGCAGGGGAGATGACGGATGGCGATCTGACGGTCGCTGAGGTCAGCTCTTATCAGTGTGAGACGATCAGCACATTCCATCCGCATGTGGGCGCAGTACTCAATATTACCGAGGATCACATCGCCCGCCATGGCTCCATGCAGTGCTACATCGACATGAAGCGCCGCATCTTTGATCGTCAGAGAGCGGATGATATTGCGGTGTTCAATTATGATGATCCGACCTGCCATGAGATGGCGAAGGGGCTTGCGGCGAAGGTTGTGTGGTTCTCGCGTACGCAGCAGGTGCCGCTGGGTACGGATGTGCGCGACGGCATGATCACGCTCAATCTGGACGGTGAGCCGAAGGCAATCTGCCGCGCAGACGAGGTGTTTATCCCCGGTCCGCATAATCTGGAGAATGCGCTGGCGGCGGTCACCATTGCAGGCGCGATGGGCGTTGATGCTGCGCTGATGGCACCCGTGCTCAAAACCTTCCGCGGTGTGGAGCATCGTATCGAAACCGTGCGCGTGCTGAGCGGCGTCACCTGGATCAATGATTCAAAGGGAACGAACGTGGACTCCACGCTCAAGGCGATTGCGACGATGACCAAACCGACTGTATTGATCCTCGGCGGCAGCGACAAAGGCACGTCCTTTGACGCGCTGGCTGAAGCGATTGCCGCCGCACCGCAGATTGTACACTGCGTGCTCATCGGCGATACGGCGAAGCAGATCCGGGAGTCGCTTGAGAAGGTGGGTTATACCGCTATGTCAGAGGCGGGATACGATTTTGACCTGTGCCTGAAGCTGTGCCGTGAGACGGCGCAAGAGAGCGGCTGTGTGCTGCTCTCGCCGGCGTGTGCGAGCTGTGATATGTTCAAGGACTTTGAGGACAGAGGCCGCATTTTTAAAGAAAAGGTGATGGCGCTGAAGTAAGCGCGCCTGACCGGCTGCATGCGAAAGAGAAGGATTTTCGATGGCTGCCGGAGGGGGCGTTTGGATGGTGAGAAATATGCGCCGCACGTGCGACAAAACGATCGTGCTGCTGATGGTGCTGCTGATCGTGCTGGGCCTGATTACGCTTTTCAGTGCGACGTATTACCAGAGGACTGCGGGCGGCGATCCGCTTTCGGCGGTGAAAAAGCAGCTCTTCGGCATTGCGCTGGGCGCGGCTGCCTGCGTGCTGCTCTCCCATGTACCGTACAGATTCTTTAGGAAACCGCGCGTGATGATTGCCTTGCTGGGCGCCAGCGCAGCATTGCTGATTCTGGTGATCATTCCTGGCGTGGGCGTGAGCATCAATGGTTCGCGGCGCTGGCTGAATCTCTTCGGGCTGAGCATGCAGCCTTCGGAGTTTGCCAAGTATGCCATGGTGATCTTCATGGCTGGCGCGCTGGATCGAAAAGGAGAAAAGGTTCGCAGCCTGTTTGGCGGCGTGGTGCCGCTGCTTATTGTGCCGGGCGTGATGTTTCTGCTCATTCTGGAGCAGCCCAATCTGTCCACTGGAGGCAGCATTCTGATCTGTGCGCTGCTGATGCTCTTTGCTGCAGGGCTTAAAAAGCGGCATATGGCGCTTTTGAGCGTGTGCGGGCTGTGCGTGGGCGCGTTTTATGCATGGAGCGCGCCGTACCGCAGAGAGCGTCTTCTTTCGTTTCGCGATCCCTTTGCCAAGATGAGCGACGAGGGCTACCAGCTTTCGCAGTCGCTGATTGCGCTGGGTTCCGGTGGGCTGTTCGGCATGGGGCTGGGGCAGGGCAAGCAGAAGTTTGCTTATCTGCCGTATCCGGAATCGGATTGTATCTTTGCCATTGTCGGCGAAGACTTCGGCCTGGTCGGATGTACGGCGGTGGTGCTGCTATTCTGTGCATTTGTGTTTGCCGGGCTGCGTGTGGCTATCAATTGCCGGGATCGATACGGCTGTATGCTTGCGGGCGGCATCACATCGATGATCGGCTTGCAGGCGTTCATCAACATGGGCGTGGTTACGGGGATCATGCCGACGACGGGACTTCCGCTGCCGTTTTTCAGCGCGGGCGGTACGTCGGTGACGATGATTATGGCGGCTGTGGGGATTCTGCTGAATATTTCGCGTGAAAATGGGCGCGCTATTGGATCAAAGCACATGGAGGAAACGGAGCATGAGGCATAAAAAACGAAAAAAACAGGCCAGACAGACGCTGGCGATGTCCATCGTGGTCATTGCTGCGGTATCCATATTGCTGGTGCTGGTCTGTTCGCAGGTCTTTATCGTACGCGATGTTATGGTGGTGGGCAACCGCAATCTGCTGCGCGAGGAGGTTGTGACGCAGAGCGGCGTTAAGCCGGGTGATAATCTGCTGGCCATCACCGCCTCGCAGCTCAGGAAAAACCTGGAGCAGAACCGCTATATCGAGTATCTCGGCCATGGGTTTGACTATCGCGGTACGCTGACGCTGCGCATTTCAGAGCGCCTGGGCATGGCGGTTGTATACGATCTGGGCTACTATTATGTTCTGGATGAAAAGGGTATGGTGCTCGAGGTCGCCGGCAGCGCGTATCCTACGGGTGTAGCCGGTCCCAAGGTGACGGGTTTTTCGCTGGAATCCAACTCGCGCATCACGGTGGGAGAGGCGCTGCCTGTGCACCATAAAGGGCAGCTGGAGGCGCTGGAACTGGTGATCAGGGAGCTTGACAACACCAATATGCTGGCGCGCACATCTGAACTGAACGTCAAAAACACCGGCAACATGTATATTCTGACGGCGGAGGGCGCGACGGTTGTGCTGGGGGATTCCTCTAACATGCGCACCAAGCTGCTCATCGCACGAGAGGTGCTCTCCCTGCGCGAGGCTCAGGGCGATCTACTGGGCGCCAAGATCGATGTATCCAGCGGAAAGAATGCGCATTATATCCCGCCGGTGCTGCCCACGGTTACTCCGGTACCCACGGCAACGCCGACTGTATCGCCTGTGCCTACGCCGTAATGTACACATATCCGGCAAAAATTGGACGGAAATTGGACAAAATTTGCTGAAGTGGCTTGAAAGAACGGGCATAATCGGTTACAATAAACTCGCATAATAATAGCAAATCAGATGATATTTTGCGCCCTTTTGGGCGAATTTACATGCGGGCAGACAGGAGCATGAGATCGTATGATGAAAAAAGCGACAGCGGTTCTGGACTTTGGTACGTCCAAGGTGCTGGTATTGCTTGCAGAGGAAAGCGCATATCAGAAGGTAACCATCACCTCCGCCGGTATGGCGCAGTATGATGGCTTCATGAACGGGGAGTGGAACGCGCCCGGCGACGTGACCGATGCCATTGCCAGCGCTATCGAAGCGGCCGAAAATAAGGTGGGCGCGCATATCAAAGAAGTATATGTGGGCGTGCCGGGCGAATTTGTTCGCGTGTATGTGATCGAGTCGAGCGTAACGCTGCAGGGCGCCGATCCGAAGGTCACCAGCGCTGATGTGGAAAAGCTGCAGCGCCAGGCCACCGAGATGCTCGACCGGCCGACCGGCGTGATCATTCACCGCAGTCCCGCTTGGTTCAAGGTGGATGGCGGACAGAAGACGCTTGAGCCTGTCGATCAGAAGGGCTCCACGCTTGAGGGCATGATTGGCTTTGTGCTGGCGGACCAGTTCTTTGTCAATGATGTGACCGAGCGTCTGCGCGAGTTGAATATTGAGGTCAAGGGCTTCTTCTCCACGTCCGTGGGCGAGGCCATGCAGATGATTCCGTTCGAGGAGCGCGACCATACGGCCATTCTGGTGGACGTCGGCTATCTCTCCACGGAGGTCATGGCGGTCGAGGGTGACGCGCTGATCTGGCAGAAGGTGCTGCCGGTGGGTGGCGCGCATATCACGCTGGATCTGGCGTACGGTCTGGAAAAGCCGTTTGACATGTGTGAGAAGATCAAGCGCAGCTATACGTTCAACGCGCCCAAGAACACGCAGATTGAGATTCAGGGCGAGAACGGCGAGATGGAGACTTTCTCGGGCGAGCAGATCAGCATGATCGTCGACGCGCGCGCCGATGAGATGCTTGAAATGATCGACGAGGCCATCAAAAAGAGCGGCATTCGCCTGGGCAACTGGTCCAACATCTATTTCACCGGCGGCGGCTTAATGCCGATGGCCGGCGCGAGGGTGTATGCTGCCAGCAAGCTCTCCCGCAATGTGCGCGAGGCGGCGGCCAAGACGGTCAAGCTCAAGCCTGCGCAGATCTTTGCCAGTGGCAGCGGCCTGCTTGAGCTGGTGTACAATACCATCGAACTCGAAGAACAGGACGAGGGCCTGTTTGACCGCATTAAGCGCATCTTCCGCAAGTGATCGGAAGCCTGCTTAGAGGTTATTTTAGCGAAACAAAAGGGGGATTTTCCTGTGTTTGAAATTGAAATGGACGAGCGTCCGGCAGCTTCCATTAAGGTCGTAGGTTGCGGCGGCGGCGGCGGAAACGCGCTCAACCGCATGGTCGACTGCGGCGTGACCGGCGTAGACTTTATCGCCGTGAATACCGATGTGCAGGCGCTGCGCACCAGCAGGGCTGCTACCATGATCCAGATCGGCGAAAAGCTGACCAAGGGTCTGGGCGCCGGCGCGACGCCGGAAATCGGCAAGAAGGCTGCCGAAGAGAGCCGCGAAGAGATTGCCAATGCGCTCAAGGGTGCGGATCTGGTGTTCGTTACCGCCGGTATGGGCGGCGGTACCGGCACGGGCGCTGCTCCCGTCGTAGCGGAGATTGCCCGCGACATGGGAATTCTGACCATCGCCGTGGTCACCAAGCCGTTCGCGTTTGAGGGCAAGACCCGCATGCGCAAGGCTGAGACCGGCATCGACGAACTCAAGCAGCGCGTGGATACCCTGGTGGTCATCCCCAACGAGCGCCTGCTGCAGGTCTGCCCGAAGGGTACCTCCTTCAAGGGTGCGTTCAATTTTGCGGATGACGTGCTCCGTCAGGGCATTCAGGGCATCTCCGATCTGATCTCTCAGACTGGCATCATCAACCTGGACTTTGCGGACGTCAAGGCCGTGATGGAGTCCGGCGGTATGGCGCATCTGGGCATCGGCGTGGGCAAGGGCGAGAAGGCCATGGCTGACGCCGCGCAGAATGCGATCTCCTCTCCGATGCTGGAGACGAGCATCGACGGCGCACGCGCTGTGCTCATCAATGTGACCTGCAACTCCGACTGCTCCATCGTGGACATCAACGATGCGGTTGAGATGATCACTGCCGCTGCGGATAGCGAGGCGAACATCATCTTCGGCGCGAGCATCGATGATACCCTCGAGGACGAGGTGCATATCACCGTGATTGCCACCGGCTTTGAAAAGGTGCCGTTCCCGCCGCGCGCTTCCAGCGCCGAGCGCCCGGCTTCTCTGCCGAGCCAGGCTGCCTATGTGCCCCAGAGCTACAGCGCGGGCGCGTATCAGTCTCCGGCTGCGAATCGCAGCTTCGGCCGTTACGATGCTGCCTACACCCCCGTGACCGGTTATGCGGCCAATCCGGCTGAGCCGGAAGTGCCTGCGTTCCTGAACGCCGAGAATGCTGGCGGTCAGCGCGTCTCTCCGTTTGCTGCGATGCCGGAAATGCCGGTGCAGCAGCCGGTGGAGTCGGAGCGTGCTCCGTCAGAGGAGCAGCGTGCGCCGCGTTCCTTCATGGATGGTATCCCGGCCTACATGCGCCGCAAGTAATGAAACACAAAAACCGGCTGTATAGCCGGTTTTTTCTATGGGATTTCTATGTAATTGTAAGATGAACCGAATAAACAAGGCTGCAGAACATTGCTCTGCAGCCTTGAATTCTGTCGTTACTGGAACTTGAGCGTGGAGCGCACCTTGCGCCAAAGGTGGTTGTAGTAGGAATACCAGTTGCGCGGGGTGGTCAGGCGGATCTGATAGAGCGCCTTCTCATATGCGACGATGATCACGCGGCCGTTCATTTCGTAGGTCTTTGTACCGTCGTTGTAGTCGGCTTTGTAGTAGCAGTAATAGCCCTTGCCCTTGCCGAAATCGCCGGAATCGATGTTGCCCGGGGTGAAGGTGGTGAAGCTGGGCGCCAGTTCCTCAAGCACGGTTTCCAGGCGGCTGCGCGCGTCGGTAGCCGTCTGCGTCAGGCCCATGTTGTATTTCTCGATGGTGATGCGGGTCTGATAGCCGTCCGGCTCCATCATTTCGCTCTTGGGCTCAACGAACTGCACCGTGGTGGTCTGGTTCGTGTTCGGGTTGAGATGCCAGGTATAGGGGATGGAGAAGGAGACGCCCATCATCGGATTCTCATAGGTTTCGTAGACGAAATTGGGCGTAGGCGCCGGAGTAGGAGTCGGCTTGTCGATCGGATCGACGGCCACCGGCGTAGCGACGGGATTGTCCGGGGTGAGCAGATCGAAATCGAGCTTCGGTGCGCCTTCGGACACAGCGGTATTTACCGGCGCGTCAGCGGTCGGAGCGCCGGGCAGGGCCTCGGCACAGGCCATAGAGGAAGACAGCAGTGCGCAGGCGAGGAAAAGAAGAAAACGCTTCATATTACAGACCTCCGTTCAGAAGCTTGTGATTCGTCGTTTTGCCTGCCGGACGCCATATGGCGACGGCTTGACATGGTACTGTCAGTATAACAGGTTGAACATCAAAAGTCAACGCTGCCTGTGGCTTGAAAGCGTGGCAGCCGTAGCGTATAATGGAAAAGAAGACGAATGAATCTGACGAAGGGAAGTATACGCATGAAGATCGTTGTACTTGATGGCTATACGCTCTGCCCAGGGGATCTGGATCTGGAGGCGCTCGGCGGATTGGGTGAGGTGGCGTTTTACGATCGGACGCCGCAGACGGAAATTGCCGGGCGTATAGGCGATGCGCAGATCGTGCTGACTAACAAGGCTCGTATCACGCGCGAGGTGATGGATGCATGCCCGGGTATGCGCTATATCGGCGTATTGGCAACGGGCTATAATGTCGTGGACATTCCGGCGGCTGTTGAGCGTGGGATTGTGGTGACCAACGTGCCGGCGTACTCTACGCAGGCTGTTGCCCAGTATACGATGGCGCTGCTGCTGGCTTCTGCAAGCCGCGTGAGCGTGTATGATGCGCGGGTAAAGCAGGGAGATTGGTGCGCCAGTCCGGATTTCTGCTTTTACGCAGGCGCGATGCAGGAACTGAGCGGCAAAACGATGGGCATCATTGGCTTTGGCAGCATCGGTCAGGCTGTGGCGCGTGCGGCGCAGGCGTTCGGAATGCGCGTGATCGTGTATACGAGGACCATGCGTCCAGGCGTCGGCGATGTGGCTTATGTTTCTTTGGATGAGCTGCTGCATGAAAGCGACGTGATCTCTTTGCATTGCCCGCTGACGGAGCAGACGCAGGGAATCCTTGGCGAGGCAGCAATTGCAGCCATGAAGCCTGGCGTGCAGGTGATCAATACTGCCCGCGGCCCGCTGGTGGATGAGAAGGCTATGGCGGATGCGCTTGAAAGGGGCAAGGTTGCCTGCTATATGGCGGACGTGCTGAGCACGGAGCCGCCGGCAAAGGATAATCCGCTGCTGCACGCGCCCAATACGATTCTTACGCCGCATGTGGCCTGGGCGCCTCTGCAGACGCGTGTGCGCCTGCGGGATATTGCCGTAGAGAATGTAAGCGCATTTCTTAAGGGCGCACCGTTGAATGTGGTCAGCCGGGTATAAGGGTTCTGCGGGCACAATGGAGAAAGAAGATACGTGGTTTCGAGAAAAAATCTGTTGATTTTGTCCATATTTTTGCTATAATTTAAGTGAGGATAATCTGATTATCACTTAAAACAGGCAGGAGGGATCAGAATGAATAACCACGTGATTACGATTGCGCGCAGTTATGGCAGCGGCGGAAGGCGCATGGGCAAACTGCTGGCCAGGGAGCTCGGTTACGAGTATTATGACCGCGAGATTCTGCGCATCGCATCGGACGACAGCGGAATCAGCGAAGAACTGTTCAGGCAGGCGGATGAAACCAAACAGCGCATGCCTCTGTTCCGCATTGCACGAGAAATGTACACGGGCGAAGTGATCCCGCCGGACAGTGATGATTTCATCTCCAATGAGAATCTGTTTAGGTATCAGGCAAAGATCATCCGCGAGCTTGCTTCCTCGCGCAACTGCGTGATTGTGGGCCGCTGTGCGAATTATATTCTGCGAGGCCGGGAAAATGTGATCAATGTGTTTGTGACTGCGCCCGTGGTGGATTGCGTGCGCCGCGTGATGCAGGAGGATGGCCTCAATCTGGAGGAAGCTGAGAAGCGCATCAAGAAGATCGATAAGCGCCGTGCGGATTACTTCAAGTATTTCACAGGACGACTGTGGCATGACGCTGCGCTGTATGATCTGTGTTTGAATACGGGCCATATGCCGGAGGAAAAGTGCTTGGAGGTCGTCAAGGCCTATATGCAGGCGCGCTTTGAAACGGAATAAGGAGTTGCTTTGCGGCGCATGAGCGGTCATGCGCCGTTTTCTGTACTGCGGCCTTGCAATCGCCGGATAAAACAGATATAATGAACCTGTTATGAAAAAAACGCCGGTATAGCGGCGCATGAGGAGACAGAAGAATGGCGAAGCTGTATTTCCGCTATGGAGCAATGGGCTCCAGCAAGACGGCCAATGCGGTCATGGTGCAGTACAACTACAGAGAGCGCGGCCGCGAGGTGCTCATGCTCAAGCCGAAGCTGGAAAACCGGGACGGCGCAACCATCGTTCGTTCCCGCTGTGGGCTGGAAGCGGAATGCCGCTATATGGAAGATATTGATGCGATTGAGCTGAAGGGCATTGCCTGCGTGATCGTGGATGAGGCGCATTTTCTCACGGCTGCGCAGGTGCGTCGTCTGGTTGATATCGTGGATGAATACGGCATTCCTGTGATTTGCTACGGCCTGCGCACGGATTTCCGTGGAGAACTGTTCGAGGGCAGCCGCGAACTGCTGTGCTGGGCGGATACAATCGAGGAGATCAAGACGATCTGCTGGTGCGGCCGCAAGGCGACGTTCAATGCGCGCGTGCACAATGGCAAGATCGTGCGCGAGGGCGAGCAGATTCTGCTGGGCGGCAATTCAACCTATATCAGCCTGTGCCGCAGGCATTGGAAGAGCGGCGAACTGGGCGATGCGCCGAATCTGAACGACTAAGCTGGAAAATGATGTATAGAATCCCTCCTTTAAGGCTACACTGTCGGCAGGGAGGGATTTTTTGTATGGATTTCAGAGAAAGCAGGACGAGAGAAAACCTTATGCGCGCATTCGCAGGCGAGAGTCAGGCGAGAAACCGGTATACATTCTCTGCCGGCGTGGCCCACAGTGCAGGACTGTATTGGGTGGAGAGGATATTCCGCTTTACGGCGGATCAGGAGAAGGAGCATGCGGAGCTCTTTTTGGGGCATCTGTCTTCCTGCGAGGGCGAAAGCATCCGGATTGACGGCAGCTATCCGGTGGAAAATACGGCCTGGATGCCTGCGCGCCTTCTGCGCAGCGCGCAGCATCATGAATACGAGGAAGCGCATCACGTCTATCCGCAGTTCGCCCGGATTGCAAGGGAAGAGGGATTTCTTGCCGTAGCGGGTACGTTTGAGATGATTGCTGAAATCGAGCAGACACATGGCGACCGTTTCGGTCAGCTGGCGCAGCGCCTGGAGGAAGGCAAGCTGTTCAAAAGCGATCATAGCGAAACATGGCTGTGTCTGAACTGCGGTCATGTTCATCATGGAATGCAGGCGCCGCAGGTTTGCCCGGTGTGCAAGCATGCGCAGGGTTACTTCGTGCGTGTGGATGCATCCGAAATCCTCTCATCCAAAAACTGACGAAATCCTGCTGAGCTTGAAGAACGGCTGCGAGGGGCAAACGAGTTTGGGAATAATGCGCTTTGCGGATTTCGGGGTGGCAGGCCTGAACGTATTCTCACACAAAAAAGAGGATGCTAGCGCATCCTCTTTTTGCAATTATCCCTCGATTTCCCTGAGCGCAATTTCGATGTTGGCGAGCACCTTCTGGCTCAGCAGAACGAACGCCTGCTTGGTGCGGCCGGAGGAGACGGCAGGACAGTGGACATTTTCCAGATCAAAGAAATCGGCGGGTACGTCGCCGGCGGCGGCTTTGGTGTCGCAGAAGAAGTGGTTGCCCTCACGGCGTATCCACTTGTTGAGCGCGTCGCAGTCAAAGCCGGGACCAATGGAGGTGTTAAAGAGCACCTTGCCGTCACCCAGCGCTTCAAACTGGGGCTTTTGCAGCAGCAGGATATTTTTGTTCAGGCAGGTGAAGATGACTTCGTTCTTGGCCAGCAGCAGATCCAGCGGCTTGTAGGCCATGCCGGCGAGCTCTGCGTCACGCTTGCGGCTGCGGCTGTAGTAGGAGACTTCTGCGCCCATGAACTGCATCGCCTCGGCAATCATCTTGCCGGAAACACCCAGACCGACGACACCAACCTTCAGGCCGGTGATCTCCACAGGCTCGTCGCGCAGCATCTTTTTGCCGCCAAAGCCGTGCAGCAGACCGATGAGCTCGTGCAGCACGTATTCGACCACGCCGCGGTCGCCATAGTCGCGGATTCCCAGCACGCGGATGCCGCGCTCGCGCGCGCAGGCGATATCCACATTTGCGCTTTCTTCAGAATAGAGGCTGCAGCACATGCCGATATAGCGCACATTCGGGCAGCGCTCGATCACGCTGCGGGTGATCCGGGAGGTATAGCTGAGCAGAACGGCGTCTGCGTCGCCGATACGATGAAGAATCTCTTCGTCATCCACCGGAATATCGGAATATATGACAATCTCTTTGGCATAGGTCTTCAGCTTTTCTTCTGCAGAGGGGATCAGGCTGACGGGCTCAATGGCAACCAGCTTGTTAAACATATCGGATAGCTCCTTCGTCGGTAGTTTTCCTGTGAAACATTCGATGGTCTCTGGAGTATATCGCGGTTCAATAAAACACTATCATTTTTATTATAGCATGGTTTTCCTGCAAAGAAAAGCGAGTAAAGCGCCGAATGCTGCATATTCGGCTGCGGATTTGATCCGGTACGGCAGCGTAGGAAAATAACTGGAAAAATCGAACCGTGTTGCTTTACGGCGGGAGGGATTCCTGTTATATTAAATGGAAACGGAAAGGAAGAAGGGAGTCTTTACATGCAGAAGCTGGCAAAAGGGCTGGATCTGAGCCGTGAGGATATTCGCAGGGTGCTTGCGATCACGCTGCCTGCGCTCTTTGAGCTGGTGCTTTCACAGCTGTTCACCATGGTGGATACCATCATGCTCGGACGCAGCGAGGTATCCGCCGTAGCGATAGCGGCGGTAGGCCTGACGAATAACCCCATGAACCTGATGCGCTCTATTCTCATTGCGCTCAACGTCGGTACCACGGCGGGCGTTGCCTGGGCTATCGGCGCGGGGGATAAGCGAAGCGCCAGCCAGATTGCTCGCAACGCGCTGATGATGAACGCCATAGTGGGTACGGCGGCGGCGCTGATCGTGCACACGTTTGCCGGGTCGATCGTCACATTCATGGGCGCAGGAGAGGATACGTTTGCTTATGCGCGCGATTATCTTAAAATCATCTCCCTGGGTATGATTCCCCTTTCGATGAC
Organism: Clostridia bacterium; assembly: GCA_017397695.1. The sequence continues at coordinate 20,690 of JAFQIF010000109.1, forward strand.
ATTCGCGATTACGGCAGGCCTTCGAGGTGTAGGGCAGACGAGGCTGCCGATGACGTATAACCTGATTGCCAACATGCTCAATGTGGTAGGCAACTACGCGCTTATTTACGGCAAGTTGGGCATGCCCAAGATGGGCGTGTCCGGCGCAGCGCTGTCCACGGCACTGTCTCAGGTGCTGGGTCTGGCGCTGGCGCTGTTTACGGCTTTTCGGGCGCATACGCCTGTGCAGATGCGGCTGGATTGCGACTGGCATCTGCGCCTGAAGTGGATCCGCCGGATTCTGAACGTGGGCCTGACGAGTATGGCCGAGCAGCTGATCATGCAGATCGGTTTCGTCATTTTTGCCAGGCAGGTATCCGGCCTGGGTACGACGATCTTTGCTGCGCATCAGATCGGCCTGAGCATCAACGGCCTGACGTGGATGCCGGGACAAGCATTCGGCGTGGCTGCCACGACGCTGACCGGACAGAGCCTGGGCGCGGGCGACAAGAAAAAAGCGACGAACCTCGTGCGGCTGATTCACAGGATGAGCATGTGTGTGGCCGTGGTAATGGCAGCGCTGTTCCTCACCTGCGCGCCGATGATCGTGCACCTGTATACGACAGACATGCAGGTTGCGATGCTTTCTGCGGGCGTGCTGCGGTTGATCGCGCTGGGTATGCCGGGTATCTGTACGCAGTTGCCCATTGCTGCCGGCCTTCGTGGTGCACGCGATACAAAGTTCCCGCTTATGGCGTCCATGGCCGGCATATGGATTTTCCGCGTGCTTCTGGCGCCGGTGTTCATCTACACCTTTGGCTGGGGCCTGACCGGCGCCTGGCTGACGATCGTGCTGGATCAGAGCACGCGCGCGGTTGTCGTATATGCGCGCTTTAAGACGGGGCGCTGGCTGCATGTGGGAGAAAAGCTGGAAAAACGTCAAAATTCCTGAGCAAAACAAGAAAAAAAGCCTTGACAAATGCACAGGGTTGCGGTTAAAATAACCATTGCGTATGTTCGCCTGTTAGCCCCGGGCCTGCGTATGCGCGTTTGCAGAGCGTCTGACCAGCGCGATGCGTTTTATAGTGGATAAAGGATTCACCACGAGGAGGAAATTCACGTGAAAACGTTTATGGCAAATGCCCAGAACGTCGAGCGCAACTGGTATATCGTTGACGCCGACGGCATGACCCTTGGCCGACTGGCCAGCCAGGTTGCTGCGATCCTGCGCGGCAAGAACAAGCCCACCTTCACCCCGCATGTTGACTGCGGCGATCACGTGATCGTCATCAACGCTGCGAAGGTTGTCCTGACCGGCAAGAAGCTGGATCAGAAGGCTTACTATCATCATTCCGGTTTTGCGGGCGGCCTCAAGGCGACCAAGTACCGCAAGCTGATGGCTGAGAAGCCGGAGTTCGCTGTGAAGCACGCCGTCATCGGCATGCTGCCGAAGGGCCCGCTGGGCCGTCAGATGGCGCGCAAGCTGCGCGTGTATGCCGGTACCGAGCATGAGCATGAGGCCCAGAAGCCGACCGTGCTCGAGCTCGTGAAGTAATTGCAGGAAGGAGTGTTTGACACATGGCACAGGTTCAGTATCAGGCGGTTGGCCGCCGCAAGAAGGCCATTGCTCGTGTTCGCCTCATTCCGGGCGAAGGCAAGATCGTGATCAACGGTC
>JAFQIF010000110.1 GCA_017397695.1 Clostridia bacterium
AGCAAAAGCGAGTGGTTTTTAATTTGCTCTCCGTTGTGCCTACTCTCCCGGGCGGCCTTAGACAAGTACAACATTGTACTTTGCTAGGTTGCCTGTGGGCGGCGTCCAGTGGACTCAGAAAAGCCCACGGGCAACGCCCGGGAGCGCTTCATGCAGAGCAGCTTTCAGCCTCAGCTGTAGCTGTGGCTTTTTCATATCCAATCGGACAAGTTCTTTATTATCCGCCCATCCCAGCAAACGTGCAACATAGTACTTGGCTAGGTTCAGCCATGGCGGCGCCCGGTGGGCGCAGAACAGCCATGGCTGAACGCCCGGGAGAGTAGGACGTTGCCGGATTCCATATGAAAAAGCCTCAGCTTAAGCTGGGGCTTTTTCATATCCAATCGGTGATTTCCAACCTCCCGGGCAGCCTCAGCCAAGTGCGTAAGTACTTGGCTAGGTTCAGCCATGGCGGCGCCCAGTGGGCACAATACAGCCATGGGCGAATGCCTGGGAGTACTCAGCGCAGAGCTAATCTTTGCTGCTGTTTGTTATGCCTCATCTTCAGGAGACCAATCCTCTGCGGGCTTGTGCTGCGGCATTGTCAGAAACCATTTGACCCCGAATTGATCGCTCACGATGGCAGCGCAGGGGCTCCAGGGCAATTCACCAATTTCCATATGCACTCTGCCTCCGTCGGAAAGAAGAGTGAACGCCCGTTCCAGTTCATTGCGGGTGTCGAAATTCACGCCCAGTTCAATGGGATGATTGTCTGCATAGGTGTCCTGCTTTGCTTCCACAACGGAGCAAAAAGGCTTGCTGTGTCTAAGCAGTTCTGAATGAAAATAAGTCCCATCCTTGTTCAGAACATGATATCCAAGCTCCAAGCCAAAGGCTGCTTGATATAATGAGATAGCCTTGGGACTGTTTTTTACGTAAATGCCAATGCCAATCATGTTTGTTTTTCCTCCAATTGTTTTTGATGCTGCTCCTGTGCTTCCTGAACGCTAGCAGGATTATTTTATTTTCCTTCCATCTGCATAAAAGGAAGACCTGTGTTTTACCTTGCGCGGCATTTCATTTTGATTATCTCATTCTATCACACAGACATCCATGAAACAATGACGCACTTCTATATGCATACAGTGTGAATGAAATGCGAATGGCTTTCAGATATAGGCGAACACCCGGGAGTGCTCCTTACATAGAAACTCATACAGTTTCCTATCACCGTCCGTGCCTCCTTTTCTTGAACGTATACTTGTGCTATAATGTGGCCATCCATATTCGGGGAGGAAAGAGCATGCTTACGCCTGGCAAAGCGCAGGAGGAACTCCAACTCGCTGTACAGATGAATCCTGGACCATGGGAACAGCACAGCATTTCTGTGGCGAATAATGCACGGCTCATCACTCAGCATGTTCCGCATATGGACAGCGAAAAGGCGTATGTCATGGGCCTCATGCACGATATCGGCCGCAGAGCAGGTGTGGCGGGGATCCGGCATATCTTCGATGGCTATGACTATATGATGCGTATGGGTGAGCCGGAGATCGCGCGGATCTGTTTGACGCATTCCTTTCCAATCAAGGATGTGAAAACATTCTTTGGAAAATACGACTGCACGCAGGAGCAGCTTGGTTTCCTTCAGGATTTTCTGACAAACCACGAATTCGACGACTACGATATTCTGATTCAGCTCTGCGATGCCATCTCGCTGCCAAACGGCGCGTGCATTATGGAAAAAAGGCTGATCGACGTCGCACTGCGTCATGGTCTGCCGGATTTTACCATTGAAAAGTGGAAGGCATTCATGCGGACGAAGACGCATTTTGATCGGCTGTGCGGCTGTAATGTGTATGAGCTGCTGCCTAATGTGCTCGAAAACTCATCTGTAAATCTTATCTGAAGGGGGAGACGAGATGAATCAGCATGTAACCAACAGTATGTGCATTGGCATGGCGGTGGGGATTGCCGTATCTGTCGCAATGGGCATCAATCTGGCGCTCGGCATCGCACTGGGAATGCTGGCAGGCGTTGCCGTAGGCGAGATCAGCAAAAACAGATGAGCGATCAAAGCGTATCCATTAAGCTGAGAAATCCCTGTTGACAATGGGTTTTGCATATGCTATAATCTCCACCGTTGTCAGGGAAGCCTGCAAGAACATTCCGGTGGTTATGGCGAAAGGGTCCCACCTGTTCCCATACCGAACACAGAAGTTAAGCCTTTCAGCGCCGATGGTACTTGGCTGGAGACGGCCCGGGAGAGTAGGACACTGCCGGATTCCATATGAAAAAGCCTCAGCTTTAGCTGGGGCTTTTTCATATCCAATCGGTGATTTCCAACCTCCCGGGCAGCCTCAGCCAAGTGCGTAAGTACTTGGCTAGGTGAGCCCATGGCGGTGCCCAGTGGGCACAATACAGCCATGGGCGAACGCCCGGGAGCGCTTCATGCAGAGCAGCTTTCAGCCTCAGCTTTAGCTGGGGCTTTTTCATATCCAATCGGACAAGTTCTTTATTATCCGCCCATCCCAGCAAACGTGCAACATAGTACTTGGCTAGGTTCAGCCATGGCGGCACCCAGTGGGCGCAGAACAGCCATGGCTGAATGCCCGGGAGAGTAGGACGTTGCCGGATTCCAAATAAAGACACACCCAATCGGGTGTGTTTTTTATTTACCCCGGACAGCGTCCGGGAGCGAGTATTGCGAAATACTCATACAGCTTCGTTCGCGTAAAGTGAATCAGGGTGGAGAAGAGCCCTTCCTCTACAGAGGATTACGGTATATGTAATGCTGTTATAGTCAGCGCCCGGGAGCGGATAGCGAAGAACACCCAAATGTGTGTCTATTAATTTTCTCCCAGAAGAATCCTGCTTTCACAGAATTATGTCATGCACAGAATTGCGCTTGCATGAATCTCCTTCATATTGCCATCTATATTTAGATACTTGATAAGGCTTGGACTTTTCAATTTGGCAAGAGTACGATATAATACGAACATGAATTCGGATGGAGCTGAGCGAGCATGAAGCATAAAGGAACTGTTAGAATAGAAACGGATAGGCTGATATTGAGAAGGTTTACTACTGAAGACGTCCATTCGGCTTTTAGGAACTGGATGAGTGACAAAAACGTGACCGAGTATTTGCGCTGGCCGACTCATACCAGCATCAATATCACTGCAAGTGTCTTGAATGATTGGATTGCTGGGTACGAAAGGTCAGTATTCTACCAGTGGGCCATTGTGCTTAAGGTGATTAATGAACCAATTGGTTCTATCTCTGTAGTTGATATGGATGAAAAGACAGAGAAAGTTCATATCGGATATTGCATTGGAAGCAGGTGGTGGCATTCTGGCTTTACAAGTGAAGCGTTTTCAGCAATTATTCCTTTTTTCTTTGATCAGGTTGGTGTAAAACGGATTGAAGCTCAGCATGATCCCCAGAACTCTAATTCCGGCCGTGTGATGAAGAAGTGCGGTCTGGTGTATGAAGGTACTCTGAGGAAAGCCGATTGGAGCAATAAAGGCATTGTGGATGCGTGTATATATAGTATACTTGCGTCAGATTATTACAAGGATAACGCATAATGAATCCGGATTTACGAGGTAACGAATATGACCATCAACGACTACCAAACCCTCGCTATGCGCACGCTCAACCCGGCGCTGAGCAAGAAGGACGTCTTGATCAACGGCGTGATGGGCCTGTGCGGCGAAGCTGGCGAGGCGATCGATATTGTGAAAAAGCATCTTGCACAGGGGCATGATCTTGATCGTAATGCGCTCATCAAGGAACTCGGTGACGTCGCCTGGTATCTGGCCGAAACGGCCTATGCGCTGGATGTGTCGCTCGAGGAAGTCTTTCAGAGAAACATTGATAAGCTGAAAGCTCGCTATCCGCAGGGATTTGAGACGGAAAGATCGCTGCATCGCGGTGATGATATGCGCATTGAGCGCGCAAAACCGGACGATGTGGATGCAGTCTTTGCGCTCTATCATTCTCTTCTCGATACGCCCTACAGCACCTGGAGCGAGGAGTATCCCTCCCGTGAACTTGTTGCGGAGGACGTGAGGGGCGGCAAAACCATTGTCATGCGCGATCCTTCCGGCAGAATCGTTGCGGCGATTGCGCTGCTGCCTGGCGAGGAAGAGGATGAGTTTGACGATATGGCGCCATGGTATGCAGATGCCCAAAAGTGGGCTGTGCCGTCACGCCTCGGCGTTGCGGTGGATCAGCAGGGGAAGGGGATTGCCAAGCGCATGCTGACGGCAGCCCTGGACGCTGCACGCCAGGAGGGCAGCGATGCTGTGCGTTTTCTGGTTGCCAAGCGAAATCCGATTCCTCAGCGTGCTTATGCAAGTCTAAACTTTGATGTCTGCGGAGAGTGCGAATTGTGGGGCGAGCACTGGCTTTGCTATCAAAAGCGCCTTGCTCCGTAAGAAAAACCATGGTATACTGTACATACGTATGAATATTTTCTGGGTCAGTCATGCGTGACTGATCCTTTTTTATGGAGGAAATTGTTCCTATGCATATGCGCACAAAAAAATGGGCAAAGCCGGAATTGGCTGCTTGTCCGTATTTTACCGATGAAGCGGAAAAGTATCGTGGTCATTGGCGTGAGTGCTTTGAAAAGGATCAGCCGCTGTATCTGGAACTGGGCTGCGGCAAGGGCATTTCGACTGCGGCAATGGTATACGATAATCAGGATATCAACTTTATTGCTATGGACATCACCTGCAACGTCCTGGGCGATACGCGCCGCAATATTGCTAAAACATACGGCGATCAGCCGGTAAAAAACGCAATGATCACGCGTTATAATATCGAAGATATCCGCAAAGTTTTTGCTCCGGAAGATCGAGTGGAGCGGATCTATATCAATTTCTGCAATCCGTGGACAAAGCGCCCCAAGTATGCCAAGCGCAGGCTGACCCATCCTCGCCAGCTGATGCAGTATCGCGATTTCCTTGTGGATGGCGGACAGATCTGGTTTAAGACGGACGATATGCCGCTGTTCACCGAGTCGCTGCCGTATTTCCATGCCTGCGGTTTTGAGATGCGATATCTGGTCAATGATCTGCATGCTGCTGGATTTACGCCCAATTACATCAGTGAGCACGAAAAGATGTATACGGAGAAGGGTGTGCCGATCAAGTTTGTCATCTTCGAAAAAAAGCCTGGAGAGGTAGAAATCGATCCTGTTCGCTGGGTGATGCCCGGTGCGTTTGCGAAGCTGCGTGAGGAAGCCGAGGCGCAGGAAAAGATCGAAGAGGCTGACGAATAAGGTTTCTATACAAAAGATGAGGAGGGCGTCGCATGTTTGGTATCATCGTCAATCCTGTTTCCGGCGGCGGAAAAAATGCTGAGCTGGCCAGCCGAATTAAAGAGATTCTGGTTGAGCGCGGAGAATCTGCACAGGTATTTGCGACAGAGTATGAGGGCGATGGTGATCGTCAAGCTCGCTTGGCGCTGGATAGCGGCTGTGATGCGGTGGTCTGTGTCGGTGGCGATGGAACGCTTTCTGAGGTTGTCGATGCGATGGCGAACAGTGGAAAGACACTGTACATCGTACCCAGCGGAACGGGTAATGATTTTGCTCGTGCTTTCGGTTTGCCCAAAGATCCTGTCAAGGCTTTTATCGCGCAGCTCGATGGTGAGGCGGCGGCGATTGACTGCGGCAGTCTCAATGGCCGTGCATTCATGAATGTGTCGGGTTCCGGTTTTGACGTCGAAGTTCTTCGCAAGACGGAGGAACTCAAAGCGGTGTATCCTGGTGAGCGGGCGTATACCAAGGCTGTGCTGGCTGTGCTGAGCAGTTATAAAGCGTTTGAAACCGAAATTGCATTGGATGGCGGCAATTTTAAACCGTACAAAGGTACGATTGTCGAGATTGCAAATGGTCAGTATTTCGGCGGCGGTATGCTTGTCGCGCCGAAGTCGAGCTTCCAGGACGGCGTGTTCGATGTTGTGATGGTCGATAAAGTACCGCGGATGATGATTCCGTTCCTGCTTCCACTTTTTAAGCTGGGGCTTCATGTGCATCTGCCTATTGCACGCGTGATCCGTGCAAAGGAAGTTGTACTGCGCGCAAAAGGCATGGTCATCAACATCGACGGTAACCTGAAAGAAATGGACGAAGCGCGCTACTGTGTACTGCGCGGCGCATTACGCGTCAGGCTTCCCAGAAAATAAGTGATTCAAAGCAGTCGGATGTTTTCCGACTGCTTGTTTCATATACAAGAAAAGATGTGAATTATTCGTAACAAATTTGGCAGCAGATGGGAAGAAAACAGGCGTGTCCTTCGTCTATTAAGCAAAGAAAGCACAAAAGGAGTGTGACTGCTGATGAAAAAGACAATGATCCTTGCGCTGGTCATGCTTTTTATCATGACGTCCTGCGCTTTGGGCGAGAGTCTGTTTGTGGATAACCGGGAGACGGATAAAATCTACCCTGAGCGGCTGAATCTTCGAGGGGAGCCTTCCAAATCAGGCGCAATCCTCGGCCTGTATTATACGGGTGCTGAGGTGGAGAGCCTGGGCGCAGAGAATGAGGAATACACCAAGGTGCGGATCGGCGGCATGACGGGTTATATGGCGTCCGAGTTTCTGATTACGCACGAGGAAGCCATGGAACGCTACGGTGAAAACAGCAGCTTTGGTGATTATCGCGTCGCGCAGGTGGATTTGACCGGCATGTGGAGGGCGAGCCTGCCCCTTCTGGCGGATACCGATCCTCAGGCAGCGCCAATTGGCGTGCTGGAAAACGGAGTAGTCTGTGGTCTGGTGGGCGTGCTGGATGAGTGGGCATATATCGCCGCGGAGCTGGATGGCGTGAAGACGCTGGGCTATGTGCCGCTGGATTGCCTGACCGATGTGGGCGCGCTGAAGGTCAGCGTGATTGCTGGCAGGGATGCAGATAGCAGAACCGTTCTCTATGATGCACCGAATAACCGCGCCAAAGAGATCATGTCCCTGAAAAATGGTACGGCGTGCTTCTCGCTCTTTGGACGCAAGGAAGGGGAGTGGCGTAGGGTACGCGTAGGCGGCGTATCCGGATGGATCAAATATACACAGACTTCCAGTCTGTTTGAATTGACAGACCAGCAGCGCAGCGCTGTACCGTATTATCCGCTGCTGATGCAGACCAAAGGCGACGCGCTGTTGTACAGCGAACTGGACAATCAGGGTGCAGCTTATATGACCCTGGGCAAGGATATGAAGGTAGAAGTGCTTGCCGAGTGCGGAGAATACGCTTATGTGCGTACGTTTGAAGGCGGTGCCGGCGCATATGATTGCGGAGACTTTGGATTCACGAAGCTCTCCGGTCTGTCGCTTGCGCAGGTGGGCGAGAGCGTCGGCGTGGCGCAGGTGGATCATGACGATGTGCCGGTGTTGCTTATGGAGATGCCGGAGGAGACGGCGCAGGTGCTTGGGGCCTTGTGCCCTGGCGCTCAGGTGCGCATCATCGAGTATACGCAGACCGATTATATCCAGGTATCCCTCGGCGAGTTGCGAGGATATATTCTCAAGGATGAGATCCGGATGCTGACATCCGGGGAGAAGGCGTCTGCCCGTATCCCGCAGCGCGCAGGGGTGCTGGAGGATACGGTGCTGAAAAACAGCATGTCGGAAAAGACGAAGGATGGCGTGTTCCTGCCCAAGGGCGAGAAGGTCTACATGCTCGGCGCATTTGGCGACTGGGCCTTTGTGCAGTATGCGGGCCGGGCCGGGCTGGATGTTTCAGGGACTGTGGATGATCGTACCGGATTCGTTCGGATCAGTCAGCTCAATGCGCCGGCAAGCACCATACATCTCACGGCATTTGTCAATACTGACAAGGTGAATCTGCGTAGCCGTGCCAGCAGTACGGAAGGTCAGATTGTGGGCAAGGTGCGTACGGGCGAACGCCTTCGCATAGCGGAATACGGAAAGAGCTGGTCTATTATCGTTACGCCTGAAGGAAAGCGCGGTTATATCATGACGAAATACCTTGATTTTGAGTAAGCTTATTCTTAGGGTGTGGGCAGCAGCAACGGGGCTGCTGTCCGTTTTTACGCAAAGAAACAGCTATTTGCAAAAATCAGCGCCATTACATGAATCGGGCAGAGGGATTTGGTGATTATGAATGAGCAGTTTTGCCCGTATGGGAAAAAAGAGTATTGGCGTCTTGCCCGAATGGACAAAATCTGTCGGCGGGAATTCGTCTGTTTTTTGAAGAAAACGTGAACCGGTCAGAAAAACACTTGCGTAAATGGCGCTGCCTTGCTATAATCGCATCTCACGACAGAGGAAATCTCTGTCTGTGTCATGAAAGGAGTGCATGCAATTATGAAACAGTTTACATACGTGCTCACCAAGCCGCATGCGCTGCATGCGAAAACGGTTGGCAATCTGATGCGGGAAGCTTCACGCTTTGAGAGCATCGTTCATCTGTCCTTGGAGGAAAAGCGCGTCGCGCTCAAGGACGCGCGTCTGTTGATGGGCGCGGGAAACGGCGAAGCGATCGTTGTCAGCGTGGAGGGCAAGGATGAAGAGGCTGCCGTTGCGGCTTTTCAGAGCTACTTTGTCGCCAATCTGTAAGTACAAAAGCACATATATAAAAAAGACTGCGGGGATGTGTATGCCGATTCCGCAGTCTTTATTTGATTCATCTTCATGGTTTTATGCGAAGCGAAGTCGAAGAAAGGCGTCTGAGAAATTGCTCGGACAGGGCTTGGGTGGAAGCCCTGACGGCACCCAACGTATTCCGTCGTTACTTGCGTTTTCCGGGCGCGGGCAGGCCGAATGTCATGAATTCGCATTCCAGGCGGCCGTTGTAGAAGCGGCGCTTCTTGTCTGCGCGGCGGCCGAAGCAGCGCTCAAAGCCGGGATGAGAGGTGATTGCCGAGAGCGTGAAACCCGGATGGCGGCGCAAAAGAAGTCCCATCTCGCGGTAGAGCGTTTCGCATTCCTTGCGGTCGCTCAGGCGCTCGCCGTAAGGCGGATTGCACAGGAACGCGCCGCGATCCGCTTCCACGCGGCATTCGCGTGCATCGCCTACGGTAAAGGCAACCTTTCCTGCAAGGCCTGCCTGCTTGAGGTGGCGGTTGGCCAGTTCAACGGCCTGCGGATCGATGTCCGAGCCGGAGATGCCCTCAATACGGTCAGGATTGAATGCCGCCTGCGCTTCCTCGCGAATGGCTTTGAAAGCGTCCAGCGGCATATCGCGCCAGGATTCCATGGCAAATTCGCGCGTGAGCCCCGGCGCACGGTTGGCCATGCGCATCGCGGCTTCGATCATCAGCGTACCGGTACCGCACATGGGGTCATGCAGCGCCATGCCCGGCCGCCAGGGGGAGAGCGAAACCAGCGCAGCGGCCAGCGTTTCGCGCAGCGGCGCTTCGCCGTTCCAGGTACGGTAGCCGCGGCGGTTGAGCGCTACGCCGCTGGCGTCCAGCGTCAGCTGAGCCGTGTCGCCGTGAAGCGCTACATCAATAGCCACAGTTTCATCTGTTTCGTCCAGCCAGTCCACACGGTACTTGCTTTTCAGCCGCTCGACAATTGCCTTCTTGGTAATCGCTTGGCAGTCTCGTACGCTCATAAGCTGGCTGCGCGCACATTTGCCGCTCACAGGAAAGCGCGTGTTTCTTCCGATATAGTCCTCCCACGGCAGCGCCTTTACGCCCTCGAAGAGTTCTTCAAAACTGCGCGCTTCAAAGCGGCCTACCACCAGCAATACGCGGTCTGCGCAGCGCAGCCAAAGGTTGGCGCGCATGGCGTCTTCCAGCGTCGCTGTAAAGCGGGCGCCGCCATTTTCCGCTCTCGCGGGAATATCCAGCCGCTTCAGTTCCTGGGCGACGACGCCCTCCAGACCGAATGCGGCGGTAGCAATCCATTCATACTGTGTATTCATTGCACATTCCTCCATAAACGTATCCAGTATATCAGCAGAATGGGGCGCACGCAAGGGGCGTTTTTTCGCTGCGCTGCCGCTCCTGGTTTTCTGCTGCACATACGCGGGCGCGCTGAATTGTGAAGATATTCGGAAGCAGGGACAACCTTTTCCCGCTTTTTTATCGAAAACAGAGAAAATTCGTGGAAGGTCTGTTCAAACGAGGGAAAAATTGTTATACTATATCCTGTAACCGAATGGTAACTACGACGCTCTGTGCTATCGCGCATGGAACGCCGCAATAGTATTGAAGGAGTGAATTGAAATGGCTCTTGTTACTACTACTGAAATGTTCAAGAAGGCTTACAACGGCGGCTACGCTGTCGGCGCTTTCAACGTGAACAACATGGAAATCGTTCAGGCCATCACTGAGGCCTGCCGCGAGGAGAAGGCCCCGGTTATCCTGCAGGTGTCCAAGGGCGCCCGTGCCTATGCCAACCACACCTACCTGGTGAAGCTGGTTGAGGCTGCTGCTATCGAGTGCCCGGAGATCCCGATCGCGCTGCATCTGGATCATGGCGACAGCTTCGAGACCTGCAAGTCCTGCATCGACGGCGGCTTTACCTCCGTCATGATCGATGCTTCCTCCAAGCCGTTCGCTGAGAACATCGAGATCACCCGTAAGGTCGTCGAGTATGCGCACGATCACGGCGTTGTGGTCGAGGCTGAGCTGGGCGCTCTGGCCGGCGTTGAGGACGAAGTGAACGTCTCTGCTGACCATGCTCACTACACCCGTCCGGAAGAGGTTGAGGAGTTCGTTGCCAAGACCGGCTGTGACTCCCTGGCTATCGCCATCGGCACCTCTCACGGCGCGTACAAGTTCAAGCCGGGTACCAACCCGCAGCTGCGCTTCGATATCCTCGAAGAGATCGTTCGTAAGCTCCCGAACTTCCCGATTGTTCTGCACGGTTCTTCTTCCGTTCCGCAGGAGTACGTCGAGATGGTCAACGCTTTCGGCGGTGCGATGCCGGGCGCGATCGGCGTGCCGGAAGAGCAGCTGCGTCATGCGGCTCAGCTCGCCGTCTGCAAGATCAACATTGACTCTGACCTGCGTCTGGCGATGACCGGTACCATCCGTAAGTTCTTTGCGGAGCATCCGGATAAGTTCGACCCGCGCGAGTACCTCAAGCCGGCCCGCGCCAACATCAAGGAAATGGTCCGCCACAAGCTGATCAACGTCCTGGGCTGCGCTGGCAAGGCGTAATTCTATCGGATTACAGAGACCGTCCCGGTTTTCGGGACGGTTTTTTTGTATAAACCTTTCTGTATCAGTATTTTTGATCTTTTTCAGATATGTTGCAAAAATGTTTCTGTCCGCCTTGAAATCCAGGTATAAATATTGTATGATAGACTTATGATATACTATGGACCTGAGAGGATGGTTAAATGAAAAAGTACGTTGTGCTGACGGATTCCGCCTGCGATTTGCCGCAGGATATGGCTGAGCAGCATCATATTGATATACTCTGTTTTAAGCTCGCTCTGAATGGTGAGGGCTATACCGAGCGTGTGGATTTCACCCCGGAGCAGTTCAGTGAGATGCTCCGTACGAGCGAGGGTATGCCGACGACTTCGCAGATTACGCAGTATGAGTTCCTGGATAAGTTCGAGGCGTATGCGAGCGAGGGCGTGGAGGAGGTTCTCTACGTTTCTATCAATGCAACGGGCTCTTCCACGAATGCCAATGCACATGCTGCAGCTGCGCAGTTCCGTGAGGAGCATCCGGACAGCACGATGCGCATCGAGATTGTGGATAGCCATTCCTATTCCGTTACCTATGGTACGGAACTGTGCAAGGCGGAAGAGATGCTTGCCGCTGGTCAGCCGCTGGATGATGTCGTCGCCTATCTGAACGACCGCTTTGCCCGCCTGGAGCTGGTGCTCACTGCGTATACGCTCAAGATTATCCGCAAGTCCGGCCGCGTGAGCGCTGCAGCTGCTATTGCAGGCGATCTGCTGGGGATCCGCCCGATCTTTACGCTCATTGACGGTGTGAGCCAGGTGGTCAAAAAGGTGCGCGGTGACAAGCAGGTGATGACCGCGATGGTCAATCATGTGAAATCCCGCATGTTGCCCGGCACGCCGTATTATATCGGCGTAACCAATCATCAGTACGAAGCGGATTACGCTGCTGCACTGGAGAAGAGCATCGGCTATCCGCCGGAGCTTATTTTTCATCTGGGCAGCGCCGTCTGTTCCAATACCGGTCCTGAGGCCGTGGGCGTCCTCTTTGAGGGCGAGAAGCGGGCGCGGTAAGGGGAGCATTGGGGTGCAGTCCAGTGCCCGTCTGCGCTTCGATGCAGTTTAAAAATGTATTCTTGAATAAGAGAACAGCCCGGACGCATTTGCGTCAGGGCTGTTTGATATATGTGGAGATCAGACGATGTGATGTGTTTTGATGACCTCGCCGTCCAGGGTCTTGATTTCAAATACGCCTTTGTCGTATACCATGTAGCTCTTCGGATTGCCTTCCTTGGGCAGGGCCGCAGAGCCGGGGTTGATGTAAATCATGCCGTCCGCTTCCTGCACGGTGAGCACATGCGTGTGGCCGTGGATCAACAGGTCGCCGGCTTTATGCGGCGGCAGGGCAGAGGTGTTGAACAGATGACCGTGCGTCACAAATGCCGTCGTGCCGTCCAGATCAAAGAGCGCATAGTCCGCTTGAATTGGAAACTCGAGAACCATCTGATCGACCTCTGCGTCGCAGTTGCCGCGAACGCACAGCAGCTCATTCTTGTTTTCGTTGAGCAGTGCCGTCACGCTCTTGGGGTCGTACTGGTCCGGCAGGTCGTTGCGCGGGCCGTGATACAGCAGATCGCCCAGCAGCACCAGCCTCTGCGCGCCCTCGAGTTTGTACTGGCGAAGAATCGCCTCCATTGCGCTGCTAGAGCCGTGAATATCGGAAGCAAACATAAGTTTCATGGTTGTTCCATCCTTTCGATACGTCGTTGTCATCCCATAGGCGAACGTAGTTCGCCAAACATATCTTCTTAAAACCGCCGCGAAGCGAAGAAGGGAGTCTGAGGGATAATATCCCTCAGGCGGGTCTGGGCGGCAGCCCAGCGTACCCCACGTTCCCCGTCCCTTACAGCTCAATCTCCAAAACCACCGGACAATGGTCGCTGCCTAACACGTCGCTGTGAATCTCAGCCGCCCTGATTCGGTCTTTGATGCGCTCGCTGACCAGGAAGTAATCGATGCGCCAACCAGCGTTCTTGGCGCGCGCAGAGAACATGTAGCTCCACCAGCTGTACGCGCCCGTCACATCCGGATGCAGATGGCGGAACGTGTCCACAAATCCGCTGTCCAACAGCTTGGTCATGGCAGCACGTTCCTGAGGCGTGAATCCGGCGTTGTTGACGTTCGTCTTCGGGTTCTTCAAGTCGATCTCCTTGTGCGCGACATTCAGATCGCCGCATACAATGACCGGCTTGTGCTCGTCCAGCTTCTTGAGGTACATGCGAAAGTCTTCCTCCCAGCACAGCCTGTACTGCAAGCGCGTCAGTTCGCGCTGGCTGTTGGGCGTATAGCAGGTGACCAGGTAGAAGTTTTCATATTCCAGCGTGATCAGGCGGCCTTCATGATCGTGCAGCTCGCTTCCCATACCGTAGCGAACGGAAAGAGGCTCGTGCCTGGTCAGGATGGCCGTGCCGGAATAGCCCTTCTTTTCAGCGGAATTAAAGTATTGGCGATAGCCTTCGGCGGGAATTTCCGCCTGTCCGGGCTGCATTTTCGTCTCCTGCAGGCAGAAGCAATCTGCCTCCTGTGCGGCAAAGTAATCGCTAAAGCCCTTGCCAAGACAAGCGCGCAGGCCGTTGACGTTCCAGGAAATCAGTTTCATGGCTCCTCCATTGGAATAAAGTTTTGTTTGTTTCTTCATTATACAGGATAAACCCTGCGTTTGAAAAGGGGAAAAAGGGGGATGACGCATGCTGGAAGCGCTTGTCGTGGTCTATTTGTTTCTGGCGATGCGCGTACGCGTGTGCCTGATAATCGCGTTCTCGAATGGGTCTGGCAGCATTTCTTTGATCGCAGATATGGGACTTGTGCAGCTGCGCTATGACGGCATGATCGCTCAGGACGGCATGCACGTAAAAATACTGCCGCGCCATGCGTCTTCCCCGAAAAGATGGAAGAAGAATAAGCCTAAAGTAGGGCGATGGGCGAAGCGGTGTCTGATTACTGCTCTGCGTGTTTCACGTATGGATGCTTTTCTTCTGCATGCCAATATCGGGCTGGATGACGCAGCGCATACGGCCGTTGTGTCGGGTGCGCTGCGTTCCGCTGCCTCGGCGCTGCTTGCCAGCAGGCTGCCTGCTGTACCCAAGGATGTACGCATCACGCCGGATTTTTCCCATCCGGGTATGGCCGTCCAGCTTCAGGGTATATTCTCCTGTCCGGCAGGCGATATTATCCTTGCGGTCATGAAAGCCGCTGTCAGTAAGACGCAGAAAGAGGGATTTTTGTGGAAAAGCACCCCATTGAGAGCCTGATGGGTACGTCTATGGAGAGTATCCGCGAAATGGTCGACGTGAATACCGTCGTTGGCGACGCTGTACAGACGCAGGATGGCTCGACGATCATACCGATTTCGAAGGTGTCGTTCGGCTTTGTAGCGGGCGGCGGCGAGTATGCCGGTTCCATGGGCCAGCAGGAGAGTCTGCCCTTTGCGGGCGGAGCTGGCGCAGGCGTATCCGTACATCCGATGGGTTTTCTCGTTTGCTCGCAAAGCGGTGTGCGGCTGCTTAGCGCCAGCTGTGCATCGCCCATGGAGCGTATCGTGGAGATGATTCCGCAGGCGCTGGAGGGGCTCAAAGCGATGGGTGAAACGGAAGAAGAAGCGCCGCGTTCCCATAACAGGCATGTGCGCGCGGCATATCAGGAGTGAACGGCGGGCAAAGCCCGTCTTTTTTTCTTTACGGGAAATTGCGTACAATACGTACGGCGACCACAGAGAAACCTCAGAATGAAAAATGGCTCAGAAATGGGAACGGCCATTGGCCGCTATTTGTGCTTTGGGCAGGAGATGGTGCAATCACGGAGAATGCGCTTTGGTCATAGGATGATCCGGGAGAAATCCACCGAAAACCGATGTCTGAAATGATTGAAATCCGCACGTTCTTTTCGTCAAAAACCGCATATTTTCTCAGGTATTACGAAATTTTCTTGACTTTGCAGCGTTCCTTCTATAAAATTGTATCTGCTTATTCTTATATAATATCAGTATTCTGTAGAGAAGAAAAATCGGAGGGAATCCGAATGGGAATGAAAGTTGCAAAATTTGGCGGAAGCTCGCTGGCCAGCGCGCAGCAGTTTAAAAAGGTCAAGGAGATTCTGCTTTTGGATGCGGACCGCCGCATCGTGGTGCCGAGTGCGCCGGGTAAGCGCAGCTCCACCGATATTAAGGTAACCGATCTGTTTTACGAGTGCAACCGTCTGGCTGCAGCCGGTAAAGATATTTCCCCTGCGTTTGATAAGATCAGCGAGCGTTACCATGGCATCGCTTCCGAACTGGAGATCATGGTCGACCTGGATGTCTATTTGGATGAGGTCCGCAAGAATATCCAGTTGGGCGCCGGTGCGGATTATGCCGCCAGCCGGGGCGAATACCTGAACGGCATCCTGCTGGCTGCCTATATGGGCTGGGATTTTGTCGATCCCAAGAACGGCATCTTCTTTGATGAGGAAGGAAGGCTGGACAGCAATAAGACGCAGGAAACGCTTGGCGCGATCCTGGCTGAGCATGCGTATGCTGTTGTGCCGGGATTCTATGGCTGTGATTCTCATGGCAATGTGAAGACATTCTCCCGCGGCGGCAGTGATATCACCGGTGCGATTGTTGCGCGTGCGGCGAATGCCGACCTGTATGAGAACTGGACGGATGTATCCGGTTGCCTGATGGCTGATCCGCGCATCGTGCGCAATCCAGAACCGATCCGCTACGTCACCTATCGCGAGCTGCGCGAGCTGTCCTACATGGGCGCGTCTGTGCTGCACGAGGATGCGATTTTCCCGGTTCGCATCGCGGGCATCCCGACCAATATCCGAAATACCAATGATCCGACTGCGCCGGGCACCATCATCGGCTACGAAGCGGAGGATTACGACAGCGATCACCTGATCACCGGTATTGCCGGTCATAAGAATTTTGCGATCATCAACGTTGAAAAGGCAATGATGAACGCGGAGCTGGGCTTTGGCCGTCGTCTGCTGCAGGCGATTGAAGAAGAGGGCATCTCCTTCGAGCATATGCCTTCCGGCATTGATACCATGTGCGTCGTTGTGCATGAGGATGCGCTTGCCGGAAAGAAGGAGCGCCTGGTGCAGCGTATTCATGAGTTGTGCCAGCCGGATTCTGTGGAGATCCATTCCGGCCTAGCGCTGATTGCGACTGTGGGCCGCGGTATGGTACGCTCCAAGGGCGTGTCTGCGCGTCTGTTCAACGCGCTTACGCGTGCGGGCGTCAATGTGCGCTTGATCGACCAGGGCTCCAGCGAGCTCAACATCATCGTCGGCGTGGATAATCTCGACTTTGAGGTTGCGACCCGCGCGATCTATCGCGAGTTTGTCGGTCGTGAAGAGCCGCGCTGGTAAGCGGCCCCTTCGCTGGATACGGCTTTGCCTTGCTTACAATGGCACTGCGGTACCTGGAGAAGCAGGAGATAGGCATCGCATGGTGCCTGGATATAGGTATAATGGAAGGCTGTCACATGACGTGGCAGTCTTTTTCGTTTCTTATAAAAAAGAAGATGCCCGAAAGCATCTTCCTGTTATCATGTGCAATTACGCAAAGAACAGCTTGGACAGGGTCATCGGATCGATGTACTGACCGTCCTTGTAGACGCGCATGTTGCCGGAGGCAATCTCGTCGATGAGAATGACGTTGCCGTCCGCGTCGTAGCCGTATTCGAACTTGATGTCATAGAGG
>JAFQIF010000111.1 GCA_017397695.1 Clostridia bacterium
AACCAGCCGTTTCTTGGTGGCATGCCGGCGATAGGCCTGTACCGCGCGCGCTGTTTCTGCCTTTTCATCCCATGGCATTTGATCCACAAGGCGATAGCGCTCAAGCAGTGCCCGAAACGAATCATGGGCGCATCGCTTCCTCTGAATCGCCTGAAGCAGCGGCACATCCTCTTTGGAAACCATGCTGTGCATCAGGGATTTGGTCTTGAGCAGGAACCATTGCCCATTCACCTCAAAGAGATCAAAGGGCTTTACATACAATTCCATCCTGCTCCTCCTTATGAATCAAACAACGTTCTAAGCGCCTGCTGCGAAACAGGTGCGCCGGAAAACTGCGTCTTGAGCCGAATGAGCAGCGCTGAGCACGCCGCATCCGGCTCTTCCTTGTCCGGCATCGCACGCAGCAGCACATCCAGCGGATCATCGCACAGCCAGCGGGTTTTAACCATATTCCAGACTTCAGCCGCGTAGAAAGTCGAGATCAGCTGGCCAATTCGCTCCATCGCCGTGCCCTCATGCTTGAGACGGGCAGCCAGCGCAAGCGCGCTCATTTCTGCACGCTCCTCCTGCGCGACGATCGCCGGCAGATACTGCTCCAGATACGCAGGCAGCTCTTCCAGCCGCCCCAGCATCAGCAGCACAGCCGCCTTGAGCCGGTAAACGGGAATAGGGAGCGCAGGCCGTGAGCTTCGACCCTCCCACATATTCAGACCGGCAAGCAGCGCTTTCAGCGTCCGTTCATCCCTGTTTTCCCGATACTGCCCAAGGCTGGACAAAGACGCATAGGCGTTTTTCCTGCGCAGAAGCTGCCGGGTAACTCCCGGATGGCTCACGCCGGGAAGGAGAATCATGTATGCCGGAAATCCCAGATAGGAGACGTCGCGGATCAGGACGTCATCCGACAGAGCCAGCGCCAAAGACATATAGCGCTTAAGCATCTGCGTGTTATCCGCTCCATCCACATCCCATGCCGGCGCGCAAGCGTATGTCGGCGGATCGGCAAAAAAACCGTGCGGCAATACGCCCATGCCGTTTGAATACATATTCACCAGATTGACATATGGATCAATCTTCGTGCAATCCCGGCCGATGGGAATCAGCCGCGCGTCGCTTTGGCGGCTGTCCGCAGGGTCATAGCCCTGCAAAAGCTCCGTCAGGCAGCGTTCAATCGCCACAGGCCGGGATGGATGACTGCCGAAGCTGGCGCGGTAGCGATGCTTTTGTGTATCCAGCAGCACGGCAGCGCACACCGGCAGACCCTTGCCAAGGGAGCAATCCTTCACCAGAATGCGGTAGGGACCTGCTGCCTCAATTTCCTCAATGATGGCCCGGATCACATCGTAGTGCAGGTATTCTTCCGGCTCAATATCCGGCGGAACTGCATTTGCGCCGAGAATCTCCGCGATAGCGTAACGCTCAAAGATCTCCGAAAAGCCCTGAACTAGCGCTTCCTGCGGCGTATTGCCTGCACACATGCCGTTGGACCCCTGCATCCAGACATAATTCTGCCAGATGTCCGTCACGCGACCCTCTTTTACGCTGTAAAAAGGCCACACAATCAGCCTTTCATCCTCCCGCAGGCGGCCGGCACGATAGTCGCTGACCACCTGCATGCGCTCCTTCTGCCCGCAGGCAAGCAGGAAGCTGCCGCGATAATAATCTGCGACGATCCTCTGAGAAAACGCATCCTTCGCCTGACATACTTCATCCGGCGTAAGCTGCTTCTCATCGGGAAACAGCGAAAAGCCGCCTTCTGCCAGTGCCTCGCTCGAAACCCGATTGAGCGGAATCAGAAACATATTCTGCAGCCGTTCCATGAATTCGCCGTATGCGCTGGCCAGCGCATAGCTGCGCTCGCTGCCCTTTCCGTTTGTGCTCATGCCCAGTGCATCCGCATGCAGACGTACCGAAAAAGCATGCGGTTCCACGTCTTGCGCTGCAGTGCGCTTCTTCCAGCTTTCCTCGGTGCCAATGCCAAGCGCTTTCAGAATTCCGCGTATCCTTTCCACGGTCTGGCGAGGATCCGCTTCCTTTTTGCGATCATAGTTCATGCTTTCTCCTCCGAAGCCCCGGGCTTTGCGCGAATACCACGCAGCCACGCCCGATCCTGCGCATTGAGCATACGCTCCGTATGGATTGCCAGCTCTGCGCACAAGCGCCGATACTGGCAGAAGGTATCAAAGGTACGATGGATCGTCGGCGCCTCGTCGGGCATGCCGACGTCACAGTAGCTCTCGTGCATGCAGCTTCCGCCGCACGTGAATCGAAGGAAACAGTCGCGGCAGCGCTCCTGATGAAAGCTGACGTGATCGGCAAACTCTCCGGTATGCAGCTGATCAAAAGGCGTGCAAATGCTGCCCATGCGCATTTCCTTCACGCCAACGAAGCGGTGACAGGGATAGATGTCCCCCTTGACATCCACAGCAACCATGGTCCGCCCGCCGCCGCAGGAAAGCATATTGCGCGACGGATTCCAGCCTCTGCCCACGGCGTTCATAAATTCCTGATCGAAGGCCAATCTGTTGTATGTCTTTTCGTCTCGTTCTTTGATCGCGGAAAGATAGCGCTGCATCTTCTGCGGATAGGCGTCAATCAGCATGCGATACCAGTCCTGCTTGTCTTTGAGCACAGTGCCGCTGATCAGGCTGCCGGAAGCACCGTTGATGTAACCGTATCGAAAGCCGATTTGAAGCAGATCATCGGTCATCTGCTCCATGTCCCCCTCGCCGTAGAGCGTGCCTCGTCCGCAGCTTGCCGGCAGAACCGATAAGGCTTTTCGGATGTTCTGCGAAACGGTTTCATACGAATCCGCGCCGCTGGCATAGCGGCGATACAGGCGCTGCATCCGTCCATCGAAACTGATGAGCAGGCTGACCCGGCGGCTTTTGAAAAAAGCGAGCATCTCATCGGTGAGCAGCGTCAAATTGGTGGTGATGGAAAACGAAATATCCTTCCTGCCGCGCTCATCGTGCAGATACTCAATCGCACGCTTGATCATCGGATAATTGAGCAGCGGCTCGCCGCCAAAGAAGGAAACCGAAAGCTCGCTGCCCGGCGGATATTGCTTGCCCTCGGCCGATGCAAGGAACCAGTCCAAAGCGCCCAGCACCGTTTCGTCGGACATGATCCCCCGTCCGCCGAATTGGCCATCGCCGTAGCAATATGCGCAGCGCAGGTTGCATTCCTGCGCCATCATCAGCTCCAGACAGTATATCTTGCGCACGGCAAAAATCTGATCCCAGCGTCTCTTGCGCCCGTTATCGTAATCTGCCTCTCCGCCAATCAGACCATACTTCTCAGCCAGACGCTCATCAAGCGGCTCGCCCTTTTCAAGAAAAAGACGAAGGGCATACTCCTCGTCCTGCGCGATGGGATAAACCCGATTGCTCAGCAGCTTTACGAGATAGTCATGCCCCTCGACAGAAAATACGTGATACGGTTTGATGTTCAAGCGATCAACCCCATGTGCATTTGAAGTAACCGTCGCAGCCCGGGTCTTCCTTCCAGAATTCCGGCTCGCAGGTCATACCGCAATGTCCCTCGATATACAGGCCGCAGCCGCCGCCGACGACGTCCTCAAACTCCTCTTCGGCGATGCGCTCCTGCTCGGCGTCCAGCTCCTCTTTGCTGAAGAAGAAACCCGCCTGCGCAATACAATCCAGCTTTTCATCCATGGTTTCCAGCTTAGCCAGCTTCTCCATGAAGTCCGTATTATCCCTGAGATACACCATGAAAGCATGGGCGTCCTTCACATCATAGCCCGCCTCGCGCAGGAAGGATCGGCGCGCCTCGGCGTTTTCCAGTTCCTGAAACTGCTTGGCGAACGCCTCGTCCTCGTTGATTCTCTTCATAAATTCGTTCATTGATCATCTCTCCTTTTCTGATTCAGTTGCCTATGTATGTATCGGGCTGCGTCCTTAAAAATGGTATAGATTTCCATTCATATTATACATCGTCTGATCCACTCTGTCATTATGTAATTCAACTATTCTCAGAATCTGAACACATGCGAAAGCTGCTGATCCGGACAATTTTCTCTGAGCTTTGCGCGCATGGCCGCATGGAACTGCGCCCTTGCGCCGTAGTCGATGCCGCCGCTTCGCGCAAAGAGCTTTTTCCCCGCAGGATCGATCACCCGATCGATCAGATACGCATAACTACTCCTGCCTGGCTCCTTCCTGAACACTTTGTGCGCAAAGGCGGTATCCTCCGGCATAAAGAAGAGCGCCAGCGTTTTGTCCCGTTCCTCAGGCGGGATATTCAGCTGCGCAAGCTCCAGCTCCATGGCAGCGCAGACATAGCGCTTCGAAGCCGCCTGCGTGTCCAGAGAGCGCAGCGCCTTGATCGCCTTTTCCATCTCCCCATATACAAAGAAGAAGACGGCCTGCACAGCGGCAAGGGGCGCCGACCCGAACGTATCCCGGAACACATTGTCCTGCGCAGTCAGGTATTGATAACAGCGCGACAGTTCCTCCCGGGTCAGCTTTACCGCAGGAACCCGGTAAAGCTTCTCAACATCCGCTTTGCTGATCTTGTAATGCATGCGCTTGGGTCCGAGGGGCATATGGATATCCGACACACCGGGCACGAAGATCCGGTAGGCCGGGAATCCCAGAAAGTTGTAATCCCGGATATAGACCTGCGGATGGAACACGCGCAGCTTTTCCAGCATAAAGGAAAGCGCCGCCCGATTATCCATATCAGCGCGTCCGTATCCCGACGCCGTTTCCCAGTCCTTAAATTCCCACGAAGGCCTGCCGGAAATAAAGGACACTGGCACGTTGCCCATGTCGGTGCGCATCTGCATCTGGCGATTTGCGGGCTCATTCCATTTTGCAGACTGTTCCGTACTCCACGGCGTCATGAACTGCTCGTGGTATTGGGGATTCTTCAGATCAAATCCCTGAAAAAGCTCCGTCAGGCAACGCTCGATGGCGACGCTCAGGGAGAAGCTGGAGCCGAATTTGGCATGATAGCGCTGGTGCGCCCGATCGACAAACAGCGCGCAGACAACCGGCATCCCCATACCCATGCTCGCATCCTTGATCACGATGGTATAAGGGCCTAAAGCCTCTACGGAAAGCATGGTTTCATACAGGGATGGGACATGCTCCTGAATGTATTCCCGGGGAATCTCCGGCGGCGTATAGCCTTTGCGGAAGATCAGCTCTTTGACATGCCGCTCCAGGATCTCGGCAATGCCCTGATTGAGCGCCTCGCAGGGCGTGTTTCCTGCGCACAGACCGTTGGAACCGCACAGCGCGGAGATCATCAGCTCGGGGAGATGAACAACCTTCTCCTCCCATACGCTGTAATACGGCAGCGTCACCGCCGTATCGGAAAAATACCGGCGCACAAAACTATCCAACTCCTCTTCGCCAACCTGATCGGCTTTGATCCCCTGATCCAGTGCATAGGCCTCACGCAGCGCGCGCCAGATTTCGGGATAGGCTTCTTTGCAGCACGCCGTTTCAAAAAGCTGCTCGTCCGGATAGATACGGAAGCGGTCGTTTTCCTCAGCCTCTCCATCCTCCAGCCGTTCATAGAAATGATACGCCTGAAGCCGTTCCATGGCTTCGCCGTAGGCACTGGCCAGGCAATATGCCTGCGTTGTTCCCTTGCCATTGACATGCCAGCCATGTACCTTGTCATCCATCGCGGCGCTGTAAATCCCGCTACCGTTTTGCAGGATGGATACGGTCGGCTCTATGCCCAATTCTTTGAGAATTCCCTGAATCCGGGCAATCGTATCCTCCGGACGGGCGTCTTTATGCTTGGAATACAATGCCATTTCTCCTTTCGCAGAAGAAAATAAAGTTTTCAAAAATCTATTGACAAATTCTTGTCGTTGTGGATAATGGAATTATAACATGTTACAGAACACAAAATCAACCCCGTATTTGACCATGAAACAAATTTTCTCCAGACAAGAGGCTTCCACCTTATGAAGACCATCGACATGCTCATCAATGAAATCAAGTCATGCGAAGAACTGCAGAAGCTCCTCGCCGAAGCAGCAAAGAAAAACGCACTCACTGATTTTCTCAACGAGCAGGGCTGCGAAGCCGCCGCCGAGGAATTTATCGCCGCGCTCAAGGCGCAGACCGAAGAACTGGACGATGATGCGTTGGACGCCGTTGCCGGCGGCGCGAACCACCAAGATGTTATCGAGTCCATGATCGCCAACTCCATGGGCATTGCCTGCGTGATTGAAGCGACAGATAGCGCCCAAGGCAGCGGCGTCGGCAATGGCCCTGACGGCAATATCCTGTGCAACGACTAACCATGCGGTGACGAAAAAACATCATCGTTTAAGAAACCATTTAGAAATTGGAGGAACGAATCATGAAAACCATCGACATGCTCATCACTGAAATCAAGAACAGCGAAGCCCTGCAAAAGCTGCTCGCGCAGGCCGTCAAGAACAACGCGCTCGCTACTTTCCTCAAAGAGCAAGGCGTAGACGCTGCCGCCGAGGAATTCATCGCTGCGCTCAAGGCAGCAGCCGAACAGATGGACGACACCGCGCTGGATGCCGTTGCCGGCGGCGCAAACGCCGAAGAAGCCTGGATTTCCATTCTTTCTGTAGGCATCTGCTGCGCCATCGAAGCGATCAACAGCTCCAAGCGCAAGGACAAGGATTGGGGCGACGGCCGTATTCTCTGCGATGACTGCTGATCACGCTTGGCATCTACGCTGCTAAATCATCACAAAGCGGGGCACGGCTTGAACCTGCCCCGCTTTTCTACACAGATCAATAGAAAGGAGGCAAGCGTATGGCTGCTCCCAAACGGCTGGAAATAAACAGCGAACTGCATCGGCGCAAAATCCTGTTAAAAGCCGCAAACATGTTTTTAAGTCAGGGATATACGCAGACCACGCTTCGCGAGCTCGCCAGGGAGTCCGGCGTTAATATCGGATCGCTGATGCAT
>JAFQIF010000112.1 GCA_017397695.1 Clostridia bacterium
ATACTCAACTTCTGTGGCAGCGCGCTTTTCCTTGATCGCATTATAGCGGGCCTCATATTCCGCAAACTGTCTGTTGTATTCTTCCTGATCCATCGCCACCGAGGCATTTGTCAAAATCAGTCGCTCCATCAATTCAGTTACAACCTCCAGCTCCGTCTGCTGTGCCACCATTTCCCGGCGCAGGACTTCCGTATCACAGCGCACCGCCATGACTCTCTCGCACACACGGATGATTTCTTCCTTTTGCTCCAAGACCTGATTGATTGCCTTGATGAAGGCATCCTCAATGGTTTCACTTCGCAGGGATGGCGTGGCACAATGGCTGTGATGCTTTCCGTTGCATTGCCAGACCGTCGCCCTGTAAGGAGTATTGGAATTCCACACCTTACTGCCGTACATGGTGCCGCATTCGTCACAGAAGATACGGCCAGAGAAAATGTGCGGCGTATAGTTCCGGCGACCGGATGATTTGCGCCGCGCCATTTCAAGCTGTACCGCCTCGAACATGTCCGGCGCAATAATGGCCGGATGACTGTTCTCGACGTAATACTGCGGCACTTCGCCCTCGTTGACCTTCATTTTCTTGGTTAGGAAATCCGTGCAGAAGGTCTTTTGCAGAATGGCGTCGCCTTTATACTTCTCGTTGGTCAAAATGCTCTTGACCGTTTCGGGCCGCCACGTTGGTTTTCCCGCAGGCGAAGGGATACCGCAGGATGAGAGGAACCTTGCTATGTAGGAAGGAGCCTTACCTTCCATAAAAAGCTGGTAGATCAGCGTCACCGTGGCAGCTTCGTCAGGTACAATCTCTGGCAGGCCATTTTCGCCCTTGCGGTATCCGAGGAAATGCTTATAAGGCAGTGCAACCTTGCCATCCGCAAAGCGCTTACGCATACCCCATGTGACGTTCTCAGAGATATTGCGGCTTTCTTCCTGCGCCAGCGAGGACATGATCGTGAGCAGCAGCTCGCCCTTGGAATCCAGCGAGTAGATATTCTGTTCCTCGAAATACACCTCAATACCGTGCTTTTTCAATTCGCGGATCGTGGTCAGAGTATCCACGGTATTTCGTGCAAAGCGGCTGACTGACTTGGTGATAATCAGGTCTATCTTACCGTCCAGCGCGTCCTGTACCATATCGTTGAACCGCTCGCGCTTCTTCGTGCTGGTTCCGGTAATGCCCTTGTCCGCATACACTCCCACGAAGTCCCATTCAGCGTTGCTGCTGATGTACTGGGTATAGTAGCTGACCTGCGCATCGTAGCTGTTCAGCTGTTCTTCTTCTTTGGTAGACACACGGGCATAGGCTGCCACGCGGCGCTTGCGGGTGTTGTGGATCGGCATGGCCGTGAAACGGTTGAGGGTAGCCGGTACAACCGTAACCCTCGGTGCAAAGGCTCGTGCTTCGCTCATTGTGCGTACCTCCTCCGGGCGACCAGCGATGCCTGCGCCCGCATTTCTTCTGTCCAGCTATTTGCACGGGATTTATCCTGCCAGACACGTTCGATCTCCGTACCATCCTTAAAAACAAAGACCAGATGATTAAAGCTCGGCACCCGGATTTCCTGAATCTGCTCGTTGAAGGCCGTTACATCGAATTCAGAAAGGCCCAGCACAGCCGCCGTGGTTTGCATCAGGATGTCCTCAGGAATCTGCTTGGCGTGGCAATGTGCCTTTCCGTATTGCAGATATGTGGCACAATTCCATGCAACCTCAGTGCGTGACACCTTGCGGCGGTACTTCTTGCCGCACTTGTCGCACACGATTTTTCCCACGAACACGCCGTATTTCGGAGAATCGCAGTCAATGCCATTTGCAAGGCGGTTTACTTCCCGAATTGCGGCAGCCTTCTCAAAGGTTTCCGGGGTAATGATCGCCGGGTGCGTACCCTCTGCGAAATACTTAGGAAGCTCGCCGTGGTTGATTTTCTCCTGCTTGCGGATATGATCGGCCACATACTTTTTCTGCAGCAGAGCATTCCCGGCGTACTTTTCGTTTTTGAGCATATCCAACACGCGCTTGGGCGACCAAGTGCCGCCGTTCAGGCTGGGTACATGGCTCTCACGCAGAGTGCGCGAGATTTCTGCGACGCCCATGCCGTCCAGATAGCATTGGAAAGCCCAGCGCACCACCGCCGCTTCCTCGGGATGGATCTCAATCTGCCCTTTGCGGATACGATAGCCATACATGAAGCGCCAGTTAGCAAGCTCGCCCGCCTCAAAGCGCTTGCGGATACGCCACTTGCAGTTCTCTGAAACCGAAAGGCTTTCTTCCTGCGCATATGAAGCGAGGATGGTAAGCATAAGCTCGCCATCCCCGCTCATGGAGTGAATATTCTGTTCCTCAAAGTACACGTCGATGCCCAGCGCCTTCAATTCACGCACAGTTTCGAGCAGTGTCACCGTATTGCGAGCAAAGCGGCTGATGCTCTTGGTAAGAACAATGTCAATCTTGCCAGCGCGGCAATCTGTCAGCAGTCTTTGGAATTCCGGACGCTCTGCCTTTGTACCGGTGAGCGCCTTGTCTGCATAGACCCCAGCGTACCTCCAGCCGGGATGCGCCTGTATTTTTGCGCTGTAGTAGCTGATTTGCGCAGAGAAGGAATGCAGCATGGATTCTTTCTCCAGAGAAACACGGGCATATGCCGCCACATTTAGAATGCGCGGCGGCTTGGGCAAAGCCGGGTTGATTTTACGGATAATGCGTTCCAAATCAGCCCCTCCTTTCACCTGTCAGTGTTATAAGAAGGGTCGCTGAAAAGCAAGGCTTTTCGTATCGAAAAAGAGGCAGAAATTTTGCGGCCAATTCTGTCTCAAGCGCCGAGTAGTCGGCTTCGTCAATCATGCCGGAGCGCAGCATGTCAGTCGCTACGGATACGCCTGCCAAATAATGTCGATCCCGTTCAGCCTGCGTCATGGCGGTACGCCTCCCTTCCGTAGCGGTCAGCGATGTAGCAGCCATGAGAACAATATTTACGATGGCTGGACGGGTAGCTGAAAAACACCTTGCCGCAGGCCTTGCATTTGCCTGACACAGCATTGCGGGTGTCAAGGATACGGTGAGCATAGTCCCACGCATAGCGGCAGGAATCGGAACAGAATCGCCGCTGCTGGCCACGTGCGCTTGGCAGAAGCGCTTTTCCGCATTTAGGACAAACAGCCTTGGTAATCAATACCTGCACACCCATACGGCGACAGCAGGATTTTACAGTATTTTCGGATAGCCCCATTGCAGCAGCAATCTGGCTGTAGCTTTTGCCGTTTTCACGCATCCGGCGCAGCATATCCTTTTGAACTTCAAGCATGGCTTCCTCCAAGAATCGGCCACAGGCCGTAATGCTGTGCAATTTCGCATTCTTGAAGTTTTGTTTCATTGCAGTCGTGTAATCATGCAACCTTGAAAAATGAGCCGCAGGCAGAAACGCCTGCGGCATAAATGAATCAGATGATACGGGAATAGTTGCCGGATACCCAGCCAACCTTCGCGCCAACGATCACGGCGTGCCAGCCATTGGCGGCGGTGGCGACATGCGCGAATGTGGTGCCGGGCGCGACGGCAGTGATGCGGGTATAGTTTGTGCCATTGCC
The DNA here is from genome assembly GCA_017397695.1 of Clostridia bacterium. The sequence goes on from JAFQIF010000112.1 coordinate 3,585, forward strand.
CACGCGGATGTTGACCTTGCCGCCCTCGGATACGATCACAACGGTCGTACCCACAGGCTTCGGCGTATCCTCGGCCTCGGGCGCTTCCGGCGTTTCATCAGGAGCCGGTTCATCCTGCTTACCTTCGTCATCATCGGCAACGGCGTCCATCAGCGCGGCATGAGTCTGGTCGCCATACTTGCCGTCCTGCTCGAGACCTTCGTCCTCTTGGAATGAAAGTACAGCCGCTTCGGTTTCGACGCCGAATTCGGCGTCGGCTCCATGCTTGGGCAGTTTGTAACCCA
>JAFQIF010000113.1 GCA_017397695.1 Clostridia bacterium
GCGTTCTTCTTGATTCTGTATCGTTTTCAAGGATCATGTCGCTTGCTCAAGCCTCTTTGTTTAAGTGTCTTGCTCGCGGCGACTTGATGTATTATACACGCACCCCGTTCCTTTGTCAACACCTTTTTTCAACTTTTTTCATTTTTCTTTTTTACCTGTTCCATCTAGCGAATTGCGCTTTTTCTGGTGCAATGCTATAATGGTCATATATATGTTACCGATATCATCCTGTCCTTACGGAAAGGAGCGCTGTATATGGCCATTGAACACTACCTGCACGCGCAGAAGAAGGGCCTGAAGCTCAACCACACGCTTCAGGCCAAAGGCGAGGACACCACGCTGCCCGTGCTCAGCGAAATCGTACCCGAGCTCAACCGCCTCACGCAGGCGCCGCTCGGCCTGGTTCAGATTCCGCTCAAAGATATAGAAGGAACAGCCACGCGCGGGCGCACCACAGCCTTCGCGCGCAATTTCATGCCGCTGCTTGATTCCACCTCCGAATTTGCCTACAAATGGCATACGCTTTATGACAATGTCATTGTCAACGGTCTGCGTGAGCCGATCATCGCCTACGAATACTACAACCGCTATTATGTCGTGGAGGGCAACAAGCGCGTCAGCGTCATGCGTACGCTTGACGCTGTGAGCATCGAAGCCAACGTTACCCGTGTTCTGCCCGAGCCTGAGGATTCTGAGCGCTATCGCGTCTATCAGGAGTTCCTACAGTTCTATGCCGACAGCAGAATCAACTTCATCCATTTTGCTCGCGAGGGAAGTTATAAGCGTTTCTATGCCGCACTCGGCAAAACGCCCGGCGACAAATGGACCGCCGACGAGGTCACCGATCTGCACTCCTGCTATCACCGTTTTGCGCAGGCCTATGACCACCCAAAAAATCCGCTTTCCACAGCCGACGCTTTCCTGAAATACATTGAGATGTTCGGTTATGCGGAGAGCCTGGATTTCACGCCCGCCCAGTTTGAGCAGAAGATTGTCAAGGTGTGGCCCGAATTCGTGGTCGCCGCCGCCGGCAAGCCTGCCGCGCTGCTCAATCAGCCTGCAGAAAAGCAGCAGACGCTGCTCAATTCCGTGCTGCGGCGCGCGCCTAATCCGCTTCGCTGCGCATTCGTCTACAATCATGCACCGCTCGTCGGCGGATGGACATATGGCCACGAACTCGGCCGCAAAGCGCTGGAAAACACATTCGGCTCCCGCATTCAGACCACGACGCGTGAAAACGTCTCGCCGCAGGAGGCTTCCAGCGTCATCGACGAGTTGGCGCGCGAGGGCTATCACGTGATCTTCACAGCCTCTCCCGTGCTGCTGGATGCCTGCATCAAGCAGTCCATCGTGCATCCCGAGGTCAAGATCCTCAATTGCTCGCTGCTGGCAAGCTATCACAACGTCCGTTCCTATTATCTGCGCATCTTTGAGGCCAAATTCATCCTGGGCGCGATCGCAGGTGCCATGAGCGACGACAACCGCATCGGCTACATCGCCGATTATCCGATCTACGGCGTACCCGCATCCATCAATGCATTCGCCCTCGGCGCGCAGATGACCAATCCGCGTGCGATGGTCTATCTGAAGTGGTCCTCTCTGCTGGGTTCCTGCCCCGAGGACGAGCTGAACGCCTGCGGCGTACACATCATCTCCAATCGCGACATCAGCGCCCCGCGCATGGAATCGCGCGAATTCGGCCTGTATCATGAAAAGGGCGGCGTGATCCACAATCTGGCCATGCCAATCTGGAATTGGGAGAAGGTTTATGAGGGTATCGCCCGCAGCATTCTCTCCGGCGCATGGGAAGAGGACGCCAGCAGCCACTCCGACCGCGCGCTGAGCTATTTCATGGGCATGTCCACCGATGCCATCGATCTGCTGTGCTCCAAACGCATCCCGCCGCGCGTGCGTCGCCTGGTCGATCTGCTGCACGAGCGCATCCGCGCCGGCGCGTTCCTGCCGTTTGTCGGGCCGATCGTCGATCAGAGCGGCGTGACCCGCGTGGAGCAGGATGTTGTGCTGACCCCGGAGGAGATCATTCGCATGGACTATCTCGCCGAGAACGTCATCGGCCGCATTCCCAGGATCGACGAACTGAGCGACATCGCCAAGGCACTTGTCTCCATACAGGGCGTGCGAAACGACGAGGACAGCAAATCTGGTGACGCGATATGAGGATTCTGATTCTGGCCGATCAGGCCGAGCCCACGCTGTGGGAATATCTGGACAGGCGCAAGCTCGAAGGGATCGATCTGATCCTCTCCTGCGGCGATCTGCCTGCCAGCTATCTATCCTTCCTCACTTGCTTTACCTATGCGCCGATCCTTTACGTACACGGCAATCACGACGCTCGCTACGCACAGAATCCGCCCGAGGGATGCGTCTGCATCGAAGACCAGATCTACGTTCACAACGGCGTGCGCATCCTCGGGCTGGGCGGCAGCATGCGCTATCGGAAAGCGCCGCACATGTACACAGAGCGTGAAATGCAAAAGCGTGTCAAAAAACTACGCTTCCAGCTCTGGCGGCGCAAGGGGTTTGATATCCTGCTGACCCATTCGCCCGCCTATCAGCTCGGCGACAGCGACGACTTAGCGCATACCGGCTTCCAGATATTCAACGATCTGATTGACAAGTACCACCCCAAAGCCATTGTGCACGGGCATGTGCACCAGAGCTACACGCACGATTTCAAACGCATCCTTCAGCGCGGGGAGACACTGGCGATCAATGCGTTCGGACATTACATCTGGGATGTGGACATTTAAAAAAAGGGCTTGCGCCCTTTTTTATTTGGGAATATGCCGGGCTGCTGCCCGAACCCGTATGAGGGACATGGTCCCTCATACACCCTTCTTCGCTTCGCGGCGGTTTCAAACAAGCTTCAGGTTTTGAGAATATCGACTTTTTCAATCAGGCGGTGCCCCTGACCTGCCGGCGATGTGATGGACAGTGCTGCATCCACCACGGCTGCGTTGGACGCAATACGGCGAACAAGCCCAGCGCGGTCATCATAGCGATCCGGCGCAGAGAGCGGCGCAAAGCGCAGCGGAACGGCGGCATGATACGCCAACAAGTCCGGCAGCGACGCTTCATCCTGCGGACGCAGCCACAGCCTTGCCGCCTGCGAATCGCCTGCAAGGCGCAGCGTCAGATAACGCAGGAGTGTCCCGGAGGCGACCGCTGTTTCCTCCGATGTTTCCAGCACATCCGCCTGCGGCAGACGCAGTTCCAGCTGAATCACACCATCCGGCCAGAGCAGCGCATAACAGCTCTCCTGCGGTTCCAGACACGCAATTTGTCCCTCTTTCAGAACCAGTTTCGCTGTCAGCGGCACGCTTGCAGCACCAAAGCAAAACATCTGGATGTATACTTCTGCGTTATTTCCAACAGGAAATGCCTGCCCTTCCCGCTCCATCGGGCCGCAAAACTGTCCGTTCACATACAAAATCCCATGTGCTGCGCATTCGATCAGCAATGTCCGATACATGCCCCCACCTCAGCGTATATATATGCGCGCCATATCACAGCCATACGCAAAAGAGCGTCTTTTCTCTTCACGAGAAAAGACGCTCTTTTCAGGATAATCTTGAAAATCAGAACGCAATCTCCAGCACGCCCTCAAGGCCCATCTTCGCAGACAGTTCGGCAGGCACCTGATGCGCCTCACCGGCCTCCAGCGCTTCCATCACATCACAGAAGCACTGCTGCAGCGGCGCTTTGCCTGCGATATATGCTTCAACATTCTCATCGTCACCCACGAAGGACTGCATCGCCTGCACATCCAGCGCCAGGACCGCGCCCAGCAGATAGCTCTGCAGCTTCGCCTTGTCCTTACCGCCCAGCGTACTCAGAATGCGGCCTGCAAACGCTGCGCGGCCCAGACCGCTGACCGCGCACTCGCGCGCGCCGGCCTTGGCGTATTCGCTGTCGTATTCGTCGGCATTCACAAAGCTGTGGCCAACGGCCTCGGCGATGATCGTATGATGGGTGACCGCATCAAGCATCTCGCCGGAGATGGAAGTCATACAGCCGAGGATCCTGCCTTCGGCGTCCATGGAAACGAACTTGTTGTGCGTGCCCGGAAGGACGAACATCGCCGCGCCGCGCGGCTTCACAATCTTATACAGGCCGACAGCCTCGACCTCCTCGCCGCGCATCATGTCCATACCGGAGAAATTCTCCAGATCGACCGGACCGGCGAAATTGCGCACGCCGGGAATGAACGCGATCGGGAAGGGCGCGATGTCCTCAAACACCTTCTCCTGCATCGCCGCGCGAAGCTCCGCCGCGCCCGCCGGGGCCGGCACATGCGGGATCTCCAAAAGGCCCAGCGCACTGGTAATCATGCCGGAGGCTACACACTTTTCGACGTCCTCTTTGGTGTAGCCGTTCTTGGAAAGCACTGCTTCGATGCTCTCGCGCAGCATCGTGCGCAGGCGGCCGTTGTGACCGTCGATGGAGGTATGGCGAACGCCGCCCTCCGCCTTAACGGCGCCGAGCTTATTTTTGTTTTCATCCAACAGGGTTACACGCAGGTTGGTCGTGCCGCAGTCGACAACGAGAAAACACTTGCTCATTTTGCCGCCTCCCATGCCTTGATGGCGTCCGTGAACGCCCTGGCGCGCTCCTCGATGGCCGCGTCGTCACCGCTCTTGACGGCCTTGGCCAGCACCAGCGGGCCGCCCACACCGAAGCCGCACACGCCCGCGTCCAGATACTCGCCCACGTTTTCCGGCTTCACGCCGCCCACGGCGCTCATTGGGATATGCTTGAGCGGACCGCGAACAGCCTTGATATAGCCCAAGCCCAGCTCACCCGCCGGGAAGAGCTTGACGATATCCGCACCCATGTCATAGGCCGCAACAATCTCGGTCGGGGTCAGCGCGCCCGGCATGGACACCATGCCCAGCTGCTTGCTGCGGCGGATGACCGCCATATCGACATTCGGAGAGATGACCAGGCATGCGCCCGCATCATACGCCGCTTCAACCTCTTCTACTGTCAGCGTCGTGCCGCAGCCCACCAGCACCTGATCGCCAAACTTTTCCACCGTACGGCGGATCTTTTCGGCATTTGCCTTCACGCAGTCCGGCTCGGCATGATCAAACGTGAATTCCAGAATGCGTACGCCGCCGCGCACAAGCGCGCCGACCACGCCGTCGATGCGATCCATCGGCACGCCGCGCAGAATCGCGACCAGCTTTTCTTCCTGAATGCGCGCGAGAACTTCTTCATGAGTCATGGCAGTTCATCCTTTCTTGATATCATCGAAACCCCAGGGATACTCAAAGGGACCACGGTCCCTTCGAATACAATCCCCCGGAGCGACATGTGCGGTCCGAGGAACGGATGCAATCCGCTGCAAGAATGCAAAGCGGGCTTGCAGCGTTATGCGCACAGCGCCACGATGGCATACGCGTAGATGCGTGCAGCCTTGATATAGTTGGCCACATCGATGCACTCGTTCGCCTGGTGCGCCAGTTCCGGCTCGCCCGGGAACATCATGCCAAACGCCACGCCCTCCTTGAGATGGCGGGCATACGTGCCGCCGCCGATGGCGAAAGGCTTGCCGTTGGTGCCGGTAATGCCGTTGTAGACGGCCATCAGCTTGGTCACCAGCTCGCTGCTCGCAGGCACATGGTGCGGATGGCTCGCATGGCACGGCTCCATCACAAAGCCTGCCGGAGCAAGGCGCTTGGCCACGGTGCCGGTTACAGTCTTGTCATCAAAGAAAACCGGATAGCGGCAGTCAAACGTCACAGAGATCTTGCCATCCTCGACAAAGAGCAGACCCAGGTTAATCGTCAGCGGGCCGGAAACGGCGTCGCTGCCCGCGATGCCCAGGTTCACGCCGTACGCACCTTCGCCCGCAGCTTCGTCCAGCAGCGCAATCGGCGCGCCGCCGATACCGAGCTTGAACAGAACGGCAATGAGCATCTTCGCGGCGTTCTTACCCTGATCCGGGGTGGAGGCATGCGCCGGAACGCCGGTGACGACGATCTTCGTATTGCCGTCCACCAGTTCGGTTTCAATGGCGCAGTCCTCGTCCTCGACCTCAAAGGCGTCGGCAGCCTGCTCGCGCCAGTCGCCCGCGAGAACCGCCGCAGCGGTGCCCGGCACGACATTCGGACGGGTGCCGCAGGCGATGGAAATCAAGCGTGCATCGGCCATCTCACCGACCAGCTTCATCTGCACGATGCCCTTCTCGGTGTTGATCAGCGGGAACTCGGCGTCCGGGCTGAAGCCCATGTCCGGCAGACCGATCTTCTCCTCGTAGTACTCCAGATCCTGCATGCCGCACTCCTCGTCGCAGCCCAGAATCAGGCGGCACGGGCGATGAAGCTCAATGCCCGCATCCAGAATCGCTTTCATCGCAAAGAGCGCAGCCACGCCCGGGCCCTTGTCGTCGCCTGTGCCGCGGCCGTACATCTTGCCGTCCACAATCTCGGCGCCGTAGGGATCATGATCCCAGCCGTCGCCCTCGGGCACAACGTCCAGATGCGCCAGCACAGCCAGCGGATCCTCACCCTCGCCGATTTCGGCGTCGCAGGCATAGCCGTCAATGTCGCGCGGCTTCATGCCCAGACGCGCAATGTCCGCCATCGCCACATCCAGCGCACGACGAATCTCTGCGCCGAAGGGTGCATTGTCCGCGCTGCGCTCGGCACGCACGCTCGGCACGCGAACCCAGCGCTGCAGGGTTTCGATCATGTCCTGCTCCAGCGCTGCCAGCGCCGCATCGAGTTTCGGATTAGCCTTGAATTCCATCGGTAAATCCCCCTTATGTTCATCAAAAGATTGATTCCATTTCTCAATCAGGGAACGTATGGGGACTCCGTCCCCATACCCCTGGCAGGGACATTGTCCCTGCACCCATTACGCTGCGCTGCCGCGCAGCTTAGGTGAAGCGCCTTCAAGCAGCCGCAAAGCGTAAACGGGGTCTGGGGATGAAATCCCCAGGCGGGTTTTAGGGCAGCAGCCCTAACGTCACCTCATCACCTTCGCCATCGCTTCCAGCGCACGCTCGAGCTGAGCGCGCGGGCAGGCGATGTTCAGGCGGATAAATCCGTCGCCCTCTTTGCCAAAGATCGTGCCGTCGTTCACCTTGACATGCTGGGCCAGCAAGGCGTCGATCAGGTCCTTCTGCGCCATACCCAGCGCGCGGCAGTCCAGCCACATCAGGTACGTCGCCTCCAGCGGCGTGACCTTGATTTTCGGCATATTTGCCTTCACGTATTCCATCGTGAAATCACGATTATCTGCAAGGTACTGCTTCAGCGCATCGAGCCACTCGTCGCAATCGGTGTAAGCCGCACGGGTCGCCGCCAGGGCAAAGGCATTGCCCGAGCGCACGCCGCCGTTTTCCATCTCATCGTGAATCGCCTTGCGCCAGGCCTCGTTTTTGCAGACGATGGCGCTCTGCTGCAGGCCCGCAACATTGAACGTCTTGCTCGCAGCGCAGAGCATCACGGCATGATCTGCCGCGCCTTCAATGCTCATGATGCTGTGGTGCATGCCCGGCGCGTAGACAAAGTCCGCATGAATCTCGTCACAGACCATCGGCACACCGTGCTTGGCACAGATATCCAGCACAGCCTTGAGCTCATCCGCGCTCCACGCACGGCCGCAGGGATTATGCGGCGAGCAGAAGAGCACCAACTTTGCGCTGCCCGCAGCCAGCTTGGCCTCGATATCGGCCAGATCGAGCGTGAACCGGTTGTTTTCATCCATGATCATCGGGCTCTCGATCAGCGGATGCTCATTGCCCTTGACCGCGGCAAAGAACGGGCCGTAAACCGGGGTGGTGATCAGCACGCCGTCCCCAGGCTGGGTCAGCGCGCGCACGGCAAGGCGCAGGCCTGTAACCACGCACGGGCTCATGAGCACCTCGTCCGGGGTGAAATGCGTGTCGTGGCGGCGCGCCCAGTAGGCGCAAAGCGCCTCGGCATCCTTTCTGCCCGCGATGGTGTAGCCCCAGGTGTTCCACTCCAGCACCTTCGCCATCGCTTCCTTGATCGCCGGCGGGGACGGGAAATCCATATCCGCCACCCACATGGGGATCATGTCCTTGTCGCCGGTGGCGGCGATCATGCCGTCCCACTTTTCACAGTCGGTGCCGATGCGGGAAACGCCCGCGTCAAAATATGCTTTGTCAAACATCGTTTCATCCTCCGTTTGATTGTATCCATTGCTCACGGGAGGAGCAGAGCCTCCCCTGCATGACCTCTCCGTCAGCCTGCGGCTGCCACCATTCCTTAAAAGGAGTGGTTCATGCGCGGCTTTAAGCTGTTCAGATATCCTCATGGGCGAACGCAGTTCGCCTCTACACGGCTGCTTTAAACCCCCGCAAAGCGAAAAAGGGAGTTTGAGGGACAATGTCCCTCAGGCAGGTCTGGGCGGCAGCCCAGCGTCCCCTTCATCCCCTCACGCCTTCACGCACTCGATGATCCAGTAGCCGCCATCGCGCTCGATAACCTCGGCTCTGCCGTAGAGCTCCTTGAGGAACTTGAGCGCGCTGGGCGCGCCCTGCTGCTTGCGGATAACCAGATAGAGCGCGCCGCCGGGTACGAGATGCGCCTTCGCATCCTCAAACATCCTGTAGATAACCGCCTTGCCCGCGCGGATGGGCGGGTTTGTGATCACCGCGTCAAACTCACCCTCAATTTTCTCAAAGCCGTCGGAGAGGATTGCTGTCGCCTGCATGTGATTCTTTTCCACATTGGAAACGGCCAGCGCAAGCGCGCGCTCGTTGACGTCCGCCATGACCATTTGGACCTTCGGGAAGCGTGCAAGCGTCATCACCGTCATCGCGCCCCATCCGCAGCCCATATCCAACACGCGGCCGCAGAGCGTATCCGGCAGGGACTTGCACAAAAGCTCGCTGCCCGGATCAACATGCTGCTTGGAAAACACGCCTGCGTCCGTGTCAAAGGCGAGCACGCGGCCCGCAAACACAGTGCGGAAGGATCGCTCCTCGTGTTCGCTGGTAGGCGCGGAAGTGTAATAATATTCAGGCATCGTTTGCCTCCTGTTCAAGCAGTTTTACTTCTTCATCCGTCATCTCGCGCCATTGCCCGGGCGCAAGCGCGGGATCCAGCTTCAGCGCGCCGATTCTTTCCCGCTTGAGATAGACGACGGGCGCGCCGCGGCTTGCAAGCATGCGCTTCACCTGATGATACTTGCCTTCGCTGACGCGCACGCGCACCTCGCTTGATGCGCCGTCCGTGCTCACAATCTCCAGCCCTGCGGGCTTCGCGTCAAATTCACCGTCGCTGTCCTTGATATGCAGCCCGGAAGCAAAGGCATCGATATCCGCATCGGCAAGCACGCCGTCCACGCGTGCGAAGTAGACCTTCGTCACGTCCTTTTTGGGTGAGATAATCCTGTGCGCAAGCTGGCCGTCGGAGGTGATGATCAAAAGCCCCTCCGTATCCTTGTCCAGCCTGCCTGCAGGCATGCAGTCCATCGCCGCATACAGAGGCGGCAGCAGATCCATAACGGTCTTCTGCCTTTTGTCCCGCGCGGCAGTCAGCGTACCCTGCGGCTTGTTCATCATCACATGCCGCACAGCTTTGTATTCCAACACGCGGCCATTCAGGCAGATGCGTGCGTTTTCTGCATCCACCTGCATGCCGCTGTCGCGCGCAGGCACGCCGTTTACCGTCACGCGTCCTGCGCGCACGGAATCCTTCACCTGCGCGCGCGTACCTTCGCCCAGCATGGTCAGCAGCTTATCCAGCCGCATCGTATTTTTACCGGCCAAAATGCCGCCCCCGTTCCATCTGCATACAGCCATAATATGTCTTTGTATATTATAGCGCATACATGCCCATTTTGCAATTTAATCCTCCGGCGCTTCTTGTCTTCTTTCACACCCGATTCGACATTTTCTGAACAATTGATCCGTCATTCTTTCCGTCATTTTAACGGGACATTTTTTGTCTACCGGGACGTTATACGTTCGAAAACTGACCAAACAAACTTTACTTTAATTAAAACATCACATGAATTCGCTTTTCCTTTTGCACAGTTTATGATATAATGACCGTAAGTGGATAGGCGAAGCGGCCAAGCATGCGGATGCCTGTCGCGTCGCTCGTCACGCCAACTTTGGCGAGAAAACCCAATATCACAGGAGTGTGTTCACAATGATGAGGAAGAAGCAATGCGTTGCCATGCTGCTGGCTGGCGGCCAGGGCAGCCGTTTGGGCATCCTGACCAAGAACGTGGCCAAGCCGGCGGTCCCCTACGGCGGTAAGTATCGAATCATCGACTTCC
>JAFQIF010000114.1 GCA_017397695.1 Clostridia bacterium
ACCGAAGACGGCCAGCGCCTCTTTCTGCGTCCAGCCGCCCGTGATGGACAGCATAACGATCGCCAGCAGCGCGGACGCATACGTCGGAATCGCCTGGCTGACCCAAAGGACAAAGACCATGCCGAAGATGGCCAGCGCGGACTTACCCTGAAGCGTCAGGGCAACCGGCGTGGGCATCGTGTAGATCGCGGCGAAAACGAGCAGCGCGACTGCGAGACCCGCAATCTTCATCCACTGCTCAAACGCCAGCTTCTTTTTCTGAACTCCCATAAATCTCTTGCCTCCCACTTGAAATCATCCGTACGGAAAAGCAGCCAGAGCACAGCCACTTTTTCGTGCAGATTTGGAACCTTTCTCCAGTTCCATTCGTTAAAATTATTATATTTCTTTATACTGACCGCGTCCAATTCATTTTTCAGTTTTCCATATTACTTTTCATTATATGACACTTTCCGTGAAAGATTTGGCGAATTCCCTTCGTTTGTGCTATACTATGATTATCTGACGACCCTGCGTCTTCTTGAGAAAGGGAACGATATTATGGATCTGGATAAACTGCTACGCTTCTGTGCCGTCGTTGATTACGGCAGCATGTCCAAGGCTGCCGAGACGCTTTACTGCTCCCAGCCTGCGCTTTCCAAGCAGATCATCGCCCTGGAAAAAGAGGTCGGCTATCCCCTCTTTGACCGCAACGGCAAGAAGATGACCCTCAACCGCAACGGACAGCTTCTCTATACCTTCGGCCGCCATCTGGAGCACGATTACAGCCAGCTCAAGAGCGATCTTTATGCGCTTAACTGCTCCAGCCGCCGTGAAATCAGCTTTGGTGCAACCAATACCATCGGTACCTATTTTCTCCCCTCTGCGCTGATTGAATTCAAGAAGCAGTATCCTGACATTCCCGTCAACTTCACGCTCAGCTTCTTTCCCAGCATCATCGATGCGCTCAATCAGGACATCATCTCCTTTGCCATGATCCCGGAAGATGACGATGTCCTGCATAATCCTGCTTATGTATGCCGCGAGTTTTTTGACGACGATATGGTTGTCGTCTTCCCGCCGGATCATCCGCTGACCGCTTTTGAAAGCATTCCGCCTGCGGAGCTGCTCAAGTATCCCTGTTTTATTTCGCAGATTCAGTCGGCTACGCGCCGCTTCGTGCTCTCCCGCCTCAAAGCATACGGCATTCGGCTGGAAAACTTCCAGAACATGTTCAACACGGAGACCATTAAACAAAGCATCATCAAGAATATGGGCGTCTCCATCCTTTCCGGGATCTCCGTCGAGACGGAAGTTCGTCACGGCTTCCTGAAAATGGCGCCTCTTCAGGGTGTAAATCTCTCCCGAAAATGGTATCTGATCCACAAGAAGAGTCATGTTCTGCAGCCGGAATGCACCCTGTTCATCGAGCAGGTGCTCAACAGACGCAAATAAACACGCCCTCTCTCCATAATAGCCTGAAAATGATAAAAAGCCGGACACATCGCTGAAGAATTTCTTCACGCGGCGTGTCCGGCTTTATTTCAAAAAAGTTTGTGAGAGAAGCCTATAAGCCGAGTTCTGTAATCGGCGGTCATCTATCTAGACCTGCCGTTACCGGCAGGTTCAAGCGAAATCCTGAGAGCTCGACGGGCCGTCTCAAACGCTCTTTCGTTTCTTGCTGCGGATGGGGTTTACATCGCGGACGAGTCGCCAAGCCGCGGGTGAGCTCTTACCTCACCTTTCCACCCTTACACATGCCCGAGGGCATATGCGGTATCTCTCTGTTGCACTTTCCCTGGGGTCGCCCCCGCCGGGTGTTACCCGGCACCCTGCCCTGTGCAGCTCGGACTTTCCTCACACCTTTCGGCGCGCGGCCGCCCGGCAGCCTCACAAACGCAGAAATTATAGCACTTATTCTTTGCTTTGTCAACGATGGCTCAGCGCAACCAGAGAAAGCAGCTCTTCGTCAATCGCATGCTCATCCGGCAGATGAATGTGCGCAGTGTATCGCGATTTGGAAACGGGCACAACCATCTCAAATCGCGGATGGGCCAGCGCCTCACGTAGGCTGATACTCAACCACAAACCCGTAAAACTCTTTTTCGGAGGAAAGGATACATAGGCAAACGGCTTAGGATCATCCAAGGCGATGCAGGTTTTCATCACGCGCAGCTGCGTCTGTGGATAGGCATCCAACACACGAATGCGCAAGACTTCAAAGAGCGCCCAAGCCTTCGGTTTTCCAGAAAAGAATGTATCAATCTGAGCGATGGTATCCATTCAGGTTTCCTCCGAAAACAAAAAGCAGGACGAAGCCTGCTTATGATTCAAATCACTTGACCAGAATGATGCGGCCGCAATTCTCGCACTCAACGTACGGCAGGCCGCTGCGCACTTTATCCTTATCGGCGGCGGAAAGCTGCATATTGCAGCCGCCGCAGCGGTCATCGTGCAGGCGCGTGATCGGCATCGCCGCATGGCGTTTGATCGCCTTGTATTTTTCAAGCAGCGCCGGCTCGATGCCCTGGGCCTCCTTGGCGACCTTGGCCTTGAGCTCATCAAGCTTGCCGGACGTAGCCTTGTACTCCTCATCGTAGATGACCTTGATACGGTCAAACTCGGCGCGGGCCTTGGCCGCGCGCACGCGCACTTCGCGCTGCTGGCGATCGCGCGCCTCGCTGTCCTTGCGCATCTTGGCCAGCTCCGCCTCATAACGGGAGATGGTGGCAAGCAGCTTCTGGATGGACGCAATCTGCTTCTTCGCCTCTTCCAGATCCTGCGGGCGGTTCGCTTCGAAATTCGCCGTTGCCTCGGCCACAGAGCCGTTCAGGCGGGTGATTTCGTCGGCCAGCGCCTCCATGCGGTCACTCATGATTTCCACGTCCGTCTCGATCTTCTTGAGGACGTTCTGCTGCTCCAGCAGGAAATCGCGATGCTTGAGCAGCTCCTTGCGGTTGGCGTTGCTGCGCATCTCACGCTCATACTGATCCAGCTCCATATCGACCTGCTGGTACTGCCACAAAAGTTCGTACTGCTGCAAAATAAGGCCCTCCTTATCATTAACGCCCAAAGGGATTTCCCTTGGAGCAAAAAACCGTTACATTATATTTTAACGCATCGCACGCATTTTGTAAAGCATTCGCCATCACTTCGCAGGCAGGATTTTCCGTTTCAAAGTGGCCTGCTTCAATAACGCACACGCCCGCATCCATCGCTTCCAGCGCAATATGATGCTTGATCTCACCGGTGATGAAGCAATCTGCGCCCAGTTCCTTCGCCTCGCCGAAAAAGGAACCGCCTGCGCCGGAGCAGCAGCCCAGCTTCGCAACGATGGTATCCGGCGCGCCGTAAGTACGCGCGACGGTATGCAGCTTCTTTTTTATGCGCTCGCACAGCTGTTCAAACGTTGTATCCGGCGCCAGATCAGCCACACGCAGACAGCCTTCGCCCGTGATATTCTGCGCGCCGCACAGCTGCATGAGCGTATCGTTCACGCCGCCATCCGCTGCATCAAAGTTCGTATGTGCGGCGATGTGCGCGATACCGTTTTCGGCAAGTCGCAGCAGCAGCCTTCCTTCGCGGTCGTTATCGGTCATGCGCCTGCGCGCATCCATCATGATCGGATGATGCGTAACGATCACCTGCGCGCCGAGTGCAATCGCTTCGTCGATGACGTAATCAGTCAGGTCCAGCGCAGTGATGACACGCGCAATCTCGCGCCCGGAATGCCCTGCAAGCAGACCGACATTATCCCACGGCTCCGCAAGTTCATAGGGCGCAATCTCACCTACAAGCCGCTCAATCTCCTTGACGGTACATACATTCATGCCAATCGCCTCCTGTATCCATGCCAGTTCTCTGCTGTTTTTCTCCATGCGCGCCTGCGCCTTGCCGGAATCCAGCGCGGCCACCCGCTCCATCTCGCGCACGCGTACGCCGCGCTGCCAGCTGAAGTAGTCGCGCTGAAGCTCCTCTTGTACACCGCTCGCCGCCGTACCCAGAAGCGCTTCACGCGCGCTGAGCGCTTTTGCCTCGCCCAAGCCAGCCAGCATCGTGACATAGCGCCGTCCCGCCGCACGGGAAAACACCTCGCGCCTGACCTCAAACCCCTGCGCAGCCAGTTCGCTGCGCAGCATCGGCAGATCGACATTGGCCTGCATGATCAGCGCCGCTTGCCCGATTCTCTCCCGTCCTTCGCTGATAATCTTCAAAATTGTTTCTGCACCCATGCCGGCCATAACAATTGCATCCACCGGACGATCAATTCCCGTCAGACCATCGGCAACCACCGCCGCTGCTCTCCCGCCGAAGCCTTTCGCCGCAAACAGCCGCTTTGCCTTTTCCAAAGAAGGTGCGCTTACGTCGCTGGCGATCATGGAAAGCCCTTCACAGCGCTCCAGCAGATACGCCGTCAACTGGCCGTGATCGCAGCCGATATCCGCCGCGCAGGGCGACTCGATCCCCTTTATGCTCTCCAACACAAGCTCTGCAATCGCGCTCAAACGCTCGTCTAGCTGAACCATGTCTTTCCTCCTTACAGAAAAACGAGGGACGCAAGTCCCTCGATGTAGAACGAAGATATGGGGATACGTTGGGGATTCCATCCCCAATCCCCTGTCAAGGGATTTCATCCCTTGACCCGTCTTCGCTGCGCCATTGCGCAGCGTTGGGGTTATGCAAGTGTTGCTTAAAACAAGCGCGAAGCGTAATAGGGAGTCTGAGGGATAATATCCCTCAGGCGGGGTTTAGGGCGGCAGCCCCAACATTCCCAGCGTTACTCCAGGTAGTCCTTAAGCTTCTTGCTGCGGCTCGGATGACGCAGCTTGCGCAGAGCTTTCGCCTCGATCTGACGAATGCGCTCACGGGTGACATTGAACTGCTGTCCAACCTCTTCCAGCGTGCGCTGACGGCCATCTTCCAGACCAAAGCGCAGGGAGAGCACCTTCTTCTCGCGCGGGGTCAGCGTATCGAGCACACCCATAAGCTGTTCCTTCATCAGCGTGAAAGAAGCAGCCTCGGCGGGCGGCGGCGCATCGTCGTCCTGAATGAAGTCGCCCAGGTGAGAATCCTCTTCCTCGCCGATCGGCGTCTCCAGGGAGACCGGCTCCTGCGCGATTTTGATGATCTCGCGGACCTTTTCCACGGTAATGCCCATCGCCTCGGCGATCTCCTCCGGCTGCGGCTCACGGCCCTTTTCCTGCAGAAGTTGGCGGCTGACGCGGATGAGCTTATTGATCGTCTCAACCATGTGCACCGGAATACGAATCGTACGCGCCTGATCAGCAATCGCACGGGTGATTGCCTGTCGGATCCACCAGGTCGCATAGGTGGAGAACTTGAAGCCCTTGGTATAATCGAACTTCTCAACCGCCTTGATCAGGCCCAGATTGCCCTCCTGAATCAGATCCAAGAACAGCACGCCGCGGCCGACGTAGCGCTTTGCAATAGAAACAACCAGTCGCAGGTTCGCCTCAGCCAGCTTCTTCTTGGCCACCTCGGCGTCCGGACCGCCCTCAAGCATCTTCTTGGCGATTTCAATCTCTTCGTCTGCAGTGAGCAGCGGCACCTTGCCGATCTCCTTGAGATACATGCGCACCGGATCATCGATGCTGATGCCCTCGGGCACGGACAGATCCAGCTCCGGCTCCACCGCCTCGGCAGCCGCAGCAGCGGCTTCATCCTCCGAGCTGCTGACCACGCTGATACCCTCGGCCTCCAAAGTCTCAAAGACCGCGTCGATCGCATCCGCGTCGATATCCAGCTCGCTGAGCTTATTCATCACTTCCTGATAAGAGATCGTCTTCTTCTCGTTGCGCGCGAGATCAAGAATTCCCTTTACCTTCTGCTGCGCCTGTTCACGTGTCAGTGCCATGAGAAGTCATTCCTTTCTTCCGGCCGTCTGCCTTTGCTTCGTCAGTTCCTGTATTTTCAAAAGCGTTTTTCGCTTATCTTCGCCCTTCTGCTCGGCGAGCTGCTTCTGAAGCGCAGCGATTTCCTCTTCGATGCGCTTCTTATGCAGGATGCGCAGGCAGTCGCCCGCCATACGCAATTGCCCATCCACACCGGCTCCGCTGTCACGCTGAAGAATGCTGGCCGCACGAGCGCGCGCATTCTCATCGGACATGCTCTCCAGAATCGCCCCCGGACTCATACCCGCAATCAGCTTTTCTGCCAGCGCTTTGCGCTCCGGCGATATAAAATCCTCAGCGGTCACGGTACCCGGCTCAATCTGCCGCTCGGCCAGCAGCAAAAGCAGCTGCTTCTCCGCCGCAGCGGTTTCGGTATCCACGCCGTCGTTATTCTCTTCCAGCGGCCTGGCCACATTGCTGTAGGCGGGGCGCTGCTCTTTAGCGATCATCTCCGTACGGCCGATCTGCGCAAGGAGTACCTCACGCGCAAAGCCAGTGGAAATCATCAGCTGGTTTACGTAATTCTCCAGTTCAACGGGTTCTTTGACCTTGGCCAGATACTTGGCGCAGGCGATCGCATACTGCGTTCTGCCCTCTTGAGAAGACAGATCGAAATTCTGCATCTCATGCTTCATGCGATACGTGGTCGCATCCAGCGGCTGCAGCTGATCCAGACCTTCCAGCCCGTATTCGCGGATATACTCATCCGGATCCATGCCGCCGGGAAACGCCAGCACGCGGGCGCGGATGTTTTCCTGATCAAAGATTTCCAGCGCACGCATAATCGCCTTCTGGCCTGCGGCATCTCCATCGTAGGATACCCAGATTTCCGGCGCATAGCGCTTGAGGAGCCTGGCCTGTTCGATGGTCAGCGCCGTGCCCAGCGTCGCACAGACGCCCGGCAGTCCTGCCTGGGTCAGCGCGATCACATCCATATAGCCTTCCACCAGGATCACGCGTTTGAGCCCGCGCTGCTTCTTGAGCAGATTGGCAGCGAACACGCCCAATCGCTTATTGAACACCGGTGTATCGCCCGTATTGAGGTATTTGGGCTTGATATCGCCCAGTGCGCGCCCGCCAAAGCCCAGCACACGCCCCTGCGCATCGATGATGGGAAAGATCGCGCGCTGGCGGAACATATCATAGACCCGCCCGTCGCGGCGCACAGAAATGCCTGCACGCACAAGCTCATCATCCGTAAAACCCAGAGAGCGCATCGCATGCGTGGCGCCATCGCCGCGCGGGGGTGTTGCGCCCAGACCAAACATGCGGATGGTCGCATCGTCCAGCCCGCGATTATACAGATAGCCCAGAATCTGTGCATTCTCCGGCTTCCAAAGCTGGCCGTGAAAAAAGCGCGCACACTGCTTATTTGCTTCGTAAATCCGTTCCTTTTCAGATTTACTGGCTGCATCCTCCCGTCCGCCGATCATCTGCGGCAGCTCCATATGCGCCTGTTCGGCCAGAAGCTTTACCGCATCCTTGAACTCCAGATGTTCCATTTCCATCACAAAATTGATGGCGCTGCCGCCGGCATGACAGCCGAAGCAGTAGTACATCTGCCGCTGCGGATTGACGGAAAAGGACGCCGTCTTTTCGCCATGGAAGGGGCACAATCCCCAATACCGTCCGCCTTTCGGCGTAAGATGGACGTATTTGGAGACGACCTGAACGATGTCGGAGCGTTCTCTGAGTTCATCCAGCCACATTTGTGGAAACCGCAACGCCGATCACCGTCCTCTCCTTTCGCCACGGCATAACAGCAAAAATGCCGTCCTTTCTTTTTCGCCGCCATTTCGGACTTTCCTGCATACGTCATGCATTTTTTTCGCGAAAAAGTCTTTCTTTTCTGCTATTTTCAGCCGATTCCGTCAAAAAACGGCGGAATAAACAGCTTTTGATAGGTTTGCACTGCATACGCATCGGTCATACAGGCCACATAATCGCATACGCCGCGCTGCGTCCCCTCGCGATACACGATCTCCATGTATTCATTGGGCATCTGCCCGGGATGCTCCATATAGTATCCGACCAGTTCGGTGACGATGTGATGGGTTTTTCTGCACTCATCATTGGCCCAGTCGCGGGAATAGACGCGCTCAAACATGAAATCGCGCAGCTCCATCAGCGCCTCCCAGGTTTCCGGCTCCATCGCCGTCTCGTTGCGGCCCAGCGAATGACGCACAACGCTGCCAATCATATTGCCCACACGCTCGCCATGCGTGCGGCCTACGCGCCGGATGGCACGCTTAGGCAGATCATCCAAACCGATGACGCCTGCACGCACCGCATCGTCAATGTCATGATTGATATAGGCAATACGGTCGGCCAGATGGACGCAGCAGCCCTCCAGCGTTTTAGGTCGCACCTTACCGGAGTGATGCTCGATACCGTCACGCACTTCCCAGGTGAGATTGAGCCCTTGTCCGCCATTTTCCAGCACCTCAACCACGCGGCGGCTCTGTTCCCTGTGCTCAAACCCGCCCTCAATGATCTTATCCAGCGCCGCTTCGCCCGCATGACCAAAGGGCGTATGACCCAGATCATGCCCCATGGCAATCGCCTCGGCAAGGTCTTCGTTCAGGCGCAGCGCTCGCGCCAGCGTGCGCGCCACCTGTGTAACCTCAAGCGTATGCGTAAGCCTCGTGCGATAATGATCGCCCTGCGGAGAAAGAAAGACCTGTGTTTTACCCTTCAGCCTGCGGAAGGACTTGCAGTGCAGAATCCGGTCGCGGTCACGCTGGTATTCTGTGCGCATATCATCCGACGAAACCGGCCTCGCGCGCCCCCTGCTTTCACAGGACAGGGACGCAAACTCACAAAGCGTATCCCGCTCTCTCTGTTCAAGCATTTCTTTGATGGTCATGCGCATCGCCTCCTCGCCGCGGCAGCTGGCGTTCAGCCGCCATACATAGATATTTGCCTGATGAATGATTCGACACCGATGGACAAAAACCTATCGCTGGCAGAAAAAATCCCGCTCTCAACTTTCGCTGAAAGCGGGAAAAATATCCATTAGAATTCCAATCAAAACCCGGCATAGTAATGGAAAAGCAGCAAATCACCCGACTCAACGCTGATACACGCTTCATCCTGCGTGATCACATTGGAGATGCCCAGCGGATAGCTGCTGTCCAGGTCACGCCTGTCAAGCGGATAGAAAAAGCCTTTGAGCGTCACACCCTTCGCCTGCCCAAGCGGCAGCAGCGAGGCAGTATCGCCCTTGGCTCCATGAAGAACCGTACAGCCGTCAACACGCTCAATCCGTACAGTCTCGCTGAGAATCTGCGCCTTTACGCCCGCTTTTGCCGCCCGCACAAGCAGCATCAGATTGGCCAGCGCATGATCCAGTCGGCCGCCCAGCGCACCCAGCAGCGTAATATGCTTCGCGCCGCGAGCCATCGCCACATCTACCGCATGCACGCCGTCGGTATCATCCTTGACGCAAGGCAAACGGTCAATTTCCGCAACCGACTGCATGCGTGCAAGCACATCCTCGCTCACCGAGTCCATATCGCCAAGCAGGATATCCGGAATGATTCCAGCATGGGCAAAGGCCTCAAGACCTCTGTCCGCTGCAATCGTCAGATCCGCACAGGATGCGCAGCTTTCAAGCAGCGCCTTTCCCGGTGCATCGCCGCCCAGCACGATCAGTACGTTCATGCCTTCTCCTCCGAAGAGCAGATTTCCCGGATCACCGCAGCAGGATCCTTCGCAGCAAAGACGCCGGTACCCATCACCAGCACATCTGCGCCGGCTTCCACAACGCGTCTGGCATTATCCATCTTCACGCCGCCGTCCACCGCAATGAGAATATCTCGACCGGACTTGGTGATCATATCCCTGATGACGGAAACCTTACCCAGGCAGTATTCGCGCAGCTTCTGGCCGCCAAAGCCCGGCTCCACGGTCATCACCAGCACCAGATCCACGTATGGCAGCAGGTGACGGATCCTCTCCGGCGCAGTATGCGGATTGAGGCTGATGCCCGCCTTGAGGCCATTGGAGCGGATTCTGTGAATGACGGTCAGAGGATCGTCGTCCGCTTCTACATGCACGGTGATCATATCCGCGCCGGCCTTGGTATAGGTATCGATATATTCCATGGGATTGGTGAACATCAGGTGAACGTCCAGAAACAACTGGGTCTTTTTGCGGATCGCGCGAACGAAATCCGGTCCGAAGCTGATGTTGGGCGTAAAATGGCCATCCATATTATCCAGATGCAGCCACCTGAGCCCCAGGCGCTCTACGAGCTCAATTTCCTCACCCAATCGCATCAGGTCCGCACCCAGCACGGAAGGAGAAATGATCGTCATACGTAGCGTCCTTTCCAGTTCTCTTTTACTTCTGAAAGCAGTTCACGATATCTCGCCCAGCGCACGGCGCTGAGCCTGCCTGCCTCCACCGCAGCACGCACAGCGCAGCCGGGCTCTCTGTCATGCATACAGGGTTGGAACCGGCATTCGCCTGCCAGCTCATTGTATTCCGGATACATTTCGGCAAAATCCTGCGGCTCGATGCCCTCTTCGATTTCCAGCAGGCTGAAGCCCGGCGTATCGAGCACGAGCATGCCGTCCACAGCCATCATTTCCGAACGCCTGGTCGTATGCCGGCCACGCTCGGTTTTTCTGCTCAGGCCGCCTGTTTCCAATTCAAGCCCAAACAGCGCGTTGATCAGCGAGCTTTTGCCCACGGCGCTCTGCCCCGCCAGGCAGGTCACCTTGCCGCGCATCGCCTCGCGAAGCTCTTCCACGCCCTCACCGGTCAGCGCGCTGGCAGCGAACACGCGCAGCTGCGTACCGGCATACTCTTCGCGAATGGAAGCGACCAACTCTCTGCCAAGATCAATCTTATTGACGCAGATCGCAGGCGTCATGCTGCCGCGCGCTGCGCGCAGGATCAGCTTGTCGATAAGCAGCATATCCGGGTGAGGCACACTGGCCACAACCAGCATGAGCATATCACAGTTGGCTACGCTCGGACGGATCATGACGCTCTTTCGCGGCAGAATCTCTTCCAGCCACCCATTATCGTCGCCCTCACCCGGCATAAAGCGTACCCTGTCGCCCACCATCGGCGTCAGCTTCTGATGGCGCAGCTTTTTCTGCGCGCGCAGGGTATATTCCTGCCCGTCTTCGTCACAGAGCACGGTGTAAAAGCTGCCGATGCCCCGCATGATACTTCCTGTCATGAATTTCCTTTCGTGGGGATCCTCCCCCGGGATATGCTTTTACTGAAGGACGGCCGTCGCTTCGCTCTTGAAACCGCCATCCAGATACAGGCGCCATGTCTTCACGCCGCTTTGCTCACTGCGAAGCAGCACGTCAAGCTCAATCTCCCCCGGCTCGGTGTGGGTAGCGGAATACATGTCGCTTTCCTTACCATCCTCACCCAGCAGCGTTACGCGTACGCCCACGCCCTCGCGCGGCACCTGCACAGTCACCTTGACCGACGCAGTATACTTGCGCTTATCGTAATAGCCCACGCTCATCTCCACCATGCTGCCGGGCAGCACCTCAGAAAAGCGCTCCGGCCACTGGTCAAGCACCACGCCGTCCTGTCTGGCATCTTCCACATTCTCATAGGTAATCATACCGCTGGCAAGCCCCAGGGACTGAATCTGCGACAGCGCTTCCTCCTCGCGCACGCCCGTCAGTTCCGGCACAACCACACGGCCTCCGGAAAGCGTAAGCATGATCTCGCTGCCAATCTGAGCGCTCTGGCCCGCCTCCGGCTGCTGGGCAATGACCATGCCCGCCAGCTGATCGCTGGGCATGACAGACAGCTGGCCCACGGCAAACCCCTGAGCACGCACGGCTGCAAGCGCCTCATCCTGCGCAAGGCCCGTAAACCGCTGCACGGGAATCATGTCGCTGCCGCGGGAGATGGTAACAAACACAGTTTCGCCGCGGCCGACCCGATCGCCGGCACTGGGAATCTGGCCGCTGACGAAGCCCTCCATCACATCGCTGTAAGCATAATCCAGCTGCACAGTCAGATTTGCGCTGCTCACCAGACGCTCTGCCGTCGCAGCATCCACGCCGCTGAGATCCGGCATACGCGTAAACACGAATACAGAACGATACAGACTCACGCAGGCCCCCACAAGGATGACCATAACCAACGCAGCGGCGGCAATTACCGCAGCATTTGCAGGAATCCGGCGCTTTGCCCCTTCGGAGACCGCCTTGCGGACAGGCCTTTCCGGCAGTATGCGCTGCTGCATGAACTCGCCGTCCGGATGGCGCAGCGCGCGCCTGAGATCGCGGATCATGCTTTCAGCATTCTGATAGCGATCACGCGGCTCCTTCTTCAGCGCTTTTTTGACGATCAACTCCACCGCCCGGCTGACGTCCGCCTCCTCCTCAACGGGCCGAGGCGCCTCCATCAGATGCTTCATCGCAACAGAAACAGCCGTCTCGCCCTCAAAGGGGACATGGCCGGTGAGCATCTCATAGAGAATGATGCCCACCGAGTACAGATCGCTGGCACTGGTGGCGCGCATACCCTTAGCCTGCTCAGGCGAGAAATAATGCACCGAGCCCATGACATTGCCATCAGAGGCCAGCGTTTTGGTATCAGCCATACCGGCAATGCCGAAATCGCTGATCTTCACCTGGCCGTTCCTGGTGATCATGATGTTCTGAGATTTGACGTCCCTATGCACGATGCCGCGCTGATGCGCATGCGACAGCGCCGCAAGAATGCCCAGCGCGCAGTGCACCGCCTCATCCTGATCCATTTTGCCATTCTCGGCGATCAGCTCCTTGAGCGTCTGACCGTCGACAAGCTCCAGCGCGATATAGGATACGCCGCCCGCCATCCCGGCGTCGAGCGAATTGACGACATTGGGATGATTCAGCCGCTTATTAACCTCCACTTCGCGCTTGAAGCGTTCCTTGTATTCCGGATCGTCCTCATACTCTTCGCGCAGCACCTTCAGCGCCACCGTCTGATGGGTCTTCAGGTCAAACGCGCGATAGACGATCGCCATGCCGCCGCGTCCGATGATATCCTCCACGCGGAATCTGCGGCTGACAATCTTACCAATCAGTCTTGATTCCACGCTCAGCCCTCCTCGCTGCGGCAGAGAATCAGCGTCACATTGTCACGTCCGCCGGCATCAAGAGCCATGGACAGCAGTTTGTCCGCAATCTCCTCCACAGAAGCGTTCTGCGTCAGCGCGCCCATCATCTCCTCATCAGAGACCATACCGCACAAGCCATCTGTGCACAGAAGCCACAGATCGCCCGGCTGCATATCCGCCGCGAGCAGGTCGGGCGCATTCTCGCCCGGAGTGCCCAGCGCACGGGTGATGATGTTGCGGCGCGGATGATTGCGCGCCTCTTCTTTTGTAATGATCCTGGCTCGAACAAGCTCTTCGACCAGAGAGTGATCCTGTGTGATCCGCTCGAGCTTTCCGCCCCTGAGTCTGTAAATACGGCTGTCTCCGACATGGGCAACGTACATATAATGCCCGCCACGCCACATCGCAGAGAGCGTCGTACCCATCCCGGAGCAGTTTTTATTCTCTCCGGCAAGCTTTACAATCGCCTCATGCGCATTGCACACCGTATCGCGCAGCACGGAAATGCTGGCGATTTCGTTTTCCTGCGCCATACGTTTGATCGCATCAATGGCCATCTGGCTGGCCACTTCGCCTGCCAGATGACCGCCCATGCCGTCCGCAACGGCATAGATACCCTGCTTTTCATCAAACCAGGCTGCGTCCTCGTTCTGCTTGCGCACCTTGCCGATGTGCGTTCTCAGCGCTGCTGTCACGTTCATGCTCCTTTGCGTTGGGCACCCGCCCATCAGGGACGCTGTCCCTGTATCCTTGTTTGCTTCGCGGCATATGGCTGCCGCCCGGAAGATTATTGATTCTCTTTCAAATAGCGCCTGCGCAGCTGGCCGCATGCACCCTCGATATCGTCACCCATTTCGCGCCGCCTGGTGACAGAGATGTTCCGCTGCTCAAGCACCTTTTTGAAGGCGTCGATCTCCCTCTCGTTCACGCCCGTGAGACCTCGTTCGGGAACCGCATTGAGCGGAATCAGATTCACATGGCACTGCATACCGCGCAGCTTTCCGGCAAGCTCGGCCGCCTGCTCGGGTGATGCGTTCACGCCATGCACCAGCGCGTATTCGAAGATGACGCGCCGGCCCGTCTTTTCAATATAATAGCGGCAGGCGGAGAGCACCTCGTCCATGGAATACTTATTGGCGATCGGCATCGTCTGACGGCGGATCTCATCGTTTGGCGCATGCAGCGAGAGCGACAGCGTCACCGGAAGATCCTCTTCGGCGAATCGTCTCATCTGCGGGACCAGGCCACACGTGGACAGCGACACCGAGCGCATGCCGATACACAATCCGCCTTCCATGCGCAGACTGCGCAGGAATTTTACCACGTTGTCGTAGTTATCAAACGGCTCGCCGCTACCCATAAGCACAATGTTGCCGACCTTCTGCTCCCCACCCTGCGCACGCAGAATGCCGTTGGCGCAGACAATCTGGCCGAGCATTTCCGCAGGCGTCAGGCTGCGGGCGCATCCATCGAGCGTAGACGCGCAAAACTTGCAGCCCATGCGGCAGCCCACCTGCGTGGACAAGCACAGTGTATTGCCGTACTTATAGCGCATGAGCACGCCCTCGATGACATGATCGTCCGGCAGGCGATAAAGCAGCTTGATTGTGCCGTCCAGCTTTGATTCGATCGTCTCCAGGACAGAGACAGGATTATCGATGCAGTTTTCAGAAAGCGTTTCGCGCAGCGCCTTAGGCAGGTTGCTCATCTGCCCGAAAGGCACACCCTGATGCAGCCAGGCAAACACCTGCCTGGCGCGGAAGGCCGGCTGTCCCTGAGATTTAAAGAACGCGCCAAGCTCCTCGGGCGTAAACCCCAGAAACTGTTTCTTTTCGTTGATACTTTCCATCGCTCTACTTACGCCCTGACCCTCTTCATGCGGCAGACAAAGAAGCCGTCGGTACCATCGCGATGTGCAAACATCTGCAGGCCGGTCGAGGTTTCATGCTGCGCGAGCGCCTCAGGCAGTTCTGCCGCCATCGGCAGGGCCTCATACTCCGGATGGCGCGCGAGGAAAGCTTCAACCTGCATGCCATTCTCCTGCGGAAGAATGGAACAGGTGGAATACACCAGCGTGCCGCCAATCTTGACCATAGGGGCAATCGCATCGAGAATCTCGCTCTGCGTACGGCAGAGGGAGGCGACGCCCTCGCGGGTCACGCGGTACTTGACGTCCGGCTTCTCAAGCATCACGCCCGTGCCGGAGCAGGGCGCATCGATCAGCGCAGCGTCGAGGGTCATCGCCATCTCCGGGCGCTCCGCAGAAGCATCCTTAACTGCCGGGCGAACGTTCTCAAGCTTGAGGCGATTCGCCGTGCCGCGGATCAGCTCCACACGGTGCGCGTGGGTATCCCACGCGTAGACGCGGCCGGTGTCGTTCATCATCTCGCTGAGCACTGCCGCCTTGCCGCCCGGCGCAGCGCAAGCATCGAGCACGGTCTGGCCCGGCTTTGCACCGACCATACGGGCAGCGATTACAGAGCTCTCGCCCTGGATGGTAAACAGGCCGTTCTGGAAGGCACGCATGCGGGTCATGTCGCCCGCATTCCTGACCTTATAGGTACCCGGCACGATGCCCGGATAGAATTCCAGTTCATCGTCGGCAAACAGGCTGCGCAGGCGCGTATCGTCGCAGCGCAGGTAGTTGACGCGGATGGTGATATCACGATCCTTCGGGCGATGGCGCAGAATCTCCAGCGCGCCATGCTCGCCGTAGGCCTCGATGAGGATTTCGGCCAGCTCGATGGGCGCAGAGAACATAATGGACAGGTATTTCGCCGGATCATCCGCCGGCTTGGGCCATACAACATTCTCCTTGCCGCGGATCATGTTGCGCAGCACCGCATTGACAAGGCCGGTAAAGCCCTCGAAGCCCATCGCACGGCACAGGCTGACGCTCTCATCGACAGCCGCCATATCCGGCACGCGATCAAGATAGAACAGCTGATAAGCGCCCATGCGCAGGATCTCGCGCACGGCGGGCTCGATTTCCTTCTCACCTTCCAGGAACTGATCGATGCGCCAGTCGAGGGAAATCTTGTTTTCCAGCGTACCATAGACCAGCTGCGTGGTAAACGCACGGTCACGGCGGCCAAACATCGCGGCAGCCAGCCGCTTATCCAGGGCCAGAGAAGCAAACGCATCGCTGCGGCTCACATCCAGCAGCGTTTCCAGCGCCACACGGCGCGGCGCGAGGTTCATGCGCTTCTCTGCCGGCTTTTTATCGTGATGCGGCGCATGCAGCGGCTTTCTCTCGCCCATCTGCGCATGGTCGTGGCGCGGCGGGAACGGTTTCTTTCCGCCGTAGGCCGGGCGATCGCCAAAGCTCTTCTTCTCGCCGAAGGCCGGACGATCCGCACGCGGACGGAATTCCTTCTTTTCGCCAAACTCGCGCTTTTCGCTCTTCTTCTCTGCGAAGCTGCGCTTCTCGCCAAAGGGTTTCTTCTCGCCGAAACACTTCTTATCGCTGAAGCCCTTCTTGTCGTCAAACTTCCTGCTGCCGCGGAATCCACCGTCACGGCCTCTGTTGTCAGCCATTGCTTACGCCTTTCCCAGGCAAATGCCTGTCGTCATGCTGTGCCCGCGCAGGTAATCCTTGGCGTTCATGCGCTTTGCGCCGGGCATCTGAATCTGTCTGAGTTCCACATCGTGATCGCCGCAGGAGACGATCCAGCCGTTTTTTGCATCCGCCGCGATGATTTCGCCCGGCTGACCGGAAGCGCCGCCGTCCTTCACATCGAGTTCAAAGACCTTGATCGTCTGCTCGCCCTTTTCATCTGCAAGCGTGGTGAACGCCCCCGGCCACGGCGTTGTGCCGCGTACGAGGCAGTCGATCTCACGGGCGCTCTTCGTCCAGTCGATACGGCCCAGTTCCTTGTCCATCTTCGGCTCGTAGGTAGCTGCATCGTGATCCTGAGGGATACGCGTAAGCGTACCGTTTTCCAGCGCACGGATGGTCTGGATGAGCAGCTCGGCGCCCATGACGGAAAGTCTGTCGCTGAGCTCACCCGCGTTTTCCTTTTCGCCGATCGGCGTTTCCCTCATCAGCAGGATATCACCGGTATCCATGCCCCTGTCGGTAAACATGGTGGTAACGCCCGTCACCGTATCGCCCTTGATGATGGACCAGTTGATCGGCGCGCTGCCGCGATGCTTGGGCAGCAGCGAGGAATGCACATTGATCGTGCCAAGCCTGGGAATATCCAGAATTTCCTGGGAGAGCAGCTGGCCAAATGCCGCCGTCACGCACAGATCCGGCTTAAGCGACCTGAGCATCTCCACGCCCTCCGGTCGCTTGATGCGCTCGGGCTGATAGACGGGAATGCTCTGCTGGGCCAGCTCCTTGACCGGGCAAGCGGCAAGCTTATGGCCGCGGCCCTTGGGCCTATCCGGCTGACAGAAGACGCCCACGATGTTATAGCCGTTGTCCATCAGCGCCCTCAGGGATGGCACGGCGAAATCCGGCGTGCCCATAAATACGATTCTCACTCTTCCTCAGCCTCTTCTTCCTCGTCCTCGGCAAAGATCTCGCGATACATCTTGTCCACATACAGCACGCCGTCCAGATGATCGGTTTCATGCATGATACAGCGCGCAAGCAGTTCCTCTGCCTCAATCTCATACCACTCGCCGTTGCGGTCCTGGAAGCGGGCGCGCACGATCATCGGGCGCTTGACCATACCGCGGCGGCCAGGCACGGACAGGCAGCCCTCCGGGCCGTCCTGCTCTCCTTCAGTCTCAAGGATCTCCGGGTTGATCATCTCGATCAGGCCATCGCCGCAGTCCATGACGACCACGCGGCGCAGCACGGCCACCTGCGGCGCAGCAAGGCCCACGCCGTTGGTGTGATACATGGTCTCGGCCATATCGTCAAGAAGCTTGTGCAGCTTCTCGTCAAACTTATCCACAGGCCGGCTCTTCTTTCGCAGAAGCTCGTCCTCAATATACACCATCTTGCGAAGCGCCATGTTGTTTTCTCTCCTTACATTTCAAGACAGATTTCAGCCCGATCTGCGTCCAATACGCACAGTCAGGCACAATACTCCATAATCCATTACATTATAAGCCAACTTTCTGCAAAATGGAAGTAGCAAATGCATAGAAAAAGCAGCTTCGCGCCACTTCAACCTGTTCAATACACCACTGCTAGGGACTTCTTTTTCCTTTTGAACTTCATACAAATACGATATTATTTATAGATATTTCTTTTGCAATATAGACGTTCCTCACAAGCTATGATAAAATAGTAGAAACATGTATGGCATGCGGCTGCGCCTGTATGCGCATACGTATGATTTAGGGAGGAAAACGTTCATGAAGAAGATTCTGGCTCTGGCGCTTGCCGCCATCCTCGCGCTCTTCGCCTTTGCGGCCATCGCCGAAGAGAATCCGTACACGCTCGAAGAGTTCAAGGCCCTCGTTGAGGAAGAACTCTCCGTTGCCCGCGACGTCGTGTACTATCCGCATGCTTTTGAAGGCGATTTCGAGCAGCTCTACGTCAATTTCCACAAGCTTTCCCGCTCCCGTTATGAGACCGTCGCCCCGGCTACTGAGGCCGGTGTTGTGCTGGGTCACTATGATCTCTACAAGAACCTGAAGGAGATCCGTGAGTCCATGGTGCAGATCGCCGAGCCGGCGTCCACCGTGTGGGACATCTGGGAGGACGACATGGCGGTTGAGAATCCGCTGCCGACCGAAGGCTGGGAGATCTCCTATGACAACCCGGGCTTCCGTCCGTTCCTGAACCCGTATCTCCTCGAGGATCAGAGCCAGGTGAAGGGCAACGTCGTCATCATCGCCGGCGGCGCCAACACCCACCGCAACAACGTCGTTGAGGGCTACCCGGTTGCCGAGTTCTTCAACGCGAACGGCTATAACGCCTATGTCCTGCAGCGCCGCGTCAATCCGTATGCTCAGGTTGATCAGGTCCTTGACCTCCTGCGCTCCATCCGCTATATCCGTTACTACGCTGAGGAGAAGGGCATTGCCAAGACCGACGTCATGATCACCTGCGGCTTCTCCGCCGGCGCCATGAACATCATGCAGGCGATCGTTGCTGTCAACCAGACTCCGGATCAGGTCTACGCTGACTATGTCTGCGACGCGATCGACGCGTGCGACGCCAGCCAGACCATCGCCCTGCCGATCTACGGACCGTTCGGCACCGACATCCTCGGCGGCGCCGGCAATCTGGACTTCAGCAATGTCGAGAAGCTCCCGGCTCTGTTCGGCGCTTTCGGTCATAAGGACGGCGTTGGCGGCATGATCTATCCGAGCATCGCTGAGCTGGCCAAGACCTTCCCTGAGTTCTCCCTCTACATCGCTCCGGACGCCCCGCACGGCGTTGGCCTGGGCACTGGCACCCGCAACTACGTGAACGCCTTCACGCAGTATGCGCAGTGGCCGCAGATGGCGATCAACTTCATCGAGAGCCGTCTCGACCTGCAGCCGAAGACCTACGATCTGAACCAGACCATGAATTCCTGGTAAGATCCGGTTCCCCCATTCGCACTTAAACCGCATAAAACGTGCCGGAGCAGCGCAGTGCTCCGGCACGTTTTTATATTCAGAACTCGAAGCGTTTTCCATGCTTCATGAGCACGCCGCTGGTGAGCGTGATCTTCAGCAGGATCGTATCGGGATCAGATTCATCCACATGACCCAGCGAATACCATGACCCAAACGCAGGACGCAGAACGTCCATCAGATCGCAGTTTTCCTGCGCGAGCACATGACCAAGACTTTCGGCCAAACCATGTCCGGTGAACCACTCGCCGCAGATCGCAACCCGATTGTTCTTTCCAATCTGGTGCATCTTGCCTGACCGCGCATGCGTCACGCAGTAAAACGCGCCGTCCATGTAATAGCCATTCACCGTACGCACATGCGGCGTATCGCCCTCCACCGTCGCTAGTGCGATCAGGGAATCTTTAGCGAAACGCTCGGTCATCACTTCGTGCATTTCTTGGGTCATCCTGTCCATCTCCTTATTTCTTACAGCGCCTTCTCCAGCAGCACAAGATTCACGCCCGCAATGCCGTTGAATACCGTAGGTGCAATGCCGATTTCGCTGTAACCCAAGGCTGCATACATCGCGCGCGCCCGTACGTTGCGTTCGTTGGTATCCATGCGAAGAAAGCGGCACCCCTGCGCGCGGGCATATTCCTCATAAAACGATACAAAGGATCTGCCGTATCCGTGCCTCGCGGCGCGCGGTGCAATCGTCAGCGTATGGAGCACCATAACCTCTCTGTCTGCGGCGGGATACAGCCACGCAGCACCCTCGTATACGTCCACCTGCATCTGATTGATGATCGCCGAGCCGAGAATCTCTCCTTTGTCCTCCAGCACGAACAGATCGCCCCGCTCAAGCGCAGCAGCGGCAGTTGCCTGTGTGGGATACACGCCGCGCACCCAGCCGACGGTCGTTTCACCCGCTTCTTCGGCGGTATGGATGGCGTCATAGATCGCCGCTGCGGCGGGAACGTCGGCGGCGAAGGCTTTGCGGATGGTCATGCTTTTTTCCTCTCCTGTTACATCATGCTGCTGGGATTCACCTGGCACACGCACGCACACCCCTCCAGCGGCGCTGTCGCAATCTCGCTCATCTTGCCCACGGCCTCCTGGCAAACGGACTTGTCCACAATCTTGAGCGCAACCTGCCAGCGGGATTTGCCCTTGATGCGCTTGACCGGGCAGGACATCACGCGCAGGGAGACGACATATTTTTTCAGATATGCGCGGCGTTCAAAGAACGCCTCCATCTGCCGCATGGCGCTCTCAGCGCAGCTTTGAGCATCCTGCTCGCGGTCCGCCTCGTAGAGCAGGCGGGCGATCAGGGTATACGGCGGATAGAGCGCACGCTTTCTGCGCAGCATCTCCGCTTCATAAAATGCGCGGTAATCCTGACGGCTGGCGGTTTCGATGGCAAAATGCTCCGGATCGTAGGTCTGCAGGAAGACCTCGCCCGGCGTATCTGCACGCCCTGCGCGGCCTGCTACCTGCGTGAGCAGCTGGAAGGTGCGCTCGGAAGACCTGTAATCCGGCAGCTTGAGCATGGCGTCGGCAGCGATGATGCCAACCATGGTCACATTCGGAAAGTCCAGGCCCTTTGCAATCATCTGCGTGCCGACGAGAATCCGTGCCTCGCCGCGGCGGAACTGCGCAATCAGGCGCTCATGCGCATCTTTTTGGCGCGTAGTGTCATTGTCCATGCGCAGCAGCGATATATCCGGAAAGAAGCGTCTCACTTCCTCCTCCACGCGCTGCGTACCCGTGCCAAAGAACTTGATATACTTGCTCTCGCATTCCGGGCAGACCGACGGCACTGCCTGCTCCTGCCCACAGTAATGACAGCGAAGCACGTTTTCCGTGCTGTGATAGGTCATGGAGACATCACACTGGGAGCACGTGACGGTATAACCGCAGCTGCGGCAGGAAACAAACGTTGAATAGCCGCGGCGATTGACAAAGAGGATCGCCTGCTTGCCCGCGTCCAGACAGCGCTTGAGGCCGTCCAGCAGCGCGCCGGAAAAGACCGAGCGATTGCCCTGCGCCAGTTCGCGGCGCATATCGATCACATGCACGGCAGGCAGCGGCCTGTTCTTCACGCGGCGCGGCATCTCCAGAAGTGCGAGATCGCCCCGGCCCGCCAGCGCAAAGGAGCGCATGCTCGGCGTGGCGCTGGCCAGCAGCAGAGCCGCACCCTCACGTGCGCAACGCATGCGCGCCAGCTCCCGCGCATCGTAGCGGGGCGTATTGTCAGAAATATAGCTCTGCTCATGTTCCTCGTCGATGATGATCAAGCCCACATTGTCCAGCGGGGCAAAGATCGCCGAGCGCGCGCCGATAACCACGCGCACATCACCCCGGCGGATACGCCGCCACTCATCGTAGCGCTCACCCGGAGACAGGCGCGAATGCAGTACGGCCGCGTCCTCGCCAAAACGGGAACGGAACCACATGACCATCTGCGGCGTGAGTGCAATCTCGGGAACGAGCACGATCGCAGTCTTGCCCAGCTGCGCCGCATGGCGCACGGCGCGGATGAACACCTCGGTCTTACCGCTGCCGGTGACGCCGTAGAGCAGGAAGCTGCCCTTGCCTGCCTCCACGGCGGGCAGCAGCACATCGAGCACTTCACTCTGCTGGCTGGTGAGCTGCGGATCCTGCGCAGCCAATCGCTCCATCGCACCATAGGGGCTACGCATCACCTCGCGCTTCTCAATCCGGGCAAAGCCCATCTTCACCAGCATATTCAGCGCCGGTCTGTAATCGCCCAGTTGCTTTCTGATTTCTTCGCAGGTAATTTCTCCGTTTTCGCTGTCCATGAGCATCCTGAGCACTGCAGCTCGCTTGGGCGCGCGCTTCTGGCTGAGCAACACCTGCTCACGCACGGCGGAATCGACGGTGATCATGGCGATTTCGTGCGTCTTTTCCGCAATCCGCTCTCCGCGCATCTGCGCCGGGAACATGAGCCGCAGCGCCTGCGCCAGCGTACAAAACGACGTTGCCTTGATCTCTTTGGCCAGTTCCAGCAGCGCAGGCATGACCGCCGGATAATCCTCCAGGGCATCGGTCACATCCCTCACGCGTCCCTCGGGCAAATCGCATTCCTCTGTGAGCGCCACAACGACGCCCTCGATGCTCTTTTGCCTGCCGAAGGGCACATGCACGCGCACGCCCGGACAAAGCTCCATGCCCTTTGGCACGCGATAGGTGAACACGCGATCCACGTCTTCGTGCGCGATATCCACAATCACCTGACAATACATGCTGATCCCCCCGGCTGTTTTGATTTTGTATTATTATAGCGTGAACGCACAAACGGCGCAAGGGTCTCAGCCTCATGCTGCGAATACATAAAAGCACCGGAACGCCCCGGTGCTTTTGCTCTGTTACAGGTCGGCCACATCCATGACGCGAAAGCCATGTGCTGCAAGCAGAGCCGCCGTCACGCCCTGTCCCTGAATTCTCGTGCCGGAAAACGTGCCGTCGTAAATCTGCTTCACCCCGCAGCTGGGGCTTCGGGATTGCAGGATCGCCAGATCGATGCTCTCCTGCTGCGCGATTTCAAGCGTCCTTTGGGCACCAAGACGGTATTCCTTATCGACAATCACGCCTGCTTTGCTGATCACCGTGCCGTTTACAATCTCTGCCGGTTCTCTTGGCGTAGGCAGCCCGCCCATCACCTCCGGACAGACGGGCACAACCTCATGACCTTCAAGGAAGCGCAGCAGCTTCTCACTTCTGTTGTTTCCGCCGCTGTATTTGCAGTTTTCGCCCAGCAGGCAGGCACTGACCATGATTTTCATCTTATGCCTCATTAACCAGCTTGCCGCAGATATGCTCCGGCACGAGCTTCATGAGCAGCGTGCGATGCGCCGAGCCCTCGATCTCCTTGCGGATATGCTCCTCATCCTGAATAAACTTGAGGCTGAGCTTTCTTGTGATATCCACGATCATATCCATATCGTCGATGAGCTCCATGCGCCCGAAGATGATCACGCTCTTGACATTGAGCGACCATTCGCCCTCGTTGCGGTATCCGTAATCATAGACACAGAAGGAGACCTTATCGTTTTTCTGGAGCATTTCAAGGCGATAACCGATCTTACCGCAGTGGAAATAGATGCAGCCGTCGTCTTCATTGTAGAAATGATTCATCGGCATGCCATAGGGATAGCCGTCCTCGCCCTGCACGCTGAGCACGCCGCGTGTTTCTGTTTTCAGCACATGCACGCAGTCCTCCATCGGAAGCCGGCGGTTTTTCCTGACCAGTTCTCTGAACATGTGATTCTCCTCCGGTATTTCATTTCTTTTCGTAAAACACGAGCGTCAACCTGTCGTTGATCGCCTCTGCTTGGTCCATCCTTTGGTATCCCATCTTTTCATACAGATGACAATTTCCTTCTTCCTGCGCAATCGTCTCCAGCGCCCAGTTATCCTGTCCGTGGATATGCTCCACAGCGCGAATCGCAGCCTGTGCCAGACCGCGATTTCTGAACCCCGGCAGGATGAACAGCGGCGAAATCCGCTTGGGTTTTCCCACTTCGTGGAAATCCACAACGCGGATCGCGCCGGTAATCCCTTCGATCGTTTCAATCAGATAATAATAGGTATACGGCTGCCTGAGCCGGGCAATCACTTTATCGATTGGTTCTTTGGCAGGACTGGTCTGATCATCTCGATAGCGCTCATACATCTGCGTAAAGGATTCGATCTGCATTCGCCAGATCAGGTCAGCATCTTTTTCCGACGCTCTTTTCAGCGTAAGCTCCATGACAGTCTCCATCATTCCTATGGCCTATCCCAATCTCTCCATCGCCCACTGCATGGCGGCCTTGACCGCCGTGGGCAGCGGCAGGCTCTCGAGTTCATCGCGCGTAGCCCACTGACCGTCTGGGATTTCCGTCATTTCCTCGGCGAGCAGCGCATGCACATCCATCTCCCAGATGAGATGGGTGAACACATGCCGGGCATGGCCGATATACTCGTCGTAAGCAGCGCGCACGCCCCTATTCTCCAGCGCTGCGCACAGCCTCGCAGGATCACTTTCTTCCGATACATCCGGAAAGACGAACAGTCCGCCGAGCAGCTTTTCCTTTCGCCTGACGATCAGCACGCGATTGTCATGGAAGACCAGCAGCACGGCGTGGTTCTCTACCCGCGGCGCTTTCTTTTTGGCCTTGTGCGGAAGTTCGGCTGCAATGCCCTGAGCAAAGCCCCTGCACGTTTGGCGCACAGGACAGAGCAGGCACTTGGGATTTTTCGGCGTACACAGCGTCGCGCCCATCTCCATCATCGCATTGGCAAACGCACCGGGGCGATCCTGCGAGACAAGCGCCTGCGTCTTTTCCGTGATCATTCTGCGCACGGCGGGCGTGCCGACAATCTCCTCGATGGCATAGTAACGGCAGACGACGCGCTCCACATTGCCATCGACCGCAGCAGCGGGGATGCCGAAGGCGATGGATGCAATCGCGCCGGCGGTGTAATCACCGATACCGGGCAGGCTGCGCAGCTTCTGCACATCGGCAGGCAGCCGTTCGCCGTGATCATTGACGATGAGCTTCGCCGCCTTTTGAAGGGAACGCGCGCGGGAATAATAACCCAGCCCCTCCCAGCTCTTGAGCAGCTCCTCCTCGGGCGCGTCGGCAAGATGCCTTACGGTGGGATACTTTTCCAGAAAGCGTTCATAATAGGAAACAACAGTCTCCGCACGCGTCTGCTGGAGCATAATCTCGCTCACCCAGATGCGGTAAGCATCCCTGGTATGCCGCCATGGCAGATCGCGATGCCCCTGATCATACCAGGCGAGCACTGACGAGGTAAAATCCAATCCGTTCATAACGTCCTCCATGGGAGAAATTGTACCACAAAAGCGACATTTGCGCCATCCCATCAGTCAAACAGGGAGAAAACAAAAGAAATCGTGCATTTGAAGAAGCATGGACGTATTATTTTTTTTAAATCAGGAAATTCTGATTTTGCAGGTA
The DNA here is from genome assembly GCA_017397695.1 of Clostridia bacterium. The sequence goes on from JAFQIF010000114.1 coordinate 25,479, forward strand.
AAATTTGGATATTTTTACATCTTGCCTGAATTCCCTAAGTCGCGTATATTATATCTTGTTTTAGCACTCCTCCTTAAAGAGTGCTAACAGGATATGCTACAGCTGCTGATAACCTTAAGGAGGTCAAATAAGATGAGCCTGAAACCCCTGTTTGACCGCGTCGTCATCAAGGACGCGGAGATGGAAGAAACCACCAAGGGCGGCCTGATCCTCGCTTCTACCGCGAAGGAAAAGCCGCAGTATGCCGTTGTTGTGGCCGTCGGCCCGGGCGGCGTCGTTGAAGGCAAGGAGATCGTGATGCAGGTGGAAGTCGGCCAGAAGGTCGTCTATTCCAAGTATGCCGGCACCGAGATCAAGATTGACGGCGAAGAGCTCAAGATCGTCCGTCAGAGCGACATTCTGGCGATTGTGGAGTAACGACGGGCGCTGCCCGTACCCGCGGGAATCTCATTCCCAGACCCCTTCTTCGCTTCGCGGCGGCTTAAAGCTGCAAAGCGAATATATGTAGGGGCGGATAGTATCCGCCCGTATTCTGCAATGAATCATTGGAGGAAATGAATTATGGCTAAGCAGATCATCTTCGGCGAAGAGGCCCGCCGCTCTCTGGAGCGCGGCATCAATGCCCTTGCCGATACCGTGAAGATCACCCTGGGCCCGAAGGGCCGCAATGTCGTGCTCGACAAGAAGTATGGCGCGCCGCTGATCACCAACGACGGCGTCACCATCGCCAAGGAAATCGAGCTGGAGAACGCCTTTGAGAACATGGGCGCACAGCTGGTGAAGGAAGTCGCCACCAAGACCAACGACGTCGCCGGCGACGGCACCACCACCGCTACCCTGCTGGCTCAGGCCATCATCCGCGAGGGCCTCAAGAACCGTGCCGCCGGCGCGAACCCGATGGTTCTGCGCTCCGGCATCGAGGCCGCTACTGCCGCTGCCGTCGAGGGCCTCGCTCAGATGAGCGTCGCCGTTGCGGACAATCAGGCCATCGAGAACGTCGCCGCCAACTCTGCGGCTGACGCGACCATCGGCAAGCTCGTCGCTGAGGCGATGGAGAAGGTCGGCAAGGACGGCGTTATCACCGTTGAGGAGAGCAAGACCATGCAGACCAGCCTGTCCCTGGTCGAGGGCATGCAGTTTGACCGCGGCTACGTCTCCGCCTACATGGCCACCGATATGGACAAGATGGAAGCCGTGCTCGACAATCCGTTCATCCTCATCACCGACAAGAAGA
>JAFQIF010000115.1 GCA_017397695.1 Clostridia bacterium
CATGCCGGTTACGTTGTATTGTTCCATATGATCCCTCCTTTGGAATGCCGGTTATTTCATGAGTTTCTGTAAGGTAGAAACGAGCTCCTCAATGGTTTCATCCTTGCCGTCCCGGATGTCCTGCGCGACGCAGGTCTTGATGTGATCGGCGAGCAGCACCTTGGTAAAGCTGTTCAAGGCGGCGCTGGCAGCGGATACCTGCGTGAGGATATCTGTGCAGTATGCGTCTCGCTCAACCATACCTTTGATGCCGCGGATCTGACCTTCAATGCGGTTGAGGCGTGTGATCAGATCGCGGATTTCTCTTTCGCTGCGGGCTTTCGTCTTGTGGCAGCAGCTTCCGTTTTCCATGCAATTCTCCATACAATCACCTCTTTGTTAGATGCATCTATTATATACCCTGATGGGGTATAATGCAATAGAAAATAAAAAAAGACCTTCCGAAAATTTCCGGAAGGCCAGGGATCAATGCTTTTCGCGGTTCAGTTTTTCAAGCCATACCATCAGCACCGTTACATCACCGGGAGAGACGCCGGAGATACGGCTGGCTTCGCCCAGAGATCGAGGCTGTTGAGCAGTCAGCTTCTGCCTCGCTTCAATGCGCAGTGTGTCGAGCGTCATATAGTCAAATCCCTGCGGCAGCAGCGTGTCTTCCGCCTTGCGGAAGGCCTCCACCTGCTTGCGCTCCTTGTCCAGATATCCTTCGTAGCGCAGGAAGATATCCACCTGTTCTTCAACCGCTCGGGGAAGGGGAACCCATGCAGGATCAATCGGTTCCAGGTCTGCGTAGCAGATGCCGGGACGCCGAATCAGATCAGCGGCGCATACGCTGCCCGCAGCTTCTGCTTGGCCGTGGGCAATGAGCCATGCGTCGCGTGTCCCGCTTTTGCCAATCCAGGTCTTCTTGAGCCTGGCGATGGCGTCCTGCGTCCTGCCGCGCTTATCCTGCATGCGCATAAGGCGCTCGTCAGAGGCCAATCCCACGCGATGTCCGATTTCGGTCAGGCGCAGGTCGGCGTTGTCCTGCCGCAGCAGCAGGCGGTATTCGCAGCGGCTGGTCATCATCCGATAGGGCTCGTTGGTGCCCTTGGTCGTCAGGTCGTCCACCAGCACACCGGTATAGCCCTGATCGCGGCCGAGGATGATGCTCTCTTCTCCGAGGATATACTGCATGGCATTGATACCGGCAAGGATGCCCTGTGCACCTGCTTCTTCGTAGCCGCTGGTGCCGTTGATCTGTCCGGCAAAGAAGAGGCCGCGGTAAGCGCGCAGCGACAGATCCGCGCGTAGCTGCAGCGGATCGATACATTCGTACTCGATCGCGTAGGCCAGCCTCAGCACGCGCGCTTGCCTCAGGCCCGGAATGGTGTGCAGCATGGCAATCTGCACATCCTCCGGCAGCGAGGTGGAAAGGCCCTGCACATACCATTCGTTGGTCGATAGTCCTTCCGGCTCCAAAAAGAGCTGATGGCGGTCCTTATCCGCAAAGCGCATGATCTTGTCCTCGATCGAGGGACAGTATCGTGCGCCTGTGCCTTTGATGGCGCCCTGATACATGGGTGCGCGGTGAATGTTCTCCCGGATGATACGGTGTGTTTCCTCGTTGGTATAAGTCAGGTAGCACTGCGCACGGTTTTCCAGCGTGCCGTCGGTCATGAACGAAAACGGCGTGATCACATCGTCGCCCGGCTGGGGCTCCATTTCGTCAAAGTCGATGGAAGATTCGTCGATGCGCGGCGGCGTGCCGGTCTTGAACCGCCGAAGGGAAATCCCCAGCTTTCGCAGCGCGCCTGCCAGATGGCAGGAGGCAAGCAGTCCCTGTGGGCCGCCCATCCAGTTGGCTTCGCCGATGATGATGCGGCTATCCATGTATACGCCTGAACAGATCACAGCTGCGCGGCAGGCAATTTCAGCGCCGGTAGTGGTTTTAATGCCGGTGACGGTATTGCCATCGGTGAGGATTTCGCCGCATTCGCCCTGGCGAACTTCAAGATTCTTTTCGCCAAAGAGCGCTTTCTTCATCCGGTCCTGATAGGCGCGCTTGTCTGCCTGTGCGCGCAGGGAGTGGACAGCGGGCCCCTTGCCCGTGTTGAGCATGCGGGACTGAATGAACGTGTCGTCAATCGCCCGACCCATTTCGCCGCCCAGCGCGTCGATTTCGCGTACAAGATGTCCCTTACCCGTGCCGCCGATGGCCGGGTTGCAGGGCATAAGGGCGATGGAGTCCAGGTTCAGCGTCAGCAGCAGCGTTTTTGCGCCCATGCGCGAGCAGGCGAGCGCCGCCTCGCATCCGGCGTGGCCGGCGCCGACAACCACAATATCAAAACGATCCATACGATCCTCCGTATCAATAGGGGAATAAGCAAACGATATTATAGCACAACGATTAGAATTTGTCTGCAAATCATTGATCTTTTCATAATTTCTGTGTACAATCAAATTGGTTGAGAAATATGTAACGAGCGTGAAGGAATTGTTAAGTGCAGATGCAAATTGAAGAATAAATCGAAAGTGGCTTTTGATTTGGAGGTGTCCCCCTTGCGCTATTCGATTGGAGATGTATCCCGCATGCTGGGCATTACAACCAGCGCATTGCATTTCTACGAGAAGGAAGGCATTATCGATACGCCGAAGGTGGAGTCCGGCAGGCGGTATTACAAGGAGGCAGATATCACCCGCCTGATCAGCGCAAAGAAGTATCGTGTAATGGGCGTGTCCGTGCGCGATATCGCGCAGCAATTCTCGCATGACGGCATGACCGGCGAACAGGTGCTTGCGCGTGTACGCGAAAAGCGGGACGAAGCGGCACGGATGATGGAATATTATAAGAGGCTTGTGCAGGATATCGATCAGCTCATCGAGATCAGCGAAGAAGGGCTCAAAACCACGGGAAATGTGGATATCCGTCATACGGAGGATATGCTCTGGCTCTCCGGTAGCTCAGGCAACAGGGCGCCGCTGGATAAGAATGAGCAGGAGTTCGTTCGTCTCTGGCTGGAGGCTATGCCGGCAGTCAGTGTGAGCATCTGCCGGGAGGCAAGGGCGGAGCGGGCGATTTCTTCTCTCATTGTTCCTGCTGATCGCGCGAAGGACTTTGGCTTTGAGGCGGACAACAGGAATGTGCGCCGGATTCCCGGCGGCATGGCGCTGCATGCTATCGTCGTATGCGGCGAGGAGCAGTATGACAATCCGGATGTGATCTTCAAGCCGATTCAGGCCTTCGCCAGAGAGCACCGCTTCGTCCAGAAGGGAACAATGTGGGGCAGAATGATCTTTGCTGACTGCTCGAATGGTGTGCGCAGGCATTATTATGACACGTATATGCCCTTTGATTATTGACAAAATCGATCATTTCTCATAGGAAAATGCAGGAAAATATGCAGAAATAATGCTTGCTTCTAAAGTGGCTTTGTGTAGTATACTAGTCCAAGACGATTGACAGAAACCTGTCAATCAAATAAGAAGGAGGAAGAACCTATGAAGAAGATTCTTTCTGTCATCCTGGCGCTTGCGCTCATGATGACCGCCGTTCTGGCTGTGGCTGATACCAGCTACACCGGCACCGGCAAGGGCTTTGCGGCGGATATCGCCGTCACTGTTACCCTGGCTGACGATGGCTCCATCGCGAACGTTGTCGTCGACAGCTGCCAGGATACCCCTGGTGTTTGCGATACGGCTGTTGCCAACGTTCCGGCCATGATGGTGGAGCTTAACTCCATCAACGTGGACACTGTTGGCGGCGCGACCTTCACCTCCAAGGGCATTCTCGAAGCCGTCAAGAACGCGCTTGAGAACGGCGGCGTGGATACCACCGCGCTGATGGAGAAGAAGGAAATCGTCGTTGAGAAGGCTGCTGACGAGACCCTCGAGGCCGACGTCGTGGTCATCGGTGCTGGCGGCGCTGGCCTGGCTGCTGCAATCACCGCTGAGCAGAACGGCGCGAACGTCATCGTCGTTGAGAAGATGCCCAAGGTTGGCGGCAACACCATCCTGGCCGGCGGCGCTGTCAATGCTGTGGAGGACCGCAGCGAGTTCGCCATTAAGCAGAATGACTCTGTGTACTGGCACTTCGCCCAGACCTATTCCGGCGGCGACTATCAGGGTGATCCGGAGCTGATCATGACCCTGGTTGAGAACGCCTATGAAGGCATCCAGTGGACCAAGGAGCTGGGCATGGAATGGCTCGGCGAGGACGCTGTCTTCACCGTTTCCGGCGGTCTGTGGCCGCGCGCCTGGAAGCCGGCGATGCCGGCTGCTACCGGTTTCTTCGATACCTACACCAAGTACATCGAGAAGACCGACAAGATCAACCTCATGCTCAACACCAAGGCTGAGCAGATCCTGACCGACGCCAACGGCGCTGCCTGCGGCATCGTCGCTACCGGCGAGACCGGCAACACCATCACCATCAATGCCAAGAGCGTGATCGTCGCTACCGGCGGCTTCTCCAAGAATGTCGAGCTGCGCATGGCGTACGACGCCATCTGGGGCATGCTGGATGAGAAGGTTCTCTCTACCAACCATCCCGGCGCGACCGGCGACGGCGTCAAGATGCTCCAGCAGCTGGGCGCTGACTTCATCCAGATGGGCAACATCCAGCTCCTGCCGCTGGGCGACCCGCAGAGCGGTTCTCTCTCCGGCAACATCGAGCACGGTGTTGACTCCCGTATCTTCGTCAACAAGTCCGGCCTGCGCTACGGCGACGAGGGCGGCCGTCGTGACGACATGACCCGTGACCTGTTCGCTCAGGAAGACGCGTACATGTGGATCGTCATGGACTCCGACACCTATCCGACCGGCGACGAAGTCAACAACTTCGGCGAGACCGCGAATCAGCTGGTTGCGGCTGGCCGCGCCGTGAAGGCCGACACCCTGGATGAGCTGGCTGCGCTCATGAATGTGGACGCCGAGAACCTCAAGGCGACCATCGCTGAGTACAACCGTCACTGCATCGGCGGCGACCTCGAGGGTCAGCCGGATGAGTTTGGCCGTACCCTGTTCGGACCGGCCATCGATACCGCTCCGTTCTATGCCGGTGCCCGTGTTCCGACCGTGCACCACACCATGGGCGGCGTGCGCATCGATACCAAGTGCCGCGTTTACAATGAGAATGGCGAGATCATCGAGAACCTGTACGCCGCTGGCGAGGTTACCGGTGGTATCCACGGCACCAACCGTCTGGGCGGCAACGCGCTGAGCGACACCATCGTCTTCGGCCGTATCGCCGGCGAATCCGCTGCTCTGTGCAAGTAAGCAGCAGCTGCTGAAAAGCAAAACAGACCACTAAGGATAAAGGCTGCGCAGTCTTCGGGCTGCGCAGCCTGGTTTTATTTGAAGGAAAAACAGGGTTATGCTCGAATAGTAATGCATAGTATATGCTTTCGAGGTAACAGATGAAAAAAGATTTGCTCAAGGAGCTGCGCGAAGGTGCGCAGCTTTCGCGCCGGGATCAGATTTCTCTGATCGTGCAACTCAGTCTCCCGGCAATCATGGCGCAGCTGTCCCACATCGTGATGCAGTATATCGATGCGGCAATGGTCGGGCGATTGGGCAGCGAACAGTCCGCGTCCATTGGCTTGATGGCGTCGAGCACATGGCTGCTCAGCGGCTTGTGCTCCGCATCGATTACCGGCTTTACCGTGCAGGTTGCTCAGCAGATTGGCGCGCGTGAGGAGAAGAAGGCCCGCTCGATTATGAATCAGGGTTTCGTGCTGGCCGTTGTGTTTGGCGCGCTGATTGCTGCCGCAGGAACGGCCGCGAGCGGCGCACTGCCGGCATGGCTGGGCGGATCAAGCGAAATCTGTGCGGATGCGTCGGCATATTTTATGGTCTATGCGCTCAGCATTCCTTTTGTGCAGCTCAATAATCTCTCCGGCGGCATGCTTCAGGCGAGCGGCAATATGCGCGTGCCAAGTATTCTTCAGGCGTTGATGTGTCTGCAGGATGTGGTGTTCAACGCGCTGCTCATCTTCCCGGGCATGACGATTCTGGGCGTCCGTATCCCGGGCGCAGGCCTTGGCGTATTGGGCGCAGCGCTGGGTACGGCGCTTGCACAGGCTGTTACTGCGCTGCTGATGATGTATTTTTTGCTGGTGCGCTCGCCTATGTTGTCTTTGCGCAGGGGAGAGAAGCTGGCGTTTGAGCGCCGCTATCTGATGCGAGCGCTGCGCATTGCGCTGCCTATCGGTGTGGAGCGCATGATTATGTCCAGTGCGTATGTGATGGCGACGCGCATTGTTGCGCCGCTGGGTACAATCGCCATTGCGGCGAATTCTTTCGGCGTCACGGCGGAGAGCCTGTGCTATATGCCGGGCTATGGTATCTCTGCCGCAGCGTCCACGCTTATTGGCCAGAGTATCGGTGCCAAGCGCGATGACCTGACACGCCGGCTCGGCGTGCTCACAGTCACGCTGGGCATCATCATCATGTCCGTCAGCGGTGCGCTGATGTACGTGTTTGCGCCGCTGATGATCGGCGTCATGAGTCCCGATCCTGCTGTTGTGGCGCTGGGCGCACATGTGCTGCGTATCGAAGCCTTTGCTGAGCCTATGTTCGCTGCGTCCATCGTCGCCTCGGGTGTGTTCCGCGGCGCAGGCGATACGCTTGTTCCCAGTCTCTTCAATTTCATCTCCATGTGGTGTGTGCGCCTGCCTCTGTCCGCGCTGCTCGCTCCGCGCATGGGGCTGGAGGGCGTGTGGATTGCCATGGCGCTGGATCTCACCGTCGGCGGTATCCTCTTCCTCGTCCGCTTGCGCGGCAAACGCTGGATGAAGCAGGCCCAATAAGCAAAAGAACGACCGGAAGCTTCCGGTCGTTTTTCTGTATTTTTTGGTTATCCGCTGTGAAGCGAAAAAGGGTGCGGGGTGTTCCTTACAGGGACTGGGGAAGTGCACCCTCCAAGTGTTTTTCCGTCGTCACTTTGCGCCGAAGCTTTCTACGCCGCGCAGCAGCTCCAGCTCGCGGATGTCGCGCGCATCGGTAAAGGCGGAGCGGGAAAGCAGAGCGCCCGCGCGCCAGTACAGGCAGATATAGGGAATATCCTGTTCAAACTGATCCTGAATCAGGCTCATAGCGTTCTGATAATCATCCGGCGTTACGCTGGTGCGCAGCTGAGAGAGCAGGTCGTTCATATCATCGCTGCGATAGCGGGTGTAGTTGCAGCTGGCGGTTGAGGTCAGTGTGAAGCCCGGATCCGGGCCCACGTCAAAGTTGAATGCACACAGCGCAAGCGAGTAGTCGCCGCTCCTGAGTTTCACGATCACATCGTTGCGCGACCAGGTAGCCACATATGCCGGGATGCCCACGGCCGTAAGCTGCTCGGCGATTTTATTGGCGGCGTTGGTGCGCACGGTTGAGCCGGGCTCATCGTAAACCAGAATACGGAAGGACTCCATCGCCTTGCCGTCTTTGTAGCGCTTGCCGTCATTTGCCATCTTCCAGCCGGCCTGATCAAGCAGCGATTCTGCCATCAGCGGATCGTATACATCGCGGATCGTCGATTCGTTGGAAAGCCACGTACCCGCAGGCACCGGTGTGTAGGCGACAGTCGCCATGCCCTGGTAGACGGAGGAAATCAGTTCGCTGCGGTTGATTGCATGGGAGATTGCTTCGCGAACCAGGTTTTTGCCGTTGTCGTCGCTCTTGAGGTATTTGTACGAGCGGTTCATGAGCAGCACCTCGAGCTGACGCGTGCGTGCCGAGAGCGAGAAAGAGCTCAGCGAGCCGGAGTAGCGGGAGGCGTTGATTGAGCGCGTCATGGCGACGTCGACGTCCTGCGCATCAAAAGCGCTGAGCGCCTTTTCCGCATCCCTATAGATGCTGGCGCGGATGTTCGTTACCTGAGGCGCGCGCTTCCACCAGCTCTTGTTGGAGACGAGCCAGATAGCGCTTCCGCGCTCATAGCCGTCGTAGGCGTAGGGCCCCGTGCCGGCGGGCATGGCGTTGGCAACCTCTTCTGCCGGCAGGATGGGGAAGGTGAGTGCGTAGAGAGAACCATAGCTGGCACGGCGCAGATTAAAGAGAATCGTATGATCGTCCTCAGCTTCCCAGGATTTGACGGAGTAGAACGTTGAGTAGTACAACCCTCGGTCCGCCAGGTCGTAGTCGGAATTCAGATCGTTGTCAAAGCCTGACAGATCCAGCATGTAATCCAGCGTCGCTACGACGTCATGGGCGGTCAGCTTTTTGCCGTTGTGGAAGGTGACGTCGTCGCGCAGAACAACGCGAAGCCGGCGGCCGTCACTGATAAATTCGTAGGAGTAGGCCAGTTCTGGCTGCGGATTGTAGTTGTCATCCATGGTGAACAGGCCTTCGTACACCAGATCCAGCACGCTGACCACGTCGCGCTGGTTCAGCTCCAGCGGGCGCAGGTCAAGATCGTCGGTCGCCACGATGGCGCAGGTTAGATAGGAAGGCGCTGAGGCAGCCAGTGCCGGGCTGTATGCCGGCAGGAGGGTGCACAGCATCGCCAGGGTAATCAGGGAAAGAAAGAATTTGCGCATGAGCAGGACTCCTTTGTCAGAAAGCGGGTTCCGGCGTGGGTTGAGGGAAGTAGTATTTGCGGTATACGTCGCGTGCGCGCAGCACGCGGGAAGCGTAGGTGGCGGTATCCTGCGTGGGGATCACATCCAGCGTAACGCCGTCGCGGCTATATTCGGGGTTTTTGAGCCAGGCGTCCACATTTCCCTGTCCGGCGTGATACGCGCATACGATCTTGGTCGCGTCGCCATCAAAGCGCCGGGAAAGATAACCCAGATACCAGGTGCCGAAGCGGATATTTGTTTCTGCGTCGTAGAGGCGGTCGAAAGAATAGGAGGCGTCATCTTCGTCCAGCTTGTGTGCTACCCAGCCTGCGGTGTCTTCCATCAGCTGCATCAGACCGCGTGCGCCGAGGCGGCTTTCCGCCTGCGGGTTGAAGCTGGACTCACACAGGATCACGGCGGATACCAGCGCGGGATCCAGATCCTGTGCGAGCGCGTACTGTGTGATCAGACCGGCGTATTCCAACGGATGCTGCGCACGCTCGGCGGCTTCGGCCTCAAGTCGGCGCCGCTCTTCCTGCCGCGCCAGATAGCTGCGCGTAATGCCTGCGGCGGATGAGATAAACACCGCCAGGCAGATGACGATCAGCAGGACACGCACTGGGGATGGAATGCGCTCAAAGATAGAATCTTCAAATGCCCGGTCGATCGCTGCGCGTGTGCGTCCGGCGCGGGTTCGCCTGCGCGGAGCAGGGCGCTTTTTGGCAGGCTTTGCCTGCCGCTCAGGGACGCTTTGAGCAGGGGATTCCGACGAAACAAAGGCGTCCGTCTCTGCCGGCGTATCCTGCGGCATGCGCCTTCTGCGCTGAGGCGCGGGGGATGGTGTATTCATGCCTTCCTCCTTGGGGATAGGGATTCAATCAGTACGTCAACCTGACGGCGTGTGTTTTCTATGGAACCGCTTGAGTCAATTACCGCATCGGCGCGCGCACGTTTTTCTTCGAGCGGCATCTGTGAATCAATGCGCTTTTCTGCATCCTGCCGATTGAGCCCGTCGCGCTCATGCAGGCGTGCAATCTGGATCTCGCGCGGTGCACTGATCACCCAGACACGGTCAAACATATGCGCCATATTGCACTCGTACAGCAGCGGAATATCGCCGAAAACGAGCGTATCCGGCGCGTTGTGCACAGTCAATTCGGATTCAATGGCGGAGATGATCATGGGGTGAAGAATGGCGTTGAGCTGATTGCGCTTGCTGGTGTCGGTAAATACGATATCGCCAAGCGCGCGGCGGTCGAGTACATCGCCGTCAAAGATGCCGTCGCCAAAGGCGGCGCGCAGCGCGGGCAGTGCTGCGCCGCCAGGCGCAGTCAGGCTGCGGGAAATGGCGTCCGCATCCGCGACAAAGCAGCCCAATTCGCGCAGGTAGCTGCTCACCGTGCTTTTGCCGCAGGCGATGGAACCGGTCAGTCCGATTTTCATAGATGATGATTCTCCTGATATGACGGATGATAGAGACAAAAACCTGCAAAACAGAATTGCTTTAAACTGCCGCAAGCGTGTATGGGGTCAAGGCGCAAAGCTCCTTGGCGGGTTTTAGGGCGGCAGCCCAAATGCACCCTCCTTTACTTTGTATCGTACCACGAGTGTCCTGCGTGTACATCCGCGACCAGCGGCACGGACAGCTGAGCGGCGCCTTCCATGCATTCGCGCAGCAGGTTTTCTACAGCCTGCTGTTCGTGCTGGGGGCATTCGACAATCAGCTCGTCGTGTACTTGCAGGATCAGGCGGGCTGCGAGGCCTTCGCCGGCGAGGCGGTCGCGCACGGCGTTCATCGCGATCTTGATGATATCCGCTGCGGCGCCCTGCACGGGCGTATTCATCGCGGCGCGTTCGCCGAATTGGCGGCGATTGTAATTGGAAGAACTCAGCTCAGGCAGCGGGCGTCGGCGGCCGTACATCGTCACCGAGTAGCCCTCTGCCTTGCCCTGCGCGACACAGGCGTCCATGAAGGCACGCACCGCACCGTAACGGGCAAAGTAGCGGTCTATGAATTCACCCGCTTCCTTGCGGGAGATGTGCAGGTTGTTGGCCAGGCCGAAATCGCTGATGCCGTAAACAATGCCGAAATTGACCGCCTTGGCGCTTGAGCGCATCTGAGGCGTGACCTCATCCAGGGCAACGCCGTAAACCTCGGCAGCCGTGCGCGTGTGAATATCCTGACCGCGCCGGAAAGCATCGCACATCGCCGGATCGCCAGACAGGTGCGCAAGCAGACGCAGTTCAATCTGAGAATAGTCTGCGTCGACAAGCACATGGCCGGGCTTGGCGATGAACGCGCGGCGGATTTCGCGGCCCATTTCCGTGCGTACGGGAATATTCTGCAGGTTTGGCTCGCTGGAGGAGATGCGGCCCGTCGCCGCAATCGTCTGGTCAAACCAGGTGTGGATGCGGCCGTCGCGCCCGGTCAGGCGAAGAAGGCCGTCGATGTATGTGCTGTTGAGCTTGGCTACCTGGCGGTAGGCGAGGATTTTGTCGATCACCGGATGCAGGGCAGAGAGCTCCTGCAGCGTTTCGGCGTCGGTGGAATAGCCGCGCTGCGTCTTCTTGCGTGCAGGCAGGCCGAGCTTGTCAAAGAGCACGGCGCCCAGCTGCTGCGTGCTGTTGAGGTTGAAGGGCTCCGTACCGCACAGCGCAAAGATTTCCTCGCGCAGCACGGCGATCTGCTGGTTGAATTGCGCGCCCAGACGGGCAAGCTCGTCCTTGTCCACCAGGAAGCCTTCATATTCCATGGCATAGAGTGTGTGGAGCAGCGGAAGCTCAATTTCGCGGTAGAGCTTCATCATCGCCTGATCCTCAAGCGCTTTGCTGCGCTCAAGATATTGTTCGTAGAGCGCGGCGGCGCTTTCCGGCGCTTCGTATTTGCCGCTCTGCGGCGCGAGCAGATAGGCCATCAGCTGCACATCGTCAAAGTCAGCCGTCAGATGCACATCCCAGGCGGACAGCTCTGTCATCAGGCGCTTCGCGCCAAAGAGCACGAGCTTTCGCTTGCCGCATAGCGCGGGCGAGAGCGCCTTGGAGGCTTCTACCGGATCCATACCGTCGCCGAGCAGGCCGTGCGCAAAGGCAATGGCGGCACGGCGTCCGTCGCTGGCGGCTAGCGAGAAACCCTCTTCCAGCATCATCATGCACAGAAGAGCGCCATGCTCTGCGGCGTCAATCCAGGCAGATACATCACGCGCCGAAACGAGAACACTTTCCTCCTGCCAGATAACGGAATGCACGGCGGCAGAGGCGTGCACTGCGGCCTCCGGTGCGATCTGGCGCAGCCGCGCCATCAGGGACTTGAGCTGCAAGCGTTCAAAGAGCGGCAATACGCCCTGCATATCGCCCAGGCGGCAGTCTTCCAGCGATTCTGTAAGCGGTACCTGACGCGTGATAGTGGCAATCTTCTTGCTCATCAGGCCGGATATGCGCCCGTCGATCATCTTCTCGCGCTGTTTGCCCTTGAGGTCGGTTTCGGCATGCTCAAACGCATTTTCGATCGTACCGTAGGCACTCAGCAGCTTGACGGCAGTTTTTTCGCCGATGCCCGGCACGCCGGGAATGTTGTCGCTTGAGTCGCCCATCAGGCCCTTCAGGTCGGGAATCTGATCCGGACGTACGCCAAAGTCTTCGAGCACCTTATCCGGCGTGTAGCGCACCACGTCGCTTACGCCGCGCTTGGTGTAGAGTACGTGGCTGGTGTTGCTCACCAGTTGCATGGAGTCGCGGTCGCCCGTCACCAGCAGCGCGCTGATGCCTGTCTCTTCGCAGCGGCGTGCAATTGTACCCAGGATATCGTCTGCTTCAAAGGCGGGGCAGGTCAGCCGGCGCACGCCCATCGCATCCAGACACTCATATACCAGATCAAACTGCGGGCGCAGCTCCGGCGCCGTCGGCTTGCGGCCCGCTTTGTATTCGCCGAAGTCCGCATGGCGGAATGTCGGACCGTGCATGTCAAAGGCGACGGCAAGATACTGCGGGCGCTCGTCGGCGACGACCTTGAGCAGCATGCTGAAAAAGCCAAATACGGCATTGGTGTAAACTCCGTCTTCATTGGTGAGCGGCGGCAGCGCATGGAATGCACGGTGCATCAGGCTGTTGCCGTCGACGATGACAAATGTATCAGACATAGCGCACCCCTTCAAAAGGACATATATATTTATGATACCACAAAGGGAGATAAATATCAATTCAAGCACAAGAATGTCAGGGCAAACGCGAAAAGAGGAAGGAAAAAAGGAACAAAGCGCGAAAAGAATATAGTTGATTGGTTATGCTTATTTGGAGACCGACCTGAAAGGACAGATCATAGATGAAGAGAATCACGGCGCTGGCGGCGATGCTGCTTGTCTGCGCGATGCTTTGCGGCTGCGCTGCAGCCAGCGGCGAAGGGAAGACGTTCGTTACGTCGTTTTATCCCATGTACGTCTTTGCGCAGAACGTGGTTAAAGACGTCGAGAATGTAACGGTTGTCAACCTGGCGGGCGAGAGCGTAGGCTGTCTGCATGATTATCAGCTGCTTACGCGAGATATGGTCAAGCTTGAAAAAGCGGATGCGCTGATCATCAATGGCGGCGGGATGGAGCAGTTCATGGATAAGGTGATTGCCCAGCGCCCGCAGATGCCGGTTGTAAATGCAGGCGAGGGCATTGAGATGCTCTGCGGCGAGAGTGGGCATGATCACGAAGGCCACGATCATGATCATGAGGTACTCAACGCGCATGTTTGGATGGATCCGAAGCTTGCGATGATGCAGGTACAGAAGATTGCAGACGGCCTTGCCGCTGCCGATCCGGAGCATGCGGATGCATATCTGGCCAATGCTGCGGCGTATGCGGCACGCCTTGAGACGCTGGATGCGGATATCGCGAAGATTCTTGCGCCGGCAGCGGGAAGCGAGATCGTGACCTTTCACGAATCCTTTACGTATTTTGCCAATGCATACGGACTGACGGTGGCTGCCGTGATTTCCGGCGACAGCGGCGAAGAGCCCAGCACACGCGAGATCGCCAGGCTTTGTGATCTGGTGAGGGAGAAGGAAATCTCTGCGCTGTTTGTCGAGCCGCAGTATCCGGCAAAGTCTGCCGAGACGATTGCGCGTGAAACAGGCGCACAGGTGATTCGGCTTGATCCGGTCGTTTCCGGCGATGGATCGCCGGAAAGCTATGAGACGCTGATGCTTGAAAATGCACGCATCATGATGGGAGCACTGAGCGATGAGTGAGAGAATTAAGCCGCTGCGTAAGAGCCAGTATGCGCTTGATGATGCGCCGCAGCACGAGCATAAGCATTGCCCGCATCCGCAGCTTGCCGGTCCGGATACCGATTGCAAGCTCTGCCGCATCGAGGTGGACAAGCTGACCGTATCCTTCGGCGCACAGGTGCCGCTCAAGGATGTGAGCCTGCATATCCACTGCGGCGAGCTGACGGCGCTCATCGGCACCAACGGCGCAGGTAAGACGACGCTGCTGCGCGCACTGCTGGGTCAGATTGAGTACAAGGGAACTGTGCGCCATCTCACCAGCGACGGACGGCCTGCCGCCGATCTGCGCACGGGCTACGTACCCCAGCAGCTCGAGTTTGACCGAAGCTCTCCGGTGACGGTCATGGATTTCATGGCTGGCTCGCTTTCGCGTCAGGCGGTCTTCCTTGGCGTATCGAAAAAGACCCGTGCAAAGGTCATGGCTGCGCTTACGCGCACGCATTGCGAGCAGCTGGCGGACAGAGCGTTGGGCGCGCTCTCCGGCGGCGAATTGCAGCGTGTGCTGCTGGCCCTGGCGCTGACGCCGCAGCCCGATCTGCTGATTCTGGATGAGCCGGTCTCCGGTGTGGATCAGAATGGGTTGGAGACATTCTATCAGACGGTGGACGAACTCAAGCACAAGAATCATATGGCGATCCTGCTCGTTTCCCACGATCTGAGCGTCGTGGAACGCTATGCCGATCGCGTCGTGCTTATGCAGGGCACGGTCATCAAGCAGGGCGCGCCGGAGATCGTGTTTGATTCGCCGGAGTTTGAGCAGGTATTCTACGCGAAGGGAGGCCGTTCCTGATGGAAATGATATATGCCCTCATGGATACGCTGCTGCCCTTTGAGTGGATGTCCTATACGTTCATGAAGAATGCGCTTCTTGCCATGCTGCTCATCACGCCGCTTTTCGGCATGCTGGGCACGATGGCGGTGGATAATAAAATGGCCTTCTTTTCCGATGCGCTGGGGCACAGCGCGCTCACAGGTATTGCCATCGGCGTGCTGCTGGGCTGGAAAAACCAGATGGCGGCCATGCTGCTCTTCGGCATCCTATGGGCAGTGCTCATCACGTTTGTCAAGCACAATTCCAAGATGAGCGCCGATACGATTATCAGCGTCTTTTCGTCCACATCTATCGCGCTGGGCCTTGTGGTGCTTTCCCGCGGCGGCGCATTTGCCAAGTACTCTTCCGTGCTGGTGGGCGATGTGCTTTCTATCACCCATGGCGATCTGCTGGCGCTGCTGCTCACGCTGCTTGCAGCGTCTGCTTCGTGGCTCTTTCTGTTTAACCCGCTGATGATCACCAGCGTTAACTCGCCGCTGGCGCGCAGCCGCGGCATTCGCTCCCGCCTGACCGAGTATGGATTCACCATTCTCGTAGCTGTAGCGGTCATGGTGTCTATCCGCTGGGTGGGCGTCATGCTGATCAATTCGCTGCTGATTCTGCCTGCTGCTGCTTCGCGCAATGTTGCACGTAATGCGGCGCAGTATCTGCGCCTTTCCGTGCTCATTTCCGTGGTTTGCGGCGTTCTGGGTCTGGTGCTCTCTTATTATATGGATACGTCTGCGGGCGCTGCGGTCGTGCTCCTGTGCGCGCTGGTATATTTTGCAACGCTGCCCCTGAGAAGAGAATAAGACAAAATAGAGCGCTCAAAACGACATTTGAGCCGGAATCCCTTGGCGCGTCCGCATGGGGTATGATATAATCTGCCCTGTATCATGTGATGTGGAGGTGATCGCGCATGCTGGGTGTGATGATGGTCCGCAAGGATGAACTCAAGTTCCGGGAATATGATCGCTATCGCGGCTATTACTGCGGGCTGTGCCGTGCGATCGGCAAGCGCTGCTCCAGCGTGTGCCGCATGGCGCTCAGCTTTGAGATGACCTTCCTGGCCATGCTGCATACCTCCCTGTATGAGCCGGAGACGGAATGCGATAAACATCGCTGCCTGTTTCATCCGGTGACAAAGCAGCTTATGCTCTCCAATGAAGCGATCGATTATGCCGCCGATCTGAGCGCGCTGATCTCCTATTACGATCTGCGCGACGGCTGGGAGGATGAGCGCCGCGTGGATAAATTGGCCGAGAGCGAGCTGCTCAAGAGGGCGGCCATGCGCGCGGGCGAGATGCTCCCGCGCCAGCGGGAGGCCGTTGAGCGCTACGTGAAGGCGCTGCATGAAGTGGAGCGGCGCAACGATCAGAA
>JAFQIF010000116.1 GCA_017397695.1 Clostridia bacterium
CAGACTCCCTATTACGCTTCGCGGCGGCTTTAAGAGAGATATATAATCAAACGAGCCTTCCGATAGGAAGGCTCGTTCGTTTATCTCGTGATTTCCCACTTGCTTCAAACCGCCGCGAAGCGAAGAAGGGTCAAGGGATGAAATCCCTCAGGCAGGGATTGGGACGGCAGTCCCAACGTTCCCCTCACAGCTCTCCGGTCATCAGGTACTCGACCATCTTTGCGCAGCGGTCCATGCTTTCCATGGCGATGTGCTCGAACTTGCCGTGGTAGGCGAAGCCGCCGGTGCACAGGTTCGGCGTGGGCATGCCCATTTCGCTGAGACGGCAGCCGTCCGTACCACCGCGGACCGGCTCGACGAAGGGCTCCATGCCAGCCTTTTTGGCGGCAGCCTTGGCGTTTTCGATCAGCTCCATGTGCGGGGCGATTCTCTCTGCCATATTGTAATAGGTATCGGCAAGGGTCAGCTTTACGACGTCCTTGCCGTAACGCTCATTGATCACCTTGGCGGCGTGGCGCATGGTCTCCTTGCGCGCCTCAAAGACGGTGCGGCTGTGGTCGCGCACGATATATTCCAGCTCGGCATGGGATACGTCGCCGTGCATATCGTGCAGATGGAAGAAGCCTTCGTAGCCTTCGGTCATGCGCGGGGTATCGCCGGCGGGCAGCAGGGCGTTATACTCCATCGCCACCAGCGCAGCGTTGATCATGGTATCCTTCGAGCTGCCCGGATGCACGCTCATGCCGGTGATTTCGACCTTGGCAGAGGCGGCGTTGAAGGTTTCAAAGGCGATTTCGCCCTCCTGACCGCCATCGACGGTATAGGCAAACTTTGCGCCGAACTTTTCGATGTCAAAGTGTGCCACGCCCATGCCGATCTCTTCGTCCGGAGTGAAGGCGATGCAGAGCTTGCCGTGCGGCTTCTTTTCTGCGATGATGGTTTCCACAGCGGCGAGGATCTCGGCGATGCCGGCCTTATCGTCCGCGCCCAGCAGCGTGGTGCCGTCGGAGGTGATGAGCGTCATGCCCGCGAGGGACTTGAGCGTCGGGAAATTCTCGACCGTCAGAACGTCGCCCGTACCTGCGAGCACTACGTCGCCGCCGTCGTAATTAGAGATAATCTGAGGCTTCACGTTCTCGCCGGAGTAATCCGGAGAGGTGTCCATATGCGCGATGAAGCCGAGGGCCGGCTTGTCTTCATAGCCTTCGGTGGCGGAAAGCCAGCCATAAACCACGCCGAACTCATCGACATGCGCGTTCTTAAGGCCGAGCTCGGTCATTTCCTTGACCAGCATATGCGCCAGATCGAACTGGATCGCGGAAGACGGCGCGGCGGAGGACGCCGGATCGGAGGTGGTGTGGATTTTGATGTAGTTGAGGAATCGTTCACAGGCTCGCATAATCAAATCTCCCTTTCAATGAGCGTATTTGCGGATTAAAGAACGGCGGCGATCATTGCGCAGACCAGCGGCAGCGAGACGGCGCTCATGAGCGTGGAAACCATCACGCAATGGGATGCGGTCATGTCATCGGGGGTGTAGATGTCCGAGAGCATGGCGCAGTTTCCGGCGATGGGCATGGCGGCCAGCAGCACGCTGATGCCGGCAAGCATGGGATCCACCGGCATGAACATGACGACCAGCAGCACCAGCACGGGCATCAGGAACATGCTGAGCAGGCACACACGGTACATGCGCGGGTTGGTCAGCGCCTTGCGCACGTTGCTGTGCGCCATCGACGCACCGATGACCATCATCGCCAGCGGCGTGTTCATCGCGCCGACGGAGGCCATGGTGCTCTCAACCGGGGCGGGCAGATGCCAGCCGGTGACGCCGAAGAAAAGGCCCGCCAGCGCGGCGAAGATGCAGGCATTCAGGAGGGATCTCCAGTTGAACGAAGCGCTGGAGGAAATCAGCAGCACGCCATAGGAGAAGAAGAACAGATTGAAGATCAGGATGAACATGGACAGAAGCGCTACGCCGTTTGTGCCGTAGATGGACTGAACGACAGGGATACCCATGAAGCCGACATTGGTGAAGATGAGCATCATCTGATCCAGACCGCGCTCCTGCTGACTGATGCGCAGCACGCGTACGATGATCGCAGAGAAGGCGATCATGATCACAAAGAAGAACACGCCCATGCCGGCTGCGCCGAGCATCTTCATGGGATTGCTGTCGCTCTCCAGCACGGAGGAGAGGATGATGCAGGGTGCAGCGGTATTGAGGGTGAAGGTGGACAAACGCTTGCGGAAGTCGGGCGTGATGATGCCCGCGCGGGCGGCGATATAACCGATAAGCATCATCAGAAACAGCGAGATGAGCTGCTGAATGACGGCAAAAAGATTCATAAGGATTAGCCTCCGGATCATGCGGGATGAATCATAAACAATGGATGTCACAGCCTATTGTACACCTTGGGCGGCGAGGTTGTAAAGTTGCCATTTTTATGCTATTCTACACTCAGAGTCTTTTGAAACGTTTGGAGGAAGATTATGGGCTATCAGGCGCTGTACCGCCGCTACCGTCCGGCGCGGTTTGATGATTTTGTGGGCCAGGAGGCCGTGATCAAAACGCTTCGCTCTCAGGTGATGAGCGGGCGCATCGCGCATGCCTACCTGTTCTGCGGCACGCGCGGCACGGGAAAAACCTCAACGGCGAAGGTGTTTGCGCGCGCGGTCAACTGCGAAAATCCTGATCGCGGCGAGCCCTGCGGCGTGTGCGCGACCTGCCGCGCACTTGAAAGCGAGAGCAGCCTGGATATTCTGGAAATCGACGCGGCGAGCAACAATGGCGTGGACGAGATCCGCGACCTGCGCGAGAAGGTGAAGTATCCGCCGCAGTCGGGCCGCTACCGCGTGTATATCATCGATGAGGTGCACATGCTCTCCCAGGGCGCGTTCAACGCGCTGCTCAAAACGCTGGAAGAGCCGCCTTCCTACGTCGTTTTCATCCTGGCGACGACCGAGCCGCAGAAGCTGCCGGCGACGATCCTTTCGCGCTGCCAGCGCTTTGACTTTGGCCGTATCCCCTCCCATCAGATTATCGACAGGCTGCGTGTGGCGCTCACAGAGGGCGGACTTCAGGCTGAAGAGGCGGCGCTTGCGCGCATTGCGCGCGCAGCCGAGGGCGGCATGCGCGATGCCTGGTCAATTATGGATATGTGCCTGGGCTATGCGCAGGAGGGCGGCGAGGGCCTCACAGAGGCGCTGGTTCTGCAGGTGCTTGGCGCGGCGGACAAGCGGTTTCTGTTTGAATTTGCCGATAAGCTCATCGGCTCGGATGCTGTCGGCGCGCTGGAAATGATCGACGCCATGATGCGCGCGGGCCGCGAGGTGCAGGTGTTCGTGCGCGATGTGAGCGGCCATCTGCGAAACCTGATGCTCGCGGACGTTTGCGGCGAAGCGCATACCGCGCAGCTGCTGGAGGTCACGCAGGAGGACGCGATGGCCTATGTTGAGCAGGCGCGGCGCACGTCGCATGTGCGCCTGATGCGCATGCTGGATCTGTTCCTGGCGAGCGAAACCGACATGAAGTGGGCCGCGCAGCCGCGCTTTGCCCTGGAGGCAGCCGCGCTTCGCGCCTGTGCGCCGGAGGAGAGCCTGCAGCTGGAGGCGCTGATTGCCCGCGTAGACGAGCTGGAGCGGAAGATCCGCGAGGGTATTGTAACGGCTGCCCCGGCCAGGAAGAGCGCGGCAGCCAGGGAAGAAAAGGAAACAAAGGAAGAAAAAACGCCTGCGCAGGATGCGCACATGCAGACCATGGCCGTTGCGCCGCAGGGGCCCGCGCCGGATGCGGAGCGCATCTGGCAGGATGCCGTGCGCAGGCTCAGGCAGAATCCGATGATCTTCAATATGGTTAAGCAGGGACGGCTGATCAGCGGAGAAAACGGGCTGTTCACGGTGGTCTATGACAAGGTGAACGGCGGTATCTACGCCAAGATGCTCTCCATGCCGGAGAAGAACGCACAGGTAGCCGAAGCGCTCACGCAGGCGGCGGGCTATCCCTGCACGTTCCGCGCGGCGCTGGAGGGCACGGTACAGGAATCGGACAAGGCGATCCTTGCCGCGCAGCAGGAAGCAAAGAAGCAGGCGGAAAACAATCTCAACAAGGTGTTCAGCGCGTTTGGACGCGAGAATGTGAGGGTGCTCGATGAGTGAAGCAAAGAAGACGCAGTGGTTTAAAGAAGCGGTCGTCTATCAGATCTATCCAAAGAGCTTTATGGACGCTGACGGCGATGGTCTGGGCGATCTGAAAGGCATTATCAGCAAGCTGGATTACCTGAAGGAACTGGGCATTGACGTCATCTGGCTCAATCCCTGCTACAAGAACTCCGGCGTGGACGGCGGCTACGACATCAGCGATTACCGCGCGATCGCGCCGGAACTGGGCACCATGGCGGATTTTGACGAGCTGCTTGATGAGGCGCATAAGCGGGGCATCCGCATCGTGATGGACCTGGTGGTCAATCACACCTCCACCGAGCACGCATGGTTTTTGGAGTCAAAGTCCAGCAAGGATAATCCCAAGCGTGATTTCTACGTATGGCGCAAGCCCTTTAACGGCGGCGTGCCCAACGGCGAGCGCAGCTGCTTCTCCGGCTCCGCGTGGGAGTACGACGAAAACACGGGCGAATACTACCTGCACATGTTTGCCAAGGAGCAGGCGGACCTCAACTGGGAGAACGAAGAGGTGCGCCGCGAGGTATATGACATGATGCACTGGTGGTTCAAAAGGGCATCGACGGCTTCCGCATGGACGTGATCGACATGATCGGCAAACCGCCGGCCATGCTGCAAAGCGACGGCGGCCCGCACAGGCCCAGCAGCTGCGGCCCGCGAGAGCATGAGTTTCTCAAGGAGATGAACCGCGAGGTACTCTCTCATTATGATGTGCTCACGGTCGGCGAGGCGGGCAGCGTCACCGTCGAGGAGGCGTACAACTATGCCAATCTGGACGGCAGCGAGCTGTCGATGATGTTCCAGTTTGAGCATGTGGAGCACGATTCGGGCGAGGGCACCAAGTGGTCCGCCGGCCCGATGAACCTGGTCAAGCTCAAGAAGATCTTTGAGCGCTGGGAGGTCGGCCTGCACGGCAAGGCATGGAACAGCCTCTACTGGGATAACCACGATCAGCCGCGCGCCGTATCGCACTTCGGCTGCGACGACGAGCGCTATCGCGTGCGCAGCGCGAAGATGGTCGGCGCTTGCCTGCACATGATGGAGGGCACGCCCTACATCTATCAGGGCGAAGAGCTGGGCATGACCAATTACCCGATGAAGGACATCTCCGAAAGCTTGGATGTGGAGGCGATCAATGCCTGGCAGGAGCTGGTGGTCGAGCAGAAGAGGTTTACGCCGGAATACATGATGGACTGCATCCGCTATAAGGGCCGCGACAATGCGCGCACGCCCATGCAGTGGACGGCGGACAAAAACGCAGGCTTTACGCAGAGCACACCGTGGATGCCGGTCAACCCGAATTACACATTCATCAATGCGCAGAGTCAGGTGAACGATCCGGATTCTGTCTTCCATTTTTACAAGAAGCTGATTGCCCTGCGCAAGGAGCATCCGGTGATCGTGCATGGCGACTTTACGCTGCTGATGCCGGAGGACGAGCAGGTGTTTGCCTACACGCGCGAATACGAAGGCAAAACGCTGCTGGTCGCCTGCAATTTCTCCAGCGAGGAAGCGAGACTGGACGAGGCCGCGCAGACCCGCGGCGAAATGCTCATCGCCAATTACAGCGATGAGGGAGACAAGACCGCGCTGCGTGCCTGGGAAGTGCGCGTCACGCTTGTGTAAAGGCTGAATCGGTCCGAAAAATCAGATAGAACAAGCTCCATATTTTGTATAAAATACAAAATATGGAGCTTTTGTTTGTAATTTTGTTGACATTTGCGCGTTAAAGCGGTAATATAAGACCCACGCGAAACAAACACGGCGAGGCCGTGAATCAAGGAGGATATAACGATGAAGAAGATTGCAATGCTGGCGTTGGCCATGATGATGCTGTTCGTGTCTGTGATGGGCATGGCGGATACGCTGAAGGTCGGCATGGAGTGCAACTATGCGCCCTACAACTGGACCCAGAGCGCGCCGAGCGACGAGGCTGTCGCGATCGCCGCGGGCGGCTATGCCGACGGCTACGACGTACGCATTGCCAAGCGCATTGCCAGCGAGCTGGGCATGGAGCTTGAAATCGTGAAGACCGAGTGGGACGGCCTTGTTCCGAGCCTGATGAGCGGCAAGATCGACTGCATCATCGCCGGCATGAGCCCGACCGAGGAGCGCAAAGTGACCATCGACTTCACCGAGCCGTATTACGAGAGCGAGCTGTGCGTGGTCGTGATGAACGACGGCGCGTATGCGAATGCTGCTTCCCTCGCCGATTTCTCCGGCGCGAAGATCACCGGCCAGCTCAACACCTTCCATTACACCGTCATCGATCAGATTGACAAGGTGAAGAAGATGCCGGCCATGGAGACCTTCCCGGCGATGATCGTGGCGCTGACTGCCGGTGCCATCGACGGCTACATCTCCGAGCGCCCGGGCGCTGTCTCCGCCATGGCGTCCAATCCGTCCATCGGCTACGTCGCCTTTGAAGAGGGCATGGGCTTTGAGGCCTCTCCGGAAGACGTTGCCATCGCCGTTGGCGTTGTCAAGGGCAGCGAGCTGACCGAGAAGATCAACGCGATCCTTGCGAACATCAGCCGCGAAGAGCGCAGCGCGCTCATGGACGCCGCTGTTGCCGCGCAGCCGCTGAGCGAGTAACGGGGGTTACGTTAGGGCTGCCGCCCTAAGACCCGCCTGAGGGATTTCATCCCTCAGACTCCCTTCTTCTCTGCGCTGCGCGCAGAGGAGGGAAGCATAGGTTTTCATTCCCAAAGGGAAGCGCGTCAGCGCTTTCCTTTTCGTCTGTATTCATGAAAAGCTTCGGCAGATAAGCGCGAAGCGAATATGGGGTCAAGGGGCGAAGCTCCTTGGTGGGTTTCAGGGCGGCAGCCCTGACGTCCTCCCCCGTTGCAAAGGAGTTTTTGTATGCCATCTACGTTCTTTGGCTGGGTGGGCTTTCTGCTCAAGCAGTATGGCGGACTGTTCCTTTCCGGCACGGCGACCACGCTGCTCATTGCGCTCACCGGCACTTTTTTCGGCTTCATCATCGGCTTGCTGGTTGCCATCGTGCGTACGATTGAAATTCCGCGCGGTATGGGCCCGGTGAAGCGTGCCATCCGCAAGCTGGCGCATATCCTGATCGGCATCTATATCCAGGTTTTCCGCGGCACGCCGATGATCGTGCAGGCGATGGTCATCTACTATGGCTCGATGCAGTATCTGGGCATCGACATGGAGCGCACGGCAGCAGCGATCCTGATCATCTCGATCAACACCGGCGCATACATGGCGGAGATCATCCGAGGCGGCATCATCTCCGTGGACAAGGGCCAGTTTGAGGCGGCGCACGCCATTGGCATGACCCACTGGCAGACGATGACGACCGTCGTGCTGCCGCAGGCGATCCGCAATATCCTGCCTTCCGTGGGCAACGAGCTGATCGTCAACATCAAGGACTCCAGCGTGCTCAACGTCATCTCCGTCAGCGAGCTGTTCTTCCAGGCGAAGAGCGCTGCGGGCACGTATTACAAGTACTTTGAGGTCTTCTTCATCATCGCGTGCATCTATCTGGTGCTCACCGTGACCGTCAGCCGCGTGCTGCGCTGGATTGAGAAGAAGATGGACGGCCCGGATAACTACGTGATCTGCGGTTCCCAGAGCGACAGCCGCTCGGAGATCGTGGTCAGCAAGGAGCAGGAAGCGGAGGTGGACAGACAGTGGCAGAGCAAGTGATTGAGATCAAGGGCCTGCATAAGGCATTTGGCAGCCACGAGGTGCTCAAGGGCATCGACTTTGCCGCCAATAAGGGCGAGGTGGTCTGCATCATCGGCTCCTCCGGCTCGGGCAAGAGCACGCTGCTGCGCTGCATCAACCTGCTGGAGAACCCGGACAAGGGTGCAATCCTCTACCATGGCAAGGACATCCTCACAGACGAAACCATCAACATGCCGCAGTACCACGCAAAGGTGGGCATGGTGTTCCAGCAGTTCAACCTCTTCGGCAATATGACCGTGCTGGAGAATTGCATGACCGGCCAGATGAAGGTCCTCAAGCGCTCCCGCGAGGAGAGCATGGAAAACGCCATGAAGTACCTGCGCAAGGTTGGCATGGAGGCGTATGTCGGCGCGAAGCCGCGCCAGCTTTCCGGTGGCCAGAAGCAGCGCGTGGCCATCGCGCGCTCGCTTGCGATGGATCCCGAGGTCATCCTCTTTGACGAGCCGACCTCTGCGCTTGATCCGGAGATGGTCGGCGAGGTGCTGTCCGTCATGCAGAATCTGGCTCAGGAGGGCTTGACGATGCTGGTGGTTACCCATGAGATGGGATTTGCCCGTGCCGTGGCGGATAAGGTGGTCTTCATGGATCAGGGCGTGATCGCCGAGGAGGGCACGGCCGAGCAGGTGCTCCTCAGCCCGAAGCATGAGCGCCTGCAGAGCTTTCTGCGCAGCATGCTGTAAAATGAATCAAAATAAGAAACGGTCTTCCGAAAGGAAGACCGTTTTGCTATGTAAAAGAATCAGACGACGTAGGCGACTTCCTTGCGCGGGGCGAAGTACTTGGCGTCGGAGGCATTCCAATCGCTCACGAACGTGCGCGCAGACATCGGGCAGGCGAACGTGCAGTGCTGGCAACCGATGCACTTCTCCGGATCGGCCGCGATCGTGGCGGCGTCGATTGCGCCGGTGGGGCAGGAGGAGACGCACAGGCCGCACTTGACGCACTTCTCAGGATCGATCACGTGCTCCTTGAAGATGGCCAGCGGCGTGCTGGGCGCCGGGTCGCCCTCCACGGTGATGGTGGTCAGGTTGCCGGTCTTGATCTTTTCCAGAATCGCATCGGCAAAAGCGCGCATGGGCACCAGGTCCTTCATATCCGGACGGCTGTGGCCGGCCAGCGCAGCGAAGATGTGCGGGGTGATCAGCGTGATGGCGCCGATAACGACGAAGCCGTTGTCGGTGGCGATTTTCTGCATCTGGGCGCAGTTGTTTTCGCAGGCGCGGTTGCCGTAGGTGCCCACGACGATGCACGGCGTGCCGTCGCCCTTGAGGTTGGTGAACAGGTTCGGTGCGTACGGGATCTTGCCGGCGTAGCACGGCGCGGTCATGATGCACAGCTCATCCTTGGCGAAGGTGATCTCCTGCTGGCGGGAGGCCAGGGAGGTCTGGTCGATCATCTCGGGCTCGTCGGTGAGCATGGAGGCGAGCAGGTAGGTGGCGTTCATCGAGCCGCCGGTCGGGGAGAAAACTGCTGCGCGCACCTTGAGCGGGGCTTCCTCGGCGAGCGCGGAAACGCCGCCCATGGTCATCAGAATGCCGGAGCCGACAGCTGCAGCGGCGCTGCCCTTGAGGAAATTGCGACGGGTCATGTTTGCCATACTTTCTTCATCCTTTCTCTTGCCGATCAGGATATGAACCGAGTGTCGGACGCCCATATCCTGTCTTATCTGATAATATTTTATCAAGGTCGTGGGTGGCTGTCAAGAATGACGCACGGATTTCCGGCATGATTTGGCGGCGGGGCGTATATATATGGAGCAAGAGGAGACGCAGGAGGGTTTGCAATGAACGCTTTGACAGCGAGAATGATTGGCGTGCTGGCAGCGCTTGCGATGCTGACGCCGTGTGCGTTGGCGCAGGAAACGATGGAAATCTTTGTAAGCCGCGGCGCGGCGACGGCGCAGCAGGCCAGGCAGATCGCTTTGCTGCTGGAAGGGGAAACGGAAATCTGCTGGACACTGACCATGGAGCAGGATGAGAGTCTGAAGCAGCGGGTGCTGGCGGGGCGCGCGCCGGATCTGGCTGTCTGCCCGCCCGGGCAGGCGCTGCCCTATGCGCGGGAAGGCATGCTGCTCGCCCTGCAGACGCGCATCGGCCGTCAGACGCGGATACAGCGCCAGGTATTGGGCAGCTGCGTGCATGGGGAAATGCTCTTCATGGCGCCGCTGGCAGCGCGGCACAGACAGATGGCGGTGAATACGGCGCTCTTTGAGCAGACGGGCCTTGGCTATATGCTCGACAGGGAATCCTCGTCGGTATGGTTCCCGGCGCAGTTTTATCAGATCATGGAAGAATTTATGATGCGAGGTCGGACGACGCTGGATATCTGGCGGCCGGAGCCGGCGTCGAGCGCGGCGATTGAAGCGCTGACACAGGCGATCTTTGGCGGCATGCTCATGGACGAAAATGCAGAAGGGTTTGCCGCGGACAGTCCGGATCTGTGCGGCGGTGTGCGATGGCTGAGCGATGCGGTGGATGCGCAGATGATTGGTTATTGCGAAAGCAGGGCGGATGCGCTGGAACGTTTCCTGGCGGAGGAAACGGCCATCTTTATCGATTGGACGGCGGAAGAGGATGGGATTTGGCGCGAAAAAATGGAAGAAAGCGGCATGGAGACGATGCTCATGCCGTATCCGGCAGCGGTCGGCACGCAGGTGCGTTCCTTCGAACTGACGGGTGTGTGCGCCTTTGCGGGCGGCGATGCTGTGCGTGAGGCGGGTCTGCTTGCAGCCGTTGAATTGCTGGATATGCAGGCGGAAAGCATTTTCGGCGCGCGGGGCATCTGGCAGGATGAGGCTGTGTGGTTGTGGGATCCGGGCGCGCATCCGTATGGCGCGACACTGCGCAGCCTGTACTGCGAAGCGCTTGAACGGGTGCTGGAGGAAGGCGCAGATGCGCAGGCGGCGCTTGGCGGCGTGCAGGCGGCGATGGAGACGATGAAGTAGATAGACAAATACCAGAAAAATCAGCAAAAAAACAGGAAAAAACGGATTTTTTGCTCTTGCCAAACATGGTGGTCTGATGATATAATAGCCTCCGTATGAAACGGACGTTCCGCTGCAGGCGAAGTCGCGCTTGGCATGAGCGTCTATGATGAAAGGAGAAATCGACAATGAGCGAGATCATCCGTGCGATCGAAAGCGAGCAGCTCAAGAAGGATCTTCCCAAGTTCAACGTGGGCGATACCCTGCGTGTTATGGTGAAGGTTGTTGAGGGCGAGCGCGAGCGTCTCCAGGCGTTCGAGGGCATCTGCATCGCTAAGCGCAATGGCAGCATCCGTGAGACCTTCACCCTGCGCCGTGTTTCCTACGGCATCGGCGTGGAGCGTACCTTCCCGCTGCACTCCCCGCGTCTTGACAAGATTACGGTGCTCCGCCGCGGCAAGGTCCGTCGTGCGAAGCTGTACTATCTGCGTAATCTGTCCGGCAAAGCCGCCAAGATTAAGGAGAAGTAATTGTGCTACCGGCCGCCGGTTTTTTCCGGCGGCTTTTTTGTATGGTATGGTTAGGACATGGATTTTCGGAATTCATGCGCCTTATGATATAGATGCATCACAGGCGGAGATGGATAGGTTTTTATATGAATAACAGAGAAAACAAGTATGATCATATGATTCTGCGCGCCGAGGACAAGGCGATCAACTGGTATCCGGGCCATATGGCGCGGGCAAAGAAGAAGCTGATCGAGCAGCTCAGCCGCGTGGATGTGGTGGTGGAGCTGTGCGATGCGCGCATCCCGCGCGCCAGCCGCAATCCGGATCTGGGCGAGCTGGTGAAAAACAAGAAGCGCCTGCTGATCCTCAATAAGGCGGATCTGGCGGAGGAGGCGGAAACCCGCGCATGGCTGGCGCATTTCCGCGCGCAGGGCATCGACTGCATGAGCTTCGACAGCGCGAAGGGGCGCGCCAAGGACGTTGTCAGCCGCATTGAAAAGGCGGCCAGCGAGGCCGTGGCGAAAATGGCGGCCAAGGGCGTCAAAAAGACTGTGCGCGTGATGATCGTCGGCGTGCCGAACGTAGGCAATAGCACGTTTACCAATAGGGTCAACGGATCCTCGATTGCCAAAACCGGTGACCGTCCGGGCGTGACGCGCAACAATCAGTGGGTCAAGATCACGCCGTATCTGGAGCTGTTGGATACCCCCGGCCTGCTCTGGCCCAAGCTCGACGACCAAAGCGATGCGCGTGCGCTGGCCTTTGTCGGCACGATCAACGATCAGGTCATGGATCAGGGCATGCTGGCCATCCGTCTGTTGGAGTATCTGATGGAGATCAATCCGCAGGCGGCGGTTGCGCGCTTCAAGATCAAGGACGCTTCGCAGCGCGGCGATAAGCTGCTGGACGAGGCATGCCGCGGCCGCGGCTGGCTGATGCCGGGCGGCGTGATGGATACCGACCGCGGCGCGGCGGTGATCCTGGATGAATTCCGCGCGGGCAAGCTGGGCAGGATCACGCTGCAGAAAGCGCCGGAGAAGAAGCGGGAGACAACGCCTGCAGAAAAAACAGACGTATAACATACTTTGGTAAAGGCCGAAGGGTATGCCCTGAGGGCGACCGGAAAGCCCCTGGGCCGGGGGATGGGGCAGAGCCCTATGAGATGAAAGCATGAAGAAAGACTGGAACGCGCGTCTTGTCGAGATCAGCGCGACTGACCGCGAAATCTGGCAGACCGGACGCGCATTTGCCGGCATCGACGAGGCGGGCCGCGGCCCGCTGTGCGGCCCGGTGGCGGCGGCCTGCGTGGTCATGCCCAGCGATCCGCTGCTTTTGTATGTGGACGATAGCAAGAAGCTGAGCGAAAAGCGGCGCGAGGCACTCTATGATCAGATTCTGGAAACGGCGGTATACGCCAGGGTGATCCTCGCTTCGCCGGAGGAGATTGATCGCGTGAATATCCTGAACGCGACCAAGAACGCCATGGCGCTGGCTGCCAAGGATGCGCCCTGCGATCTGTTCCTGGTGGACGCCATCGACAGGCTTGATGTGCCGGGCGAGGTGCGCGGCATCGTGCATGGCGACGCGCTGTGCTATTCGATCGCGGCGGCGTCGATCCTGGCGAAGGTGACGCGTGACCGCCTGATGCGCGAACTGGACGAACAGTATCCTCAGTATGGGTTTGCCAAAAACAAGGGATACGGTACGGCGCAGCACATTGCGGCGCTGAAGGAATACGGTCCCTGCCCGGCGCACAGGCGCTCGTTTATTGGCAACTTTGTGAAGGTATGACGATGAGCGAATCTTCCCATGTGCGGGGCGCGCTGGGCGAAGTGCGCGCGGAGCAATACCTTGCGCAGAAGGGCTATGCGATCCTTGCGCGCAATTATGTTTCGCCCGGGTCGGAGATCGACCTGATTGCAGAGAATAAAGGCATGATCGTCTTCATCGAGGTGAAGGCGCGCTCGGGCAGGTTTTCCCCCGGGCGCGAGGCGGTCACGCCCGCCAAGCAAAAGCGCATCTGTAAGGGTGCCATGTACTATTTGATGCAAAACGGCCTGATGAATCGGCAGGCGCGGTTTGATGTGATCGAGATTCAGGGCGAACGCATGACGCATATCGAAAATGCGTTTGCCTATCAGGGGCCGGCATACTGACCGGCCGTCCCGAAATCGGAGGCATCACAGGATGAAAAACAAAAAACAAATCGGGATTCTTGCAGCGCTGCTCGTGATCGTTTTGATCCTCAGCGCTACGCTGCTTTTTGGCGGCGGGAAGAATCAGCCGGTGCAGCAGGGCAATCTGCTGAAGAACGGAGATTTTTCCGGCGTGACAAACGGCATGCCCGATGGCTGGAACACCGGCATGTGGGTCACCAGCGCCGGCGCGTCGTATCTGGAGGCGGTGACGCTTCAGGATGGCGCACAGGCCGTGCTCGTTGAAAACGTGGCGGCGAACGATGCGCGCTTTGAGCAGACGGTTGCCGTGCGCGAAAACGCGACCTATAAGCTGACCGCGCGTGTGATGGCCGAGGGCTGCGATCCGGATCAAATCGGCGCGAACGTGTCGTTTCTGGGCATCTTCGGCACGAGCGACGACGTGCACGATACGAACGGTCAATGGGAAACCATCTCGCTCTACGCGCAGACGGGCAAGGGCCAGAAGGACGCGACGGTTTGCGTGCGCCTTGGCGGCTATGGATCGGAGGCGACGGGACGCGCATGGTTTGACGATGTGACGCTGGAACAGGTGGAAAGCGTGCCGGTGGGTGCGTTTGTGCTGGATCTGTCCACGCCCGAGCCGCAGAAGGAAACAGCGCCTAAAGGTGAAGGGGACAAGGCCTTGGTGATTCCGGGCCTGCTTGCCATAGCGGCTGCGTATCTGCTGGCTGCGTTTGTGCTTGCGCGCACGGTGATCGCCGGCGGCAGCATGAGCGAAGGCAGGGCGCGGGTGAAGCTTGGTGTGCTGCTCATGGGTGCACTTGTCCTGCGTGTGGCGCTGGCCAGCGTGGTCAGGGGCTATGGCGTAGATATGGGCTGCTTCGGCGCGTGGGCAGGGAAGATGGCGCATGGCGGTCCGGCGAATTTCTATGAGGAAGGCTACTTCTGCGATTATCCGCCGGCGTATTTGCTGGTGCTGGGGCTGCTGGGCAGCATCGCAAAGCTTTTCGGTATTTCCTTTGGCACGATGGGCGGCGAACTGCTGCTCAAGGCCGTGCCGATTTTCTGCGATATCCTGCTGGCGCTGGCAGTATACTGGGTGGCGGAGCGTGCAGCGGGCAGAAAGAGTGCGCTGGGGCTTTGTGCGCTCGTAGCGCTGAATCCGGCGTTTGTGATCGCAGGCTCATGCTGGGGCCAGATCGATGCGGTGCTCTGCGTGCTGCTGGTGCTCGTGCTGATCCTTGCCCGCGATGGCCGGTGGCAGTATGCCCTTGCGGCGTTTGCGCTGGCCGTGCTGGCCAAGCCGCAGGCAGGCCTGCTGGCACCGCTGGGCGTTGCCGCGCTTGCGCGCGACGTGATCCGGCGCAAAGAGGCGCGAAAGCCTGCCGTGCTTGGCTTGCTGCTGGGCCTCGGTGTCACGGCGGCTGTCGTGCTGCCATTCTCGCCGAATCAGGATTCGGCCTTCTGGATCGTGGATAAGTACATGGAGACGCTCTCCAGCTACGCCTATGCGACGCTGTCCACCGGCAACCTGATGTTCCTGCTTGGCGGCAATTGGGTACCCAATGATCAGATTCTCTTTGGCGGCGTAACGTATGGGCTGTTGGGCACGGTGCTGATGGTGCTCTCGTTTGCCTTCGGTGTGTTCGTTTATCTGCGCGGCAGGGAGAGAACACGCCTGATGCTTGCCAGCGCCGCAACGATGCAGCTGATCTTTGCGCTGGGCAGCAAGATGCATGAACGCTATGTGCTGCCTGCGCTGGTGCTGCTGCTGCTTGCGTATCTGGAAACAGGCGATGTGCGCCTGCTGGCGTCTTCCATCCTGGCCGGCGCGGCTTCGGCGGTGAATATCGGCGTGGTGCTCGCTTTTGAGCATCTGATTGCGCCCAATCTTTGGCTGGGTCATCTGGTTGGCGCGGCGCAGCTGATCGCCGCAGGCCTGACCGTGTGGGCGGCTGTGAGCCTGTCGCTGGGCCGTGGGCCGATGCGCCTGAGGCCCCGCACAGAAAAGGCGGCGCAGGAACGCGGCGAAAGCAGCATGGCCGGCGCGGCGGATGCGCGCATGCGCGAAGAACTGCTGCACGCAAAGGACTACAAGCTGCATATGGGCAAGGCCGACTGGGCAATCATGCTGGCGCTGACGCTCATCTACGGCGTGATCGGATTCTGGTGCCTGGGTACGACGAAAGCGCCGCAGGGCGGCTATGCCTCTACGGCGGCAGGCGAGACGGTGACCATCGATCTGGGCGAAAGCCGCAGCAATTTCCATATCTATTACTATGGCGGCGTGTCGAGCACGCAGTTCACCGTGGCGACGAGCGAAGACGGCGTCAGCTTCACGGAGGAAACGGGCGCATATTTCGACGTGGGCGAGTGCTATAAGTGGCTGGCGATGCGCAGCCCGGTGTACGATGCGGATGGCACGGTCGCCTCGGTAAACGGCGGCATGCTGCCCTTCTCCGGTCGCTATATCCGCGTCACGTTTGACGGCGCGGCAGGCTCCCTGTGGGAGATGGCGGCGGTGGATGAAAACGGCGTGTTGCTCCCGGCGGTTTCTGCGGTGAATGCGGGCGGCGTGGAAGGCCGCATGAGCGATCCGATGAGCGTGATCGACGAGCAGGACACCGTGCCGGATAAGCCCTCGTACATGAACAGCATGTACTTTGACGAGATCTATCACGGCCGCACGGGCTACGAGCATGCGCACGGCCTGAGCACCTACGAGACGACGCATCCGCCGCTGGGCAAGGTGTTCATGTCCTGGTGCATCAGGCTGATGGGCATGACACCTTTTGCCTGGCGGTTTGCGGGCGCGCTTTGCGGCGTGCTGATGGTGCCGGCGATGTATCTGCTGGCCAAAACGCTGCTGGGCAGCACGATCTGGTGCGCACTGTGCACGCTGCTGCTGAGCTTTGACTGCATGCACTTCACCCAGACACGCATCGCGACGATTGACTCGTTCCCGGTGCTGTTTATGATGCTGATGTTCCTGCTGATGGCGCGCTGGATGAAGATGAGCTTCTATCATCAGCGGCTGCGGGATACATTTGTGCCCTTGGCGCTGTCGGGCGTCTTCATGGGCCTGGCGATCGCCAGCAAGTGGATCGGCTGCTACGGCGCGGCGGGTCTGGCCGTGCTGTTCTTTGCGCGCTTCTATCAGCTCTGGCGTCAGAGCGTATATGCGAAAGCGCATCGGGATGAAGACCCTGCGTTTGCCCGCGCGGCGGCGCTGTTTAAGGACAGGGGAACGAAGACGATTCTTGCGTGCTTTGTGTTCTTTGTATTCGTGCCGCTGGCGATCTACGTGGCCAGCTATGTGCCGTATCTTGCGGCCTACGGCGGCTTTAAGTGGGACATGGCTACGCTGCGCAAGCTCTGGGATGCGCAGGTGCTGATGCTGGATTACCACGCGAACCTTGTTGCGGAGCATTACTTTGCCTCGCCTTGGTACGAATGGCCACTGATCGTCAAGCCGATGTGGTATTACGCGGCGGACTTCAAAGCGCCGGGTATGGCGTCGTCTATTCTGGCGTTCGGCAATCCAGCCGTGTGGTGGGCGGGCCTTGCCGGCATCCTGTTTGTGCTTGTTTACAGCGTGTACCGCAATGCGCTGCCGGCGCTGCGCATCACGGCAGGCCGCGAGGATGCGGACGACCGCGTGATGCCCATTATCTGCGTGGCGTTCCTGTCGGGCTATCTGCCGTGGGTACTGGTGTCCCGCCTTACGTTCATCTATCACTACTTTGCATCCGTGCCGTGGATCATCATCGCGACGGTGCTGGGGCTTAAGTATCTGGCGAGGGAGCATAAGAAGCTTTCGTATGCGATTGCGGCGCTGCTGGGCGTTGCAGCTGTGGCGCTGTTTATCGCATTCTATCCGCTGGCCTCGGGTGTCGAGGTGCCGCGCGCTTGGTGCGATGCGGTGGCCTGGTTCGATGGGTGGATGTGGTATTAATCCTTATTTCTGCCGCGAAGCGAAGAAGGGGTCTGGGGACGACGTCCCCAGGCAGGGGATTGGGGATGAAATCCCCAAACGTACCCCATGCGCGAAGCGCCGCAAGCAAGAATCAGAGAGGAGCCAAAGGCGACAATTCTGATTCTGAACTGCTTGCTTAAAAGCATAAGAAAGCCGGAGACATTCGGGCAAAAGCCTTGGTGTCTCCGGTCATTTTTTATACGGATCAAGTGGATTCGGATCGTTTGTGAATCCTGCGATGTAGTCAAGGGATACGTTGTAGAATTCAGCAAGTCGGATAGCTAGCGCGAAGGGAATCTCACGTTTTCCCTGCTCATAGTTGGTATAGGTGGTTTTGTGCATGCCGAGAATCTGAACCAGTTCATCCTGTGTCAGATCTTTGTCTTCTCGCAGATCTCTTAATCGTGGATAGTACATGCACATCACCTCTGTCTGTATTGCTTACTTGACAACAATACAACGAACGATGTATACTCTGCTCAAAAATACAACGTATGATGTATGAGGGGCGGAATATGGATAGGATTCTGCACGAACTGTATCACGGAATGATTCGTCCGGAAGAAGAATACCAGCCTACACAGGAAGTGCGGCAGGAAAGGAGAGAGCTGGATACGCGTCAGCAGGCGCTTTTGGAAAGAATGCAGAAGATCGCTCCGGATATCGCTGCCGAAATGAGCA
Source organism: Clostridia bacterium (assembly GCA_017397695.1). The sequence goes on from JAFQIF010000116.1 coordinate 18,139, forward strand.
GGCTGTTTGAAGCGGAGAACAGCGCAGATGCAATGGAGATGGAGCAGGCGTATATTCAGGGGATGCGCATGGGTGCGCGGCTCACAATTGCGCTGCTCAGAGAGAAGGAGAAATAAAAGCCGTCTGCCTCTGGCATAACGGAGGCAGGTGGATATCGTACAATATAGGCAGGAAGGTCGCTACGCTTTTGCAGTTTTCCTCGCAGAGAGAAATCCAACACCGCCGTGCGGTTGGCGCTGCACGGCGGCTTTTTGTCATTCTTTCTTTTCATTGCCGTTCCTTTGTGCTATAATAAACTGATTCATTGTGATTCTTAATATGGAACACCATATACAGAACTCGAAAGTTGGGAGTAAGAAGCATGCAGCTGCCGTTCATTTCTGTCATTCTGCCCGTGCGAAACGAGGAAAAATATATCGCCGCCTGTGTGGACTCGATCTTTTCGCAGGATTATCCTGCCGATCTGATGGAGGTCATCTTTGTCGACGGCAGAAGCGAGGACCGCACCGTCGCGATGCTGCATGACATGCAGAAGGTGCATCCGCAGATCGTCGTGCTGGATAATCCCAACCGTACGGTGCCCTACGCGATGAACATCGGCATCCGCGCATGCAAGGCCGACGTGATCGTGCGCCTGGACGCGCATGCGGAGTATCCGGAGGATTATATCCGCCTGTCCGTGGAGACGCTGCTGACCCAGGACTGCGATAACGCGGGCGGCGTGTTTGAAACGCGCGGCAGAGGCTTTATGGGCGAGGCGATTGCCGAGATGCTCAAGACGCCGCTGGGCGTGGGCAACGCGACCTACCGCCTCACGCAGGAGGACGGCTATGTCGATACAGTGCCCTTTGGCTGCTGGAAGAAGGAACTCTTTGATCGCATCGGCGGCTTTGACGAGCGCATGACCCGCAACCAGGATAACGAGCTCAACCACCGCATCCGCAAAAACGGCGGCAAGGTATACCTCAATCATAAAATCCGTGTGCTCTATTACTGCCGCGATACCATGCGCGGCATCATGAAGATGGCATATATGAACGGCAAGTGGGGCGTGATCACGATGACGCTGGTGCCGGGCTCGATGGGCGTGCGCCATTTCGTGCCGCTGGCGTTTGTGGCCTCCACCATCGGTCTGATTCTTTTGACGCTCATCACCCGCAGCTGGCTGTTCGGCGGTCTGCTGGCACTGGAGTGGGGCGCGTATTCTTTGCTGGATTTCTTCTATTCCTACACCATCGCGAAGGAGAAGGGGCTGAAGTTCTTCCCCGTTGAGGTGATCCTCTATCCGGCGTTCCACTTTGCCTATGGCTACGGCTCGCTGGTGGGCATCTGCAATCTGCCCAAGTTCCTCAAGGCCGAGAAGGAAAAGAAGGCAAAGGAAGGCGGTAAGAAGGCATGATTCTGCATATCTGCTGCAACCTGGCGGGCAGCACCGTCTTCCCGCAGATGTTTGAGGCGCTTCGCGACGAGGGCCTGGAGCAAACTGTATTCGTGCCGGAAAAGCGCAGGAAGGATTTGGGCAAAAACGAGCCGCAGGGCGTGGAAACCTATGCAGCGCTGACGGTGAAAAAAAGCGACGCAATCTTTTTCTCCCGCAAGGCAAAGCGCAGCGTGCCCGTGATCGAAAACGGAATCAATCTCAGCCGTGTGAAGCTGATTCACGCGCATACGCTCTTTACCGATGGATCCATCGCCTTGGCGCTGCATGAAAAATACAACATTCCTTACGTCGTCACCCTGCGCTACAGCGACATCGAGGCGATCTGGAAATATGAGCCGCATCTGCATGCCATGGCCCGGCGAATTCTGCGTGCCGCCAGGCGCGTGGTGTTCCTGAGCAATGCTGCGAAGGAAAAGGTGCTCTCCAAATGGTTCAGCAAGCGCGAACGCGCGATGATCGAGCCGAAGACAGCGGTCATTCCCAATGGTATTGATGAAAACTGGCTGGACGGCGCGGCGCGCGAGGGCTGTGAAAGCCCGCTGCGCGTGGGTTTTGCCGGCAGGATGACGAAGCGCAAGCGTCCGCTGGACGCGCTCTCTGCCGTGCATAGGGCAGGCGGAATGGGTACGCCCTGTGTGCTGCGCGCTGTGGGCGAGGGCAAGCTGATGAACGAGCTGGTTGCTGCGCTTCACGAGGGCGACGCCTATCTGGGCGTGGCCAATGGTATGGATGCGATGAAGCGCTTCTACAGCAGCATTGATGTGCTGCTGGTGCCTTCCAGCGCCGAGACGTTCGGTATGGTCTATCTGGAGGCGATGAGCCAGGGCGTGCCGGTGCTCTATACGCGAGGTCAGGGCTTTGACGGCCAGTTTGAGGAAGGTGAAGTCGGCTACAGCGTGGTCTGCGGCGATGTGAAGCAGCAGGCGCAGATGCTGTGCAAGATGGCCGACGACTATGCGGAGCGCAGCGCGCGCTGCGTAGAGCTGGCAAAGGGCTACGCTTGGCCGATCGTTGCCAAGAAATGGATGGAACTCTATCAAGCGTAAATGAGCCTTCCCCTATGGGAAAGGAAGAACGCCGAAAGGCGAGATGGATGAGGTCCCGCCCTCAGGCGGAGAAGGAGGTGTTCGCCCGATGCAAGAAAAAAAGCTTCGGATTCTGATGATGATCCACAGGCAGGCGGACAATTCTCCCTATTGCTTTTATGTGCACGAGCAGGCAAAGGCGCTTGCCGCGCGCGGGCATGAGGTTATCGTGATCTCATGCGTGGGTGTGATACCGATGATGAAACGGTTTCGCCCCAAGCAGGCCGAGGTCGCCGCGCGGACGCCGAAGGAAGACGTCATTGACGGCATTCGGGTGTTTTATCCCCGCTGCCTGACACTAGGCAACGCCGGAGAAAAATACATCGGCGGGCGGCTTCTGGCTGCGGCGGCGCTGCCGATTGCCAAGCGGCTCCACAAAGAAAAACCGTTCGATATTGTGCATGCGCACATGCTCCCGCGCGACGGTCATGCAGGCCTGCTCGTAGCCAGGGCGCTTGGGATTCCCTTTGCGCTGACGGTACATGGCACGGATATTTTCCATTACTTTATTCCCGGCAGGGAGCCGTGGGCGCGCAATGTGATGATCGCCGGAGAGGCCGATGCACTGATGGCGGTATCCAGCCTGCTGATGAGCCGCGTCACACCCTATCGCGGCGAGGAAAAGATTTCGCGCATCGTGCCCAACGGCGTGGACCTGTCGCTCGTGCCGGATGAGACGACCAATACGCCGCGCACGGTGATTTCCGTGGGCACGCTCAAGGCGCGCAAGTGCATGGACAGGACGCTGGAGGCCTTTGCGCGGCTGGCGGATGAATTTAAGGATGCGACGCTGACCATCGTGGGCATTGGCGAAATGGAAGGTCAGCTGAGAAGCCGCATTGAGGAACTGGGGCTGGAAGGCCGCGTAATGCTTACCGGAGGCCTGGAGCACGAGGAGGTGCTCCGGCGGATGGCACAGAGCGATCTGTTTGTCCTGCCCAGCTGGGGCGAGGGCTATGGCATCGTGTATATCGAGGCGATGGCTGCGGGCTGCATCTCCGTGGGCGCCGAAAAAGAAGGCATCGAGGATACGATTACGGACGGGGAAAACGGATTCCTGGTTCCCGCCGGAGACATTGATGCAATTGAGCGCGTGATGCGCGATGTGTTTGAAAACCGCGAGCGGCATGAGGCGCTGCGCCGCAAGGGGCAGGCAGACGCCAGACAGCTCACCTGGGCGCGGAACGCGGAAACGGTTGAAGCAATTTACTTGGAAGTGTTGAACTTCGGGAGGAAATAACATGCGCAAAAAAGGCATTGACGGTACGAAGATGCTCAACCTCTACGATAAGGTAACGGGCATCTTCAACGAGATCTTTGACAGCCGGCTGCTGACGGCGTCGCTCTTTGCGCTCATCGGCTACTGCGTGCTCTTCACGCAGCGCAAGTTCCCGATGCGCTGGATGATCTTCGTGCTCTTTGGCATGATCCTGCTGGCGTTTGTGACGCTGACTGCCCGCAGCGGCGTGAAGGCGCGCGTGCATTTTCACAAGGGTATGGCAGGCCTGTGGTTTGCGCTGCACGGCATGATGGTCGTCTCCGGCGTATTCTATCAGGACTGGCTTTCCGAGAGCGTGCCGCTGCTTATCTGCTATCCGGTGGTCTTCTCCGTGCTTGCCTCGCGTGATGACGAATCGACCTTCCGCTCGATCCTGCGCGGCTGCGTGTTTGCGGTGCTGCCGTTCTTGGTGGCGTCGTATCTGACCGTGCCGGTGACGCTGGGCTATCCGGGTTACAAGGGCGTGTTTTACGACGCGAACTGCCTGTCCATGTGCTGCACGGTGATGACGGCTGCAGCGCTGCTGCTCAGCTATGCGAGCTTCAAGGAAAAGAAGACGAAGTCCATGGTCGCCTACGGCGTATGCGCGCTGCTGGCTGCTGCTTCGCTGGTGCTTTCCCTGTCCCGCTCCGGCCTGCTGGCCATGGTGGGCGTGGTGGCGATTCTGACGGTGGCCATCATTGCGGGCAACGCGAAGAGGCCGGGCAGGCTGCTTGCGCTGCTGGCGGTGTTTGTGCTTTGCTTTGGCGTGCTGGGCGCAAAGGTGACGCTGGACAAGGTATACGAGGCCTATGAAGAGGATTACGCGCTGGCGGTGTACAACTACGAAACCTATGGACAGGAGATCACCGTACCCAGACCCGAGGAGCGTAAGCTCTCCATGGATGACCTGACCAGCGACCGCTGGGGCATCTGGATGGCGATTCTGGACAATCTGACCTGGAACGGCCATGAGACGAGCGTCGTGCGTGAGTGGGTTGCGCTGGATGGCGCAGGCGATCGCCACTTCAATGCGCACAACGCGTTCTTCGGCGTCACCTATAACAACGGCTTTATCGCGGGATTGCTGCTTGTCGCCTATACGGCGCTGGCGGTGGTGCGCTCGGTTCAGTATTACTGGACGCACAGGAAGGCGAGCGCCTATGCGGCTACGCCGCTGGCGTTCTGCGCGGTGTTTATTCTGGTGGGCATGTTTGAATCCGTGTATGCGCCGTTCTCCGTGATCGGCTGCACGTATCTGCTGGTGCAGGCTCCGCTGTGGCGTGCGGATCTGAGCCGCAGCACGGCGGACAGAATTGAGGAATAAGCCATGCATCCGAAGGTATCGGTGATCATTCCGGTGTATAACTGCGAAGCGTTTCTGCAGGAATGCATCGACAGCCTGCGCAGGCAGACGATGCAGGAGCTGGAGATGATCTTTGTCTGCGACGCCAGTCCGGATAATTCTCTGGCCATTCTGCGTGAGGCGGAAGAGCAGGACGACCGCATCCGCGTGATCGCTTTTGAGGAAAACCGGGGCGTGTCCGCTGCGCGCAATGCGGGACTGGAGATTGCAGCAGGCGAGTTTGTGATCTTCTGCGACAGCGACGATTGGATCGAGCCGCAGATGTATGCGCGCCTGTATGAGATGGCGATAGAACATGAGGCGGATATCGCGTTCTGCCGGGTGTTCAAGGATGACGAAAGCAAGCAGGAAAACGTGCCGCTGGGGTTTGATACTGGCGCGCGGTTTGACGAGGCGGCCATCCGCGAAACGCTGCTCCCGGCGATGCTCTCCAGAGAGACGGACAGCGACGAACTGCCGCTCTCCGGCTACACGCCGCGCAATCTGTTCCGGCGGGAGCTGGCCTGCAGCCATCGCTTCCGCGAGGAGATCCGCTACGCGGAGGATCTGCTGTATATCGTGGAATGTATGCTGGGCGCCAGAGCCGCTGTGGCGGTGGACGAGGCGTATTATCATTACCGCTTCCATGGCGGCAGCGTCACCAAGCGCTACAGCGCCCATGTACCGAAAAGTCATGATCTGTCCAATGATGCGATTGCGGCACTGCTGGAAGACTATCCGGAGTGCATGCGCCGCATGATAATCCGCCGCAGGAAGATGGCGGTGACGGCCGTGCGCAATCTGTGCTATCCCGGCACGCCATATGGGTTCTTTGCGCGGGTGCGCCAGGCGCGTGCTTATATGAACCGCGCGGATGTGCGCGCGTGGTTTGCAGATGTAAGGCCGCTGGCCTTTCCGCCGAAGCTGGCGGTGCGTCTGCTGATGATGAAGCACAGGATGGCGTTTGCGATGTGCTTCCTGTTCACCTATGTATTTGACAGGGTATAGTTGAGATTTCTCGAAAGGAATTATATATGCAAAAGATGGATATCGCTGCGGTGCTGGAAAAAAGAAAGCTGCAGCTTGCGCTCAAGCGGGCGATGGATATCGTGGTGTCCGGCTGCGCGCTTGCCGTGCTTTGGCCGGTGCTGGCGCTCATCGCGGTTGCGATCAAGATAGACGATCCGGGCCCGGTGTTTTACCGGCAGGTGCGTGTGGGCAAAAACGGCAAAGAGTTCCGCATCTACAAGTTTCGCACGATGGTGGTCGACGCTGACAAGAAGGGTCTGGCCATTACCGTTGGCCGAGACAGCCGCATCACACGCGTAGGCGCATTCCTGCGCAAGACGAAGCTGGATGAGCTGGCGCAGCTGATCAACGTGTTTACAGGCGAGATGAGCTTTGTGGGCCCCAGGCCCGAGGTGTCCAAGTACGTAAGCCTGTACACGCCCTATCAGCGCCAGGTACTGCTGGTGCGTCCGGGCATTACGGATTATGCGTCCATCGCCTATCGCAATGAAAATGACATGCTCGAGGGGGCCGAGGATCCCGAACGCATGTATATCGATGTGATCATGCCCGACAAGATCGAGCTGAATATGAAGTATCTGCACGAGATTTCGCCTGTGGCGGATGTGAAGCTGATCCTTTCCACGGTGATCGCCGTCATCAGGGACTAAATCAGGAGGTTTGCCTATGCTCTCCAAGTACAGGGTTTATCGTTACGATCAGATGCATATGCCCGCTGTGACCGCGGGTACGCACGCCGTGCTCATCGGCGCGCAGAGCGGCCTGTTCCCGGATCTGGGCTTCAATGTCGAGGGCGAGATGGGCGGCCTGTGGGCCGGCGAGAAGAAAGTTTGCGATGGCTTCTTCTTTGCTATCGACGATGTGCCGCTTACCTGTGCGGATGCATGCGAGATCAATCCGGCTGCAACCGCGTTCCATTACCGCATGCAGGAGCAGGAACTGCACGTCGTGCGCCGCCAGTATATTCCTGACGGCGTGAACGGCTGCGTGATCGAGCTGACGATTGAAAACAGGAAAAGCGCGCCGAGGATGGTGGAGGTATCCTTCACCGTGCGTACGGATATCCTGACCGTGGCAAGCGCGCGCGGCGAGGACAGCATGGAGCTGGGCCGCGATGTGGGCGAATACGACGAGAAGACGCAGGCGTTTTATGCACGCGACAGCCGCAATCCGTGGCACGCCGTATGGGGCGCGGAGGAGAAGCACCGCGTGCTGCAGGCGGATTTGCCGCATAGCGTCTATGGATTTGGCAATACGCTGGGCAAAGGCGTAAACGGCCGCATGTTCTACCGCGTGCGCGTGAATGCGGGCGCACAGGTGACGATGCGCCTGTTTGTTGCCGGTGGCTTTGCTTCCCGCTCGAAGGCGGAGGATGCGCTTGCCCAGCTGCGCGCGCAGGCGGGCGAGCTGATTGCCGCCAAGGAAGCGCGCCTGGCGAAGCTGATGGACGAAAGCAGCGCCGTGCTGCCGGATGAGGCGCTGGAGCGCTGCTGGAACTGGACGAAGATCTATGGCGACTGGCTGACCCGCGAGCTGCCGCGCGGCGGCGTGGGCCTTTGCACCGATCTGCCGGAGCATCCCTCCCTGTTCGGCGAGGGCTTTACGCAGGCGATGAGCGCGCTGCTGCCGCTGGGCGGCGGCATGCAGGTGCAGGAGATGCTGCGCACGCTGGTTCGCCTGAGCGAAGAAGCGCAGCTGGCGCCGGGCCGTCTGGCCAAGCGCATTTCCCGCAGCGGCCGCATCCGCCAGATTGGCGGCGTGAAGGAGAGCGCGCTGTTTGTTTCGCTGGTACACAGGGTGCTCAAGTGGACGGGTGACAAGCAGTTCGCGCGCGATATGCTGCCGATGACGGGCCTGTGCGTGAGCTATCTGCGCCGTGCGACGCGCAATTTTGACGATATCCGTGAGGACATTATGCGCGAGACAGTGCTGGCGCTGAAGGGTCAGGCGTATATCCTGCGCATGACGGGTGAGGACGGCAGCGTCTGCTGCGCAGAGCTGGCCAAGCTTGCGCCCGCGGAGATGCCCAAGCCGGGTGAGAATGCGCCGCTGGCGCATCTGGCCTACTGGCATGGCAAGCATGAGCATGTGGAGCAGATGATCGGCTGCCTGAGCCTGATGGCGCACGCAGGTGCGCCGGGCATGCCGGGCGCGATGAAGGCCGAGGAGGCGGGCGTGCTGCTTTCTGCGCGCAGCGCAGCGGGCTTTATCTGGCCGATGACGGAGAGCCTGTTCGGCTTCACGCCGGATGCACAGAGCAGGACGATCGTTTTTGCGCCGCATACGCCTATCGGCTGGGACGGCTGGAAGCTGGAGAATGTCGCCATTGGCAGCGCGAAGCTGAACTTCGTCAGCGAACGCGTATCCCCGAGCCAGTGCCGCTACACGATTACGTGCAGCGAACCGGGCTGGAGCGTTGCCGTGCGCGAGAACGGCGAAGAGAAGACCGTGGAAATTGGCAGCGAAATTGCACTGACCATGGGTGATTGACCGCAGAGCTGCTTGAAACAGGCGCGAAGCGTACATGGGGTCAAGGGGCGAAGTCCCTTGTCAGGGGTCTGAGGATGAAATCCCCAGAAAGGGTTCCAAAATGAAAAGACTGGTCATGGCGCTTCTCGTCAGTGCGCTGCTGCTTGGTGCAGGTGCGCTGGCGGATACTGCGCCGGTGAATATGAAAACGCCGCCTGAGGCGATTGCCACGCAGGCGGAAGGCGAACTGGAGACGTATGATCTCACGTTCCCGGAGGATATGCCGCTGGAGGCGCGTAATTTTGTGCTCTTTGCGCGCGCGCAGTTTGAAAAGCATCCCTTTGAAAAGCTGCCCAAGGCGAACGAGTACACCAAGTGGTACTATCAGGATAAGCGCGAGATCGGCTGGTGTTCTGTGTTCCAGATTTACTGCGCGCAGCACAGCGGCGTGCAGCTGGTGAAGCATAAGCAGGATGTGACGGTTGAGCCGGGCGAGGTGATCTCCGCGATGGAGGGCCGCGTAGGCAACGTATATTATGTGTTTGAGGAACATGGCCGCTGGCAGCAGGCGGACAAGATGGAAGCGATTCCCAAGCCCGGCTGCATCGTCATCTACGGCAAGCGCGGCTCCACGCCCTATACGCACGTGGGCATTGTGGAGAGCGTGAAAGAGTTGGGCGAGGGCATGTATGAGCTGACGACCATCGAAGGCAATGTGAACTCGACGATCAAGCGCATGAACTACCGCTACGATGCGACGCCGAAGAAGAAATACTACAACATGTCCGAGATTCCGGAAGATGAAATCACACGGGAGAACTGCCAGTATACCGTGCATAAGAAGGATTGGTATATTACTGGATTCGGCAATACATGGTAAAAGCAAGAAAGAGCCGTCAATTCGACGGCTCTTTGGCGTATATGCGGATAGGATGCGGTGGGAATAGAATGTTTACTAAGGCAGCTTAAAGCCGCCGCAAAGCGAAGAAGGGTCAAGGGATGAAATCCCTTGTCAGGGGTTTGGGGATGAAATCCCCAACGTAACCCAATCGAAGAAAAAAGCAAGAATCGGAGCGTCGCCTTCGGCTCCTGTTTGATTCTTGCTTATCTGGCGCTTCGCGCATGGAAACGTTGGGCTGCCGCCCAAACCCGCCTGGGGACATTGTCCCCAGACCCCTTCTTCGCTTCGCGGCGGTTTCAAGCTGCTTAGTGAACTAAATATCCTTTAAAACCCCGTACCCAATCCCGCTGACGGCGTGACCAGGTGCATATACTGCTGCGAGGAACGCGCCGGAGAAAGCGGCGTTTCATCCAGCTCTTCGATCGTCTTCAGCGAGCCGGACAGATAGCGCATAATCTCATCTGCAGCATCAGCCAGTCGGCACATCGCAGCGCCATAGCGCAGGCATACGACCTCCCAGCCAAAGCGCTTGCAGTCCCGCTCCCAGAGTGTCCGATGCGCGCGCATCAGCTGTTCGTATTTTTTAATCAGTGTCGGAATGTCCTGCTGAGCCAGCTTCGCAAGCCATTCGCGGTCTCCTGCCAGATACTTCTGGCGCAGATCGCGCACAATGCGCGCCTTCTCCGCTGCAATTTCAAAGAGCAGGCGAGCATAGCAGCCGACCGTTTCTTCCTGATATGCGCGCAGCGCATCCAGCGCTTGCTCGCTGCGGGCGATCACGGCATCCATGCTGTCGCCCATGGGATCGAGAATCGGATAGAGCGGATCGCACCAGATCAGGCTCTTGCCCGTACGCACATCCTTTTCATTGGGATAGAACTCGCCCAGCGCACAGAGCGCTGCGCGCGGCATGCCGGTCAGGCATTCGCCCGCGAGAATCATTTCGCTCCTGGGACAGTCTGCACCCTGCCAGCAGCTCTCCGAGAAGATGGGCAGCAGCGAGGACGCCAGGAACAGGTTCGTCTCCGCGCCGTCGTCGCCCCACAGCGTGGCAAATACCGTATCCACACCGTGCTTCGCACAGGCGGAAAGCCCCGGGAACATTGTTGCTTCAGTCTTTTTCACATGCGGCAGGAAACCGCTCCATGTCCATATGCCGCCAGCGAATACCGTGCGCTCGCCCATGCGCGCATGCTGCGTGAGCATCGCATCGTAGAAGGCCTCGTCCTCATGGTAGTAGTCCCAGTAGCACAGATCGACCGCCGGAATCGCCTCGATCACATGCTGGGGTACGTTGGCTTCCAGGTCATAGTACTCATTGGTTTTGGAGCCGAGCCGGAAGAACATGTCGCTCCACATGATCGGCTTGAAACCGTATTTTTCACAGATGGCTACCACGCGCGAGAGATGGCGGTTGAGGAGTGCATGCCTGTCCGTTTCGCCGCATTTGAGCAGGTAATTGCCCAGGCCTACGCCATGCGCTTCGTCCATGCCGATATGAATGCGTCCGGAATTCATGCATGCGCGCATGGAACGAATTTGCGCCTCGATCAGTTCATAGGTCTTCTCGTCGTCGATGAGCAGAATGTCCATCTGGTCGCGCAGGGGGGCGTTTTCGCTCCACTGCAGAAACTGGCGCATATGGCCAAGCGTCTGGATACAGGGGATGAGTTCCACGCCGGCCTGCAGCGCATACGCATCCAGTTCGCGCAGGTCCTGCTGCGTGTAGCGGCCGCGCAGATAGCCCATATACGGATACTCCGGCACTTCGTAGGTATCCTCGCTATAGAGCATGAGCATATTCATGCCCAGGCAGGCCAGCTGATCGATATAGCGCTTGACCGCATCCACCGTAAGCACAGCGTTGCGGGAGCAATCCGCCATCACGCCGCAGGAGGCAAAATGCCGCTTCTGCGAAACGCTCAGCTCCGTCTTTCCTTCCTTTGCGCAGCGGCTGAGCAGAAAGAAGCCGCGCGTCAGCGCATTCTCGTCCTGCGCGATGATCTGCGCGCGACCGCCTCTGAGCGTTACCGTCAGCCCTTCGCCATGCACAGCCGCCGTATCATAGGGCAGGCATACGCCCGTCACGCGCTGCACGCGTGCCTTTGCCCGCTCAATTGCTTCATATGCAAACATGCCGATCCCTCCATGATGCAACAGTTTATTTCTTTCTTATATTATACGGGTCAATCGCAGCATGCACAAGAATCCATTTGCAAATTGCACGAAATATGATATAGTTAGTAGGCATCCTGCAATCCGAAACACCACAAGAGGAGGCGCTTCCCATGGCCCTGAGTCCCGCTGAAGTCAGCAATATCATCTATCGCCAGAGCGTAAGACGCAAGATTCCCACGATGAAAAAAGTCATCCTGATCATGCTGTATACTGCCGTGGCCATTTTCACATTCCTGGGTACCATGTGGGGCACCGTCATGCTCATCCCCAGCCTTGGCACGCTGTTTTTTGCCTGGTATTACAAGGGCGTCGTGACCATTTACTATGATTATGAGCTCAATGGATATGATTTCCATATCCGCCGCATCTCCGGCACACGCGCAAAGCCGGTGAACATTGCCTTTGCCTATGTCAATCTTGAAAAGCTGATCGTCATTGCCGACCAGTTCTCTCCGGAAATCGAGATCGGCGAAGCAGCGTTCAATGCCGCCGATAAGAACCACCGTGTGACGTATTACACATCCGCTCAGGATCCGGACAAGCCCAGCTGCGTGCTCTATGCGCACGGCTCCGGCCCGGAGGACGGATACATCGTGCGCATCTATCTGCAGGCAACCGGTCCGCTGCTGCATTGCCTGCGAAAGCTCTGCCCGGGAAAGGTGCATACCCATGCCGAGCTCGTCTGATATTGAGCTGCGCAGGCAGCTGGAAGAGCCGCTCAGCGGAGAATGCCGCAATTATCCCACGGTCGGCGACCGCGTTCTGGTTACGATGATCGACACGCCGTACTATCCTCCCTTTATCAGCGATGCGCCGCACTACCACAATTACCTGGAAATCGGCCTGTGTGTCTCGGGCAGCGCCTTTGTGCGCCTGAACGACCAGCGCTATCCCGCTTCGGCAGGATCGGTGATTGTTGCGCCAAAGGGCGTTCACCACAATCAGGAATACGACAGCGAACAGATGATCTACTGGCGCTATCTGGTCATCAACGAGGATTATCTGCTGCGCATTGCGCCGGAGCGCTATCGTGCGCCCATCTCTGCCTTTGTGGAATCCATCAGCGAAAGCGGCATGTTCCTGAGCAGCGACGCCAGCGGAGCCGCTTCCCTGATTCAGCTGATGTTTGATCTGCGCAGGGGCGACGGCAGTGATTCCTCTGCGGAGCTGGAGCTGTGCGTGATGCTGCTGATGATGCTCTTTGCCCGCTATGGCGAGAGCGCGCCGCTCAATACGTCCGGTGAGCCGGTGGATGCGTATCTGCGCCAGCCCATCGAACCTGCGCTGGCATACGTTTATGAGCATTACCGGGAAGACATCGGAATCAGCACCCTGGCCAGAAGCTGCTCGATGAGTGAAAGCTACTTCCGCAAGCAGTTCTTGCGGATCATGGGACAAAGTCCGCTGGAATATGTGAACGCTTATCGTGTGCATCGCGCCATGAACCTGCTGCGCACAACCAGCGACGCCATTCAGAACATCGCTGTGCGCGCCGGCTTTTCCTCCGTCGCTGCCTTCAACCGCAATTTCAAACAGCATGTCGGCATGAGCCCGAGCGAGTGGCGACGCAGCCGATTGAACAAATAATATACACCGTTTTGTGAGCATTCGGGACAAGAATGAGCGTTTTCGCTAAGGATTGGATCGAAAATGCGCACAAAGCGGTGTTTTTGCATGTTATAATGATAACAACAATTCGGCTTTGGAATTGGCCGAACTGAACAAACATCATGAGGAGGAAAACTATCATGAAAAAGCTTGTTTCCCTGCTCCTGGCCCTGACGATGATCATCTCCTGCACCGCCGCTCTGGCTGCTGAGGATGGCAAGATCACCATCTGGACCTGGGACCCGAACTTCAACATCGCCGCCATGAAGGTCGCCAAGGAAATGTACGCGACCATCAACCCGGACGTGGAAGTCGTGATCGAAGAGGTTCTCTCTGAGGACATCGAGACCCGCGTCATCACCGCTGCTTCCGCTGGCGACATCTCCAACCTGCCGGACATCATGCTCTGCCAGGACAACTCCTTCCAGAAGATGGTCATGAACTATCCGGAAGTTTACACCAACATCACCGAGAAGTACGACTTCGAAGGCTTCCCGACTGGTAAGCTGGCGTACTCCGTCATCGATGGCCAGAACTACGGCATCCCGTTCGACGCGGGCACCGTCGTTGCTACCTATCGTACCGACCTGCTCGAGCAGGCTGGCTACACCATCGCTGACCTGACCGACATCGATTGGGATCGCTTCATCGAGATCGGTAAGGACGTCAAGGCCAAGACTGGTCTGCCGATGCTGACCGGCCAGGCTGGTTCCATCGACCACGTCCTGATCATGCTGCAGTCCTGCGGCGCTTCCATGTTCAACGAGGACGGCTCCGTCAACTTCGTGAACAACGAGGCCTGCCAGAAGGTTCTGGAGTACTACAAGACCATGGTTACCGAAGGCATCTTCGTCGAAGTTAACACTTGGGACGAGTACTGCGGCACCCTGGCCAACTCTTCCTGCGTCGGCACCATCAATGGCTGCTGGATCCTCGGCACCATCATGGGCGTTCCGGAGTTCTCCGGCAAGTGGGCTCTGACCAACATGCCGAAGCTGCCGGGCTTCGAGACCGCGACCAACTACTCCAACAACGGCGGTTCTTCCTGGGCCATCACCAACGGCACCGATATGGACCTGGCTCTGGACTTCATGAA
>JAFQIF010000117.1 GCA_017397695.1 Clostridia bacterium
CTCCGATTTCTCGGAGGGGGCTGCATAGATTGAAATAAAACTTACTTCTTACGGGACAGGGTCGGCAGGTGCCAGATCTTGTCGTTGTACTCCTGAATGGTGCGGTCGGAGGAGAACACGCCGGACTTGGCGACGTTGATGATCTCCTTCTTGGTCCAGGCCTTCTTATCCAGGTAGTCGTTGCCCAGGCGGCGCTGAGCACCCTGATAGGAACCGAAGTCCTTGAGCACCAGATACGGATCGGCGAGGCCGCCGTTGTCGGAGAAGACGAGCGCGCGGAAGAGGCCTTCGAACATCTTCGGGTTCTCCGGAGTCAGGCTGCCGTCAAAGAGCATGTTGAGCGCACGGCGCAGCTCGGCGTTGGTCTCGTAGATGTCCAGGCTGCGGTAGGTGCCCGCGGCATAGAGCGCCTCGACCTCGGCGGAGCGCATGCCGAAGATGTAGCAGTTGTCGTCGCCCACCAGCTCGGCGATCTCAACGTTCGCGCCGTCGAGCGTACCGATGGTCACGGCGCCGTTCATCATGAACTTCATGTTGCCGGTGCCGGAGGCCTCCTTGGAGGCGGTGGAGAGCTGCTCGCTGACCTCGGAGGCCGGCATGAGCATCTCGGCGGTGGAGACGTTGTAGTTCTGCAGGAAGGCGATCTTGATCATCTTGCTCGCGCGCGGATGCTTGGCAATCTTGTCGGCGAGCACGTTGATGAAGTGGATGATCTCCTTCGCGCGGCGATAGCCCGGAGCGGCCTTCGCGCCGAAGATGAAGGTGCGGGGCGCCATGGTGTAGTTCGGATCATCGCAGATGCGGTTGTAGAGCACCAGGATGTGCAGCGCGTTGAGCAGCTGACGCTTGTACTCGTGCAGGCGCTTGACCTGAACGTCGAACATGGTGTTCGGATCCAGCTCGATACCCTGATGACGGTTGATCCAGCGGGAGAAGCGGGCCTTGTTCTCGTACTTGATCTTGGCGAAGGCCTCCTGGAAGGCAGCGTCGTCGGCCAGCGGGAGCAGCTTCTCCAGCTCCATGGTGTCCTTGCGCCAGCCCTGGCCGATGGATTCGTCCAGCAGGGCGGAGAGCGCCGGGTTGGCCAGCATCAGCCAGCGGCGCGGAGTGATGCCGTTGGTGATGGCCATGAACTTCTCCGGCATGATCTTGTAGTAGTCGGAGAAGGTGGAGCGCTTGAGGATGTCGCCGTGCAGCTGGGAAACGCCGTTGACAGCGTGGCTGTAGGCGATGCACATGTTGGCCATGTGCGCCTGGTCGTAGGCCAGGATGGCCATGTGGCCGATGCGGTCCCACTCGCCCGGGAAGCGGTCAAACAGCTTCTGGCACAGGCGGCGGTTGAGCTCCTGCATGATCGCGTAGATACGCGGCAGGGTCTCGCGCATCATGTTCTCCGGCCACTTCTCCAGGGCTTCGGCCATGATGGTATGGTTGGTGTAAGCGACCGTGTTGGTGGTGATCTTCTCGGCGACCTCCCACGGCAGGTGCTCCTCGTCCACCAGGATGCGCATCAGCTCCGGAATGACCAGCGCCGGGTGCGTATCGTTGATGTGGAAGGCGACCTTCTCCGGCAGCTGATCCATCTTGGTGCCGTAGACGCGCTTGAAGTCCTTAATGGCATACTGCAGGGTGGAGGAGACCAGGAAGTACTCCTGCATCAGGCGCAGCTTCTTGCCGTTGTAGGTGTTGTCTTCCGGATAGAGAACCTTGGAAATCTGGGCGGCGATGGAATCGCTGTCCTCGGTGGAGCCGCTGTAATCGCCGGCAGAGAACTTCTGCAGGTTGAAGTTCTTGGGCAGCACGGCGCTCCACATGCGCAGACGGTCGACGACCTCGTTGTTGTAGCCCAGGATCGGCAGATCATACGGCACGGCAATGACGTCTTCGGTGTTCTGCAGGGAGACGTAGTGCTTGTCGCCCATCCAGTTCTCCATGACCTGACCGCCGAAACGGACGGTCACGGCGTCGCGCTGGGTCGGAATCTCCCACGCGTTGCCGTAGGTGAGCCACTCATCCGGAACCTCAACCTGCTGGCCGTCGACGATGCGCTGACGGAACAGGCCGTACTCGTAGCGGATGGTGCAGCCCATGGCCGGCAGATCCAGGGTCGCCAGGGAATCCAGGAAGCAGGCAGCCAGACGGCCAAGGCCGCCGTTGCCCAGCGCCGGTTCCGGCTCCTCGTGGAGCACGCCGCGCAGGGTCAGGCCCAGCTCGTTGAAGGCCTCTTCATATTCCTTGGTGGAGCAGAGGTTGAGCAGGTTGTTGTGCAGCCAGCGGCCGGTCAGGAACTCGATGGAGAGATAGTACAGGCGCTTGGCCTTCTCCTCGCGGCGGGTCTCCTTCTCGAAGCGCCACTTGAGCATGATCTGATCGCGAACAGTGCCGGCAACGGCAGCGTAGATCTGCTTCGGGGTCGCTTCCTCAAGCGTGGTACCGTAATAGCGCAGCAGCTTGTTGAGGATGGACTCCTTGATGGTGTCCTTGTTGTACTCGTTCATCAGAGGCATAGGTTTAAACCCTCCTAAGGTTAGCGCGGCGGAAACCGTCGCTTTTGAATTTATTTCAATCTATGCTAAGCCCCGTTTAGGGGCAACCAGCGTCAATTATAGCATAGAAGAATTTGGGTGACAAGAAAAAATCTTTGGAATATAAGGGATTTTCGATATTCTGTGCAGTTGAGCAAAGAAATAACAAAAAAAGGCGGTAAAAACCGCCTTAATTTTGCACGAATGTTCGGGTTCTATATCGAATATACTTGTTGTTTCATCAGTATTTCACGCGGGAAATCTTCGCGCCCAGGCCGGACAGCTTATCTTCCAGGTGCTCGTAGCCGCGGTCGATAAAGTGCGTATTGCTGATCTCGGTGGTACCCTGCGCCATCAGGCCGGCCACGACAAGCGCCGCGCCCGCGCGCAGGTCGCTCGCCTCAACCGCAGCGCCGTGCAGCTGGGAAACGCCTTCGATCACAGCCGTGCGATCGAAGAGGCGCACGCGCGCACCCATGCGTTCCATCTCCATCAGATGACGGAAACGGGACTCGAAGATATTTTCGACGATCGTGGAGGTGCCGCTGGCCGTGCACAGCAGCGCGCTCATGGGCTGCTGCAGGTCGGTCGGGAAGCCGGGATAAACCTGCGTTTTAAAGGTGACCGCGCGATGCGCGCCCATAGAGCGCACGCGGATAGAATCGTCGCGCTCATCCACACGTGCGCCCATCTCCAGCAGCTTGGCGGTCAGGGCTTCCATATGGGTGGGGATGCAGCCGTTGATGGTCACGTCGCCATGGGTCGCGGCTGCGGCGATCATCAGCGTGCCGGTTTCAATCTGATCGGGAATGACGGCATAGGGGCGGCGGGCACGAAGTTCCTGCACGCCGCGCACGCGGATCACGTCCGTGCCGGCACCCTTGACCTTGCAGCCCATGGAGTTGAGGAAGTTCGCCGTGTCGACGATGTGCGGTTCCTTGGCGGCGTTATAGATGGTGGTGGTGCCGCGCGCGCAGGCGGCGGCGAGCATCACGTTGATCGTACCGCCGACGGTGACCATGTCCATGAACACATCGCCGCCGATGAGGCCTTCCTTCGCGCGGGCGACGACAGTGCCGCCGGGCGTATCAACGTCTGCGCCGAGCATGCGCATGCCCTTGATATGCTGATCGATGGGGCGGCGGCCAATGTTGCAGCCGCCGGGCAGCGGCACGCTGGCCTCGCCGAAGCGCGCCAGCAGCGCGCCGATATAATAGGAAGAGGCGCGCATTCTGCTGCACAGTTCCAGCGGCACGTCCGTACGGTTGATGGTGCTGGAATCAACCTCCATAACGCCGGCCTTGGCGTCGTAGGTGACCTTTGCGCCCAGATGCTGCAGCGTTTCCACCGAAACATGCACATCCTCGATGCTTGGCAGATTCTCAATCACGCAGGGCGTCTGGCTCAGGATGGCTGCCGGAATGATGGCGACGGCGGTATTTTTGCCGCCGCTGACGCGGACGGTGCCTTCCAGTCGCTGCCCACCGGTAATGAGCATTCTTTCTTCTGCCATGCGTGTCCTCCTTGTGTCTCGGGTAAAACAGAGACAATAACGATATTCTAACTCATATATTATACACGTACAGGCTTTGTTTGGCAAGAAGCGCATCGATATTTGGAAAAAACCGACTGAAACAGGATAAAAAGAGACATGTGAATCGTTTGTATGGTATAATATGCGGATACCAGCTGTGTGCCGGAGGAGAGAATCCATCGGTATCCGCAGGGCAATGGCGTCCGTGCGGAATGGATATAAGGAGGTGCGGGCGTTGACGCAGGCGTGGTATCAGGTGCTGTCTCAGCTTTTTGGCTACATCAGTGCGCTGATGATCGGGATGATTGTGCTGCTGTCTGTGCGCAAATATGCGCGCGACCGCGCGCTGTGGCGGCGTGTGCGCAAAAACCTGCCGCAGGCGGGCGCAGTGGGCACGCTCGCAGTGCTCAACGGCGGGCGTCGGCTGGCCGCGGGCGGGGAGATCCGCGTTCCCTACGAGGGCACGATGGGGTCCGCGAGCAGCTGCGATGTGTGCATTCCCGTGCGCAAGGTTCATATGCGCTCGGCGTTTTTCTGGATGGAGCAGGACGGACTGCATATGGTCGCCCTGCACAGGGACGGCTTTCTGGTGGACGATGTGCCGGTGGAGCCGGGCGACGAGGCGATTTTGCGCGATGGTGCAGTGCTTCGCGTGGGCGATGCAAAGCTTGTGCTGCACCTGCATGGCAGCAAGCGCATGCGTACGATGGACGACGATCCATATGTGACGCGTGCGCGCCGGGGCAAGGCGCAGCAGGGCAAGGGCGACGGAATCGGCGCGCCGGGCCGCAGCGAAGCGAGAAGAGAGAAGAAACTGCGTGATAAGCAGGCGAAAGAAAAGGCTGCAGCCGGGAAAAAACGGGCGCGCAGAGACGGCGAACAGACCGATGAAGAGAAGAAAACAAGGAGCCGGAGGTGACGCATGGCCTTGAGCAAAGAGACCTATACGGCCCGGAAGAAGCCTGCGTCCGACGGCGCGGTAAACGCAAAGTACCGCAAGGCAAAGCCTGAAGATCCCAAGGAAGAGAAAATGGCGGAAAAGCTGCTGCCTAAAAAGCTGAGAGCAGAGAAAAAAGAAGCGTCTGCGGCCAAGAAGAGCCCGGTTCGCAAGGCGGCCGACGGGGAAAAGGCAAAAAAACAGAACGCCAGGAAAGCGCCGGTGCGCCGTGCGGTGATGGCTGACGGCAAGTCGGTGCGGAAGGCGCAGCAGAAGAAAGAACGAGAGCCCAGGCGCGCACGCGGTGAGCGCAAGCGCGCAGAGGCTGCCATGCGCGACAGAAGGCGGGCCGTGAGCCGGGGCGTGGATTCGCTGGTAACGATGATTGCGCTGCTGTCGGCGGTGTTTGTGTCGGGGGCGCTGCTGCTGTGCGCAGTTCGCACGCCGGGTACATTGGACAGCCGTGCGCTGCTGCTGGCGGCGCTGATGGCGTCTGCGGGACTTTTGACCACGCTGGTGCTGCCGCGTGTATGGCCGATTGATCCGCTGATCATGGCGCTGACCAATTTTCTGTGCGGCGTGGGCGTATCGGTGCTCTATACGGTATCGCCCGATCGCGGGCTGCGGCAGGCGAATTTCTATCTCATCGGCCTGGCGGCCATGTTCGTGATGAGTCTGATCGTTTCAAAGGTGAGGCGTTTTAAGGGATGGACGATCCTGTCGATGCTGCTGGGCATTGGCGCGCTGATCCTGCCGCTGGCGTTTGGCCAGTGGTCGGGCGGAGCCAAGAACTGGGTGAGCCTGCCGCTGTTTGGCTCGTTCCAGCCCAGCGAACTGGTCAAGCTTTCGCTGGTGCTGGCGATGGCATATTATTTCAGCGCACACCGTACGGTGCTGCAGATGATGCCGGCGATCCTCTTTGCCGGCGCGTGTCTGCTGCTGCTCATGCTCCAGCGCGATTTGGGTACGGCGCTGATCTATTACCTGACGACGCTGGTCATGTTCTACGTGGCGTGCGGCAATATGCCTCTGACGCTCATTGGCCTTGGCGGCGGCGCGGGCGCGGCATACGCAGGCTATCAGATGTTTGCGCATGTGAAGGTGCGCGTGGCAATGTGGCGCAATCCCTGGAGCGATCCGCTGGACAAGGGATATCAGATTATTCAGGCGCTGCTGGCCATCGGCTCGGGCGGGCTGTTCGGCGTGGGCCTGGGCCAGGGCACGCCGGATAAGATTCCGGCCTATTATAACGACTTTATCTTCGCCGTCATCTGCGAGCAGCTGGGCATTGTGTTCGGCATTTTGCTGCTGGTGGTGTATGTGCTCATCGTCCTGCGCGGCGTAACGGTGATCTCCCGCTCAAGGCGCTCGTTTGATATGCTGCTGGGCTGCGGCGTGCTGGCCATGCTGGCGATTCAGACGGTGATGATCGTGGGCGGCGTGATTAAGATGCTGCCCTTAACGGGCGTGACGATGCCCTTCATCAGCTACGGCGGCTCGTCGCTGCTCTCATGTCTGTGCATGATCGGCATCCTGCACGGCATCTGCGCCCGCGCGCAGGAGGATCTGGAGGAGGATGTACTCTCGATCAAGGGATGAACGCGCGGCAATGAGGTGGGGAGCAGAGCCCCTCCCTACAGGCGGCTTGAAGCGACAGGGAAGGAATTCGTGGAAGGAGCGGCCCCCCTCCCCTGCGGGCGGCTTAAAGAGACAGGGAAGGAATTCGTGGGAGGAGCGGAGCCCCTCCCTACAGGCGGCTTGAAGCAGCCGCGAAGCGAAAATGGGGTGCAGGGGCAATGTCCCTGCCCGGGGTTTGGGGATGGAATCCCCAAAAGAAGGAAGTGATTCTATCAAGGTTATCAAACGCCGCATCCATATGCTGGTGCTGGTGCTGCTGGCGCTGTTTGCGCTGATGATCGCGTATTTCTGCTATTCGGTGTATTTCTACGGCGGGCGCTGGGTGGCCAATCCGCATAACCCGCGCATCTCCAGCCAGAAGCAGCAGGTGATCATGGGCGCGGTAACCGACCGTGACGGCACGGTGCTGGCCTATACGGACGAAACCGGCGCAAGGCGATACAATCATTCGCGGGATACGCGCATGGCTGTCTCGCAGGTGGTGGGCGATAGCGGCGGCAAGGTGTCTACCGGCGTGGATACGTTCCATGCGCAGTATATGCTCGGCTTCAGGTCGAGCGTGTTTGAGCGCGTATCCGATGCGCTCACGGGCACGCCCCAGCGCGGCGATAATCTGCGCCTGACGATTTCCGAGCGGCTCTCGCGCTATATCAGCGAGCAGTTTCCCGATGGGAAGCGCGGTGCGGTGGTCGTGATGAACTATCGGACCGGCGAGGTGCTGGCGATGGTCTCCATGCCGCAGTTCGATCCGACGAATCTGGACGCAGCGCTCTCTGACGAGGAGGCAGGCGCGCTGATCAACCGCGCGACGCAGGGACTGTATCCGCCGGGATCAACATTCAAGATCGTGACCATGGCCTCGGCGCTGGAGAACCTGCCTGATATGGATCTGTTCGCGCTGGACTGCACGGGCTATTATCCTGTGGGCAATTACTCGGTAACGGAGAAGGAAGGCCACGGTATGCAGACGCTCTCGGACGCGTTTGCCAATTCCTGCAATACGACGTTCGCCGCACTTTCGCAGGAACTGGGCTATGTAATGCTGGGCGATACGGCGCAGCAGATGGGCTTCAACGAGAATTTCATGTTCGGCGATATGATCGTGTACAATTCCAGCTACCCTATCGACAACCTGAGCGAGGAGGATCTGGCGTGGTCGTCCATCGGCCAGGGCCGCGTGCTCGCCACGCCCATGCATATGGCGCTCGTTGCAGGCGCGATCGCCAACGGCGGCGTGATGAAAGAGCCGCACCTGCTCAAGGAGATCAAAACCGCGCAGGGCGGCACGCGCGAGCTGCCGGGCAGCTTTGAGGGCTGGCGGGTGATGAACGCCGCCACCGCGCAGCGGCTGGAAAAAGAGATGATCCGCGTGGTCAGATCCGGTACAGGCACGCGCGCTGCGCTTTCTAACGGCTATGTCGTGGCGGGCAAGACAGGCTCCGCTGAGGCGAGCAACAACAAGGATATCGAATCGCATGCATGGTTCGTGGGTTATATCACCAATGACAATGCGCCGTATGCGGTCTGCGTGCTGGTGGAAAACGGCGGCTCGGGCGGCGGTGTTGCGGCGCCGCTGGCCAGAAAAACGCTGCAGAAGGCGATCAATCTCGGACTGTAAACGGGTAAAGGAGGATGAATATGTACAAACGGATGGCTGCTGCGGTGCTTTTCTGCCTGCTGGCGGCGATGTGCGCCGGCGCGACGGCGGCTGGCGTGACGCTCAGAACGTTTACGCCGTTTGCAGATGTGGATTTTGCCGCGCAGGGCTATATGGACATGATCACGCGCTGGGAGGAAGAGACCGGCAATATGGTCGAGGATTACTCCGGTGTGACGGATGAAGTATGGATGAAAACGCTGCGAGCGATGCTCGCGGGCGGAGAAGCGGATGTGGTCGTGCTGCCGGTGGGCTCCGGGCTGACCGTCAACGAGCTGGTGAGCGCGCCGGAACTATACGCCGCCGCGCCGGGAATCGGCGTGAAGAAGATGCAGGCGATGAAGGAAGCGGATGGCAGCATCCTGCTTTCGCCCGTACGCCTGTACTGGGAGGCGCTGTATGTGAACACGGACGTGCTCGCGCGATATGGCCTTGCCGTGCCGGATACGTTTGAACAGCTGCTGGTCGCGTGCATGAAGCTCGGTCAGGAGGGCGTGCTGCCCATCGCCAATGCGTTGTGCGAGTGGAACGAGATCGTGCTGGATTGCGCGGCGCTCTGCGGCGCGCCGCAGGATCAGTATGGCCGGCAGGCCGCGCTGGACGGCGCAAAGGATGTGCTGACCACACTTGCGCAGGTGGGCGCGTTTGGCAGCGACCCGTGGAATATGTCGGATATGGACGCGGAGAGCCGGTTCCTTTCCGGCGATGCGGCGATGCGCTTTGACGCGGACATGCTCGCGCAGATGATCGATCCCGCGCGCTATGAGAGCGTGCAGGTTGTCAATCTGCCCGCCAAGGACGGCCAGGCGCGCAGTGTGGTCGTGGGCACGCCGGCCTTCGGCGTAGCCATCAGCCGGAGCGCATGGCAGGATGCTGCAAGGCGCGAGGCGGCGATTTCGTTTGTGGCGGCGCTGCTTGACGAGCAGGGCATCGTATCCCCGGCGGATGGCGCGTTGGGCGCGAGTATTGCGGCGCTGAGCGCGGGCGCGCAGGATGCGACCGGCCTGCTCTATGATCGGATCGGCGAGGATTTTGACAGCTGGGCCGAGAGCGTGATTGCACACCTGATGAGCCTGTGACAGGAAACCGCCGAACCTGAATACTGCATCGTGAAGAGACGGGAATCCCCCGTCTCTTTTGTTGACAAAAACGCAGGGCTGACTTAAGATGGAGAATAGAAAATGGGGAGGTGTGCGGATGAACACGAAAACGAAGAAGCTGCAGCGGCTTTGCGTATGCGCGGCGCTGGGGATGGCGCTGTGCCTGTTTGCAGGGGTGGCGCTGGGCGGTATGTTCGTGACAGCGCACCTGGGCAGACAGACCTGGTCGCACGAGGTGGTCACCTTCATACAGGAGGGCCTGCTCGCCAACCTGCTGCTCACGGCGGCGATGCTGGGCGCGGTGATGCTGCTTGGCAGGCTGCTTTCCCGCTTTGCGCTGGTTAAGCTGAGCGCAGCGATGCTTGCGGCCTGGTGCGCCGGTACGCTGGTGCTGGTGGTCGGCGCGGGGGTCAAGCAGATTTACGATTTTGCCTACGTGCTCGAGGGCGCAGAGCTCTTTGCCCGGGGCAATTATAAGCCGCTTACGATCGACTATTTCCATATTTATTCCTATCAGCTGGGCATCTGCCTGCCGATGGAGGTGGTCAAGCGCCTTGTTCCGGGGCTGAATCTGTCGATGTTCATGCAGGTGCTCAACGTGTTTCTCTCCGCGGGCACGGCGGGCGTGATGGCGGCGCTGGCGCAGGTGCTCTTTTCCGAAAGGGAGGCCAGGGCGGCTGTGCTTTTGTATGTACTGTTTCTGCCGCTTGCGCTGCAGTGTATCTATGTCTACGGTACGCTGCCGATGCTGCTGATGACCGCCTGTGCGGCGCTGTGCCTTGCGCTGTATCTGAAGAAAAGGAAGGCGCGCTTTGGCTTTGCATATGTGCTGTGCATCGCTGCCGCCTATATGCTCAAGCCCAACGCGGCTGTGCCGCTGATTGCGATGACGATCGCGGCGCTGCTGGATGCGCTGGTAAGCCGGGATTGGAAGCTGGTTGCATATGCGGCGCTGGGCGCGGTATGCGCCGTGGGGCTTTTGAAGCTGGTCATTCTTCAGTATGAGCTGCGCGCGGGCGTACAGCTCACGGGCGATCTGAGCGCACTGGCGCGCCTGGTGATGGGCATGCAGGAAGGCGGAGCGGAGGCAGGCTGGTTCAATCACTACACGGAGCAGTTCTTCCCCTTTGAGGTGACGGCGCAGCAGGAAAGGGAGATTGCCGCTGCGGATTTGGCAGCGCGGCTGGCCGAGATGAAGGCCGATCCGCTGATGACGCTCGCGTTTTTCAGGGATAAGCTGCTCAGCCAGTTCCTGGAGCCGTCGTACTGTGCGCTGTGGTATTCCAGCCTGTGCGAGCATACCGGAGCGCTGGGCGACATGACGCTGGCAGCGTCGATGGATGGAAGCGCGGTGCGCATGGCGTTGGAGCGCTGCATGGGCCTGTATCAGAAGATGCTCCATATCCTGTGCTTTGTGGGCATTGCGGGCATGCTGAAGGGAAAAAACCTGAGCATGGCCGCCGTGGCGCTGCCTGTGTGCCTGCTGGGTGGCGTGCTCTACCACATGCTCTTTGAGGCGAAGGCGCAGTATCTGTATATGTATGTGATCCTGATGATGCCCGTGGCCGCGCATGGCCTGTGCATGGTTTCGGACGGCGTGTCTGGCTGGATCGCGGGAAGGAGGCGCGCATGATGAGGGGATTTTCCAAGAAGACGGCGCGCTTTCTGGGGCTTGCAGCCATGGTGCTGTTTGCGTGCCTGCTTATGCTGTGCGTGATCAGCTCGCTGGGCTGGACGGCCACGTCGATCGTGGAAGAGAACCGAATGAACCAGAAGGTGCTCGTCAGAAGCGACAGTCTGCCGGTCAATCTGTTGCTGACGGCGCTGGCCGCAGCGGTGCTGGCGCTGGTGCATGCCCTGCTGGAAAAACACGCGGACAGGAAATTCTGCATCGCGGCAGCGACGGTGTTTGTGCTGCTTTCGCTGTGCTTTGTTCTGGCTGTTGGCCTGCTGCCGCGCGCGGACAGCTATCTGGCGCTGGAGGCGGCCAAGCGCTTTGCCGCGGGCGATTACGGTCTGATGAAAAGCGTATACTTCAGCCGCGTATCCTATCAGCTGGGTCTCGTGCTGCCGATGGAGATGATCGCGCGGCTGCTGCCGGGGCTTGATCTGAATATGACCATGCAGGCGCTCAATTGTGTGATGACCGTGCTGGCTGCGTGGGCGCTCTGCCTGCTTGCCGGCGAGGTGACAGGCGATACGCGAACAAAAAAGGGCTCGATGCTGCTCTACGGCGCGTATGCGTCGATGCTGCTGTTCAATATGTTCGTCTACGGCGCGCTGCCGATGATCCTTCTGTGTGCGCTGGCGATGCTCTGCTTTGCGCGCTATGTCCGCACGGGAAGAAAGGGCTATGGCGCGGGCTATGCGCTGCTGATCGGCGCGGCGGCGGTGGTCAAGCCCAATGCGATGATCATGATGCTGGCGCTGGCGATCTGTGCCGTTTTGTACGCGCTGGAAAAGAAGGATGCCTTCCTGCCGGCATGTGCGCTTGTTTCCGCCGTGCTGTGCGTGCTGCTGCCCAAGGCGGTGGTTGCGCTGTATGAGCTGCGCAGCGGCGTGACGCTTGGGGCTGATACGGGCATGCTGCTGCGGCTGGCGATGGGCCTGCAGGATTCGGTGATCGCGGCGGGCTGGTACAATGGCATGATCGAGGAGTACTGGGATCTGGCTGTGACAGCGCAGACGGAAAAAGCTGCGGCGATGCAGATGCTCAGCGAGAGGCTGAGTGAGTTTTCTGCCGATCCGGCGATGGCGTGGGATTTCTTCAGCGAGAAATACCTGACACAGTGGGCGGAGCCGGCATATGATATCCTGTGGTACGGCGGCGTATGCGAGGAAAGCGGCCGCTTCAACGGTCTGGCGAATATGCTCTTTCGCGACAATGCGCCGGCGCGTGTGGCGCTGGAGGGTTATATGAATCTCTTCCAGCAGGCGGTTTACGCGCTGGCGCTGGGCGGCACAATCGACCTGCTCCGAGAAAAAAAGACGGGCGCTGTGCAGCTGATGCTTCCGGTGACAATCCTGGGCGGCTTCCTGTACCACATGCTCTTTGAAGCCAAGAGCCAGTACATCTACCCCTACATGATGCTGATGATTCCACTGGCGGCGCGCGGGCTGTCGCTGCTTTCGGCGCGATTTAAACGAAGAAAGTCTTAAAACCGTCGCGAAGCGAAGTAGGGGACTGGGAACGATGCCCTTAGATGGGTTTGGGCGATAGCCCAACGTTACACCCAAAGTTAAAAAGCTCCACGTCTGTGGAGCTTTTTTGTATTGTTTCCCTTTACCTGCACAGCACGAAACCGACGATGCACAGCGTAAGGCAGAGCATGAAGGAGGAAAAACCGCACAGGAAGATGCCCTGGGGAATGTCGCCTGCCATGGGTGCATGCGTGTCCGTGCCGTCGCCGGCAATGCCGAGGATGTTCATCAGGCGGTCGTGCGGATATTTACCCCGTGTGCGCAGCGGGTTGCGGCCTGCTGCGCCTGCGCACAGCACCATGAACACGACGAACACGCGCCCGCCGATGCGCTGCAGGGCCGATGCGGCACACGCGGCAGTGGGCAGGCTGCCCGAAAGCGCGCACAGCGCGGCATAGACATAGCCCAGAGACGCGCCCATGTGCAGCGGCATGCCCAAAGCGCACAGGAGCATCGGCGTGACGACGCCCTGCACGAATGCGGGGGAGAGCGATACGCAGGTGTCGCGCACAATGCGTTCGTATGTCGGAATATCACGCGCATACTTGCCGGAGTCCAGTTCATCCTTGACCTGCGCGCAGCCGGGCAGCACGGCAAGGCCGGTAAACAGCGGCGCCATGAAGACCATGGATATCAGCGGATGAACTGCGCACAGCAGCGCAAGCGCGCCGCCCAGGAGCAGAAGATACGTAAAGAGCGCTGGCGCATCGTCCGTTTGCCCGGTACGGCGGGTGAACAGGCGAAGCACGTAGGCATAGGCGCGCGCAAGCAGATTTTCCAGCGCGCCGCGTGCCCTGGGCAGGGGCATATACAGACAGCACGCGAGGATGATCGCGGCGGGAACGGCAAAAATACGCATGTGTTCTTTCCTCCTCAGAGAATGACCGGCCCGTTCGTGTAGTCGCGCCCGGCGCGGCGAAGGACCGGATTGGTGCAGCCTAGAGACCACAGATTCTGCGCGCGCACATCGAGCGCGAAGAGCGGATCGTCGTAATCGGCGGTCTTGGTGACCAGCGGGATGGAGCTGTCGGCCTTGATGGCACGAAGCAGCGGTTGCGCGTCACGCTTGAAGCCCAGCACGCGCGCGTAGGTCGGCACGCTGTGGAGGCCTGTGAATTCCTTTGTGACGCCCAGCAGGATATTCATGCAGATGCGCGACAGGCGTGCGTAGGTATAGCGTTTGGATTTAACGGAAAGAATCAGCGCATCCCGGGTCTGTGCCGTTTTTGCGGCGGCGAGGAAGCGGTGCTCCAGGCCCTCTTCCATACCGGCGATGGTGGAAAGCTCTTTGGCGGTCATTGTGCGCAGACGGTAGAGCAGCGCCTGGGTGAGCGCTTCCTCCTCGTGTACAGCATCACTGCATTCGGCCGACCACAGCAGAACGGGCGAGGGCACGGCAGAGAGCACCGCAGACTGCTCGCCGCGCGCGAGTGCAGCGCGGATGGCGGTGGCGCTGGAGAGCGCGCCGAGCACATTGTCGTGATAGCCGCTGCCTTCGCGTACGACAGGAACGGGCGTGACCGCCTTGGGCAGCGCGCGCAGGTATTCGATGGCGAGCGCCGCGTTGGGCTGGGAAATGGCGTCGGCGAGACCATCTGTGCTGCACGCGGCCTGCGCGGCCAGCGCACGGGCGCGGGGGTAGGACAGCCCCTGATCGAGCCCCGCGCGAAGGGCTTGGCGGAAGGCGGGCGTTTCCTCGCTGAGCAACGCTGCCGCCGCCTGGATATGGGGTAGGGATTCTGCCTCGCAGCCGAAGGACAGATGCGTGAGCACGCCCAACGATGTGAGCAGCTGCACGCCGCCCGCAGCAAATTCCGGTGCAGGCGCAGCGCTGAAGCGTGCGGGCAGTTCCAACACCAGATCGCAGCCATTTTCAAGCGCCATGCGCGCGCGGATCCATTTGTCGTGGCGGGCAAATGCGCCGCGCTGCACGGCAGCTCCGCTCATGGCGCACACGATGTAGTCCGCGCCACTTTCGGCGCGGGCGCGCGCAAGATGCAGCGCATGGCCCTTGTGGAAGGGATTGTATTCACATATGACGCCGCAGACCTGCATAATTTACTCCTTCATATGGATAGTTTGGTGGAAAAATCCCTTTTCAAAACGTCAAAAATGAGGTATAATCATTTTGTGTCTTTATGTGTGCACGCTTTTTTGTGTTGCCTGTCCTATTATAGCACGGTCGGGCGGATTTACAAAAGGAAAAACACGCAAACGGGGAATAACATGCTTGCCTGTAGGATGCTCTGCCGGCTGACATGTCAAATTATTCTGCCACATCAAAAAAACGGAGGTTGATTCCCATGAAGATTCTGGTTATCAACGCTGGCTCTTCTTCTCTGAAGTTCCAGCTGATCGACATGGACGATGAGTCCGTCAAGGCGAAGGGCCTTGTCGAGCGCATCGGCATCGAGGGCACCCACTTCAAGCAGACCGTTGCCGAGGGCAACAAGGTCATCGAGTTCACCCGCAATATGGCCGACCACACCGAGGCCATCGCTGCTGTTCTCGAGGCGCTGACCGATAAGGAGAACGGTGCGATCGAGTCCCTGGACGAGATCGGCGCCTGCGGCCACCGCGTGCTCCACGGCGGCGAGACCTTCAAGGCCTCCGCGCTGGTTACTGAAGAGAGCATGAAGGCGATCGAAGAGCTCGTGCCGCTCGGACCGCTGCATCAGCCGCCGAACATCGCGGGCATCAAGGCCTGCCAGGCGGTTATGCCGGGCAAGCCGAACGTCGCTGTCTTCGACACTGCGTTCCATCAGACCATGCCGCCCAAGGCGTTCCTCTATGCCATTCCGTATGAGTACTATAAGAACCTGAAGGTTCGCCGCTATGGCTTCCATGGCACCTCCCATCGCTTCATCGCCGGCGAGACCCCGAAGTATCTGGGCAAGAATCCGGAAGACTGCAAGTTCATCATCTGCCACCTGGGCAACGGCTCTTCCCTGAGCGCGATCGTGGGCGGCAAGGTTGTCGATACCTCCATGGGCCTCACTCCGCTTGAGGGTATCGTGATGGGCACCCGCTCCGGCGACCTGGATCCGGCCGTCCTCGAGTACATCATGGACAACACCGGCATGGATATCCATCAGATGCTCAACACCCTGAACAAGAAGTCCGGCTATGCTGGCCTGTCCGTGTCCTCCGACATGCGCGACGTTAAGGCCGCTGCTGCCGCGGGCGATGCGCAGGCGCAGACCGCTGTGGACATCTGGACCTACCGCCTGCAGAAGTACATCGGCTCCTACATGGCCGCTGTGCAGGGCGCGGACGCCATCGTCTTCACCGCCGGCATCGGCGAGAACGACACCGAGGCGATCGCCAAGGTTATCGAGGGCTTCGAGTGGATGGGCATCAAGATTGATCCGGCCAAGAACGTCCGTGGCTGCTGCGGCGTCATCTCCACCGATGACTCCACGGTCAAGGTTCTGCGCATCCCGACCAACGAGGAGCTGCCGATTGCCCGTGATACGCTGGAAATTGTTTCCAACCTGTAATATTTACGCTTGACAACCGGAAGGTTTGTGCGTATAATATGGAACGGTCAACTTTGAGGTGAAATGATGAAGCTGGATATCACCAAGGGCATCCAAAAGAAGGGCGTCGATGTGGCGTTTGAACTTGAAGATGTCTGGGGCGAGGATCATTGGAACGGCGATACGATTGCGTATGTCCGCCCGGTTTCCCTTTCCGGCACGTATATGCTCGCCGATGAGACCGTCATTGTGCGCGGCATTGCCCGCGCTGTGATCCAGTCCCCCTGCGCCCGCTGCCTGAAACCCACCCAGACGCCTGTCGAGGCGGAGTTTGAGGAGGCCTTTATCCGCGATAAGGGCGAATACAGCGAGGAACGCGAGGAGGACGACGATCAATATATGTATTCGGGCCATGTGCTCGAGCTGGACGAGGCAGTGCGTACTGTGCTGCTGCTTGAAATGCCCTCGCGCGTGCTCTGCAAGGAGGACTGCCGCGGGCTGTGCGACCAGTGCGGCGCTGACCTGAACATCAATGAGTGTTCGTGCCAGAAGGATCTGACCCACAGAAATCCTTTTTCGGCATTAGCATCTTTGCTGAATGAGGATGAGGAGGTGTAAACAATGGCTTGTCCGAAGGGAAAAATCTCTAAGTCTCGCGGCCGTATGCGCCGTGCGAATTGGAAGCTGTCTGCGCCCGGTATCGTCAAGTGCCCGCGCTGCCAGCAGATGAAGCTCGCTCACCGTGTCTGCAAGCACTGCGGTTACTATGACGGTAAGCAGGTCATCAACATGGAAGCCGAAGCCGCTTCCGCGAACTAATTCAAAAGTTCAAACTCGCCCGACTGACGTACGCAGTCGGGCATTTTTTGTTGCATTTTTGGCTTTACAAGCGAAGGGAATTCCCTCTATAATCAGGGCAATTCAATTGCGAAAGAGAGAATGGATATGGTAACAACCGCACTGCTTGTGATCATCTATCTGTCCTTTATCAGCCTCGGTCTGCCGGATTCGCTGCTGGGCAGCGCCTGGCCGACGATGGTTACGGATCTATCTGCGCCTCTGTGGGGCGCAGGCCTGATTTCCATGACAGTCTCCCTGTGCACGATCATTTCCTCCGTCAACAGCTCTCGTCTGATCCGCCGCTTTGGCACGGGCAGACTTGTGGCCTTCTCCGGCCTGCTGACGGCGACCGCGCTGATGGGCATGTCCTTTGCGCCCGGTTATTTTTTTCTGCTTTTGCTGGGCATCCCGCTGGGGCTGGGCGCCGGCGCGGTGGATGCGGCGATCAATAACTACGTCGCCCTGCACTGCGAGGCCAAGCACATGAACTGGCTGCATTGCTTCTGGGGCCTGGGCACGGTAATCAGCCCGTATGTGATGAGCGCGGCGCTTTCCATGGGCATGACATGGACGGCGGGCTATCGCGGCGTGAGCGCGATGCAGTATGTGCTGGCGATTGTGCTGCTGATGACGCTGAACCTGTGGGGCGGCGAAAAGGCGAAGGAAGAGGAACGCAGCGCAAAGGTGCTTTCTGTCCCTCAGGTGCTTGCGCTGCCGGGTGCGAAGCAGGGGCTGCTGAATTTCACCTGCTATTGTGCGGTGGAATCCACATTTATCCTCTGGAGCGCTACCTATCTGGTGATGGCGCGCGGGATGGATGCGGCGTCGGCGGCGTCCATGGGCGGCCTGTTCTTTATCGGCATGACGATCGGCCGCGGCGTATCGGGCTTTATTGCGATGAGGCTGAGCCCGAAGCAGATGGTGCGGCTGGGCCAGGTGATGATGGTACTGGGCTGCCTGCTGCTGTTCGTGCCGGGACAGAGCATTGCGGTTTTCGGCCTGCTGTTTATGGGCCTTGGCTGCGCGCCGGTGTATCCCAACATTGTGCAGGACACGCCGCGCAACTATGGCGCGGAGAATTCTCAGGCGGTCATCGGCGTGCAGATGGCCTTTGCCTATATCGGCTCGCTGACAATGCCCACGGTGTTCGGCTGGCTGGCCGAGGCGGTGGGCTATGGCGCGCTGCCGACGTTCTCGCTGGTGCTCACGGCGGCGATGATTCTGCTGTTCAACAGCCAGCAGCAGATTGTTGATCGCAGAAACGCAGAATAAGCAAAGCAAAACGGAGACGGCTTGATGCTGTCTCCGTTTATTCATACCGAACCTGACTTGACAGTACAAAGCTTACACGCTTTGAATCAGATTAAGCGCTTTTTCGGCGCACACGGCGTTGGCGGCCAGAATGCCGCGGGAGCAATCGAAGCGAATTTCGCCGTCCTCAAAGGGCATCAGCAGCCTGCCGCCCGCCTCGGTGACCAGCAGCGCGCCGGCGGCAAAGTCCCACGGCTTGAGGGTGATCTCAAAGAACACGTCCTGCCGTCCGCAGGCGATATACGCCAGATCCAGCGCAGCGGAGCCGCTGCGGCGAATGTCAGCGGTACTCAGCAGGAAGCCAAGCGCCAGCTTCATGCTGCGCTCTGCCAGCGCCGGATGATAGGGCGATGTGCCAAAGCACACCAGCGCTCGCTCAAACGGATGCGCAGAGACAGAGATTTTCTCGCCGTTGAGCGTTGCGCCGCCGCCTTTTGTTGCGAAGAACAGCTCGTCTGTATATGGCTGATAGACAGCGGCGAGCACGGGCTGCTTGCCTTCCAGCAGCGCGATGGATACGGCGGACTGGCGGTAATTGTGAATGAGGTTGCAGGTGCCGTCCACAGGGTCGATGACCCATGTCGGCGCATCGGTCAGCGCGTCGTTTTCCTGCTCCTCGCCGATGAAGCAGGAGCTGGGCAGAAGCTCAGCGAGCGCCCCGGCCAGATAATCCTGCACGGCGCAGTCGACGTCGGTGACAAAATTTCCGTGGCCCTCCTTCTCTTCGACATGGAATTCGCCGAAGCTCAGGATGATGCGGCCGGCTTCGCGGGCGATACGGGAAACACCTTCCCGAAGGGAATCATATTTCATGGCATTCACCTTTGCTTTTGAAGACTCTAATTATTCTCAGAAAAATGGTCTGTACGCGCGAAGCGAAGAAGGGGTTTGGGCGGCAGCCCAACGTATCCATTACAAAACGGTGATCTGGCAGGAGCGCATGGTTTCCAGCGCTGCCTCGTGCTTCTGGGGCGTCACGCCTGCGCAGAGGGCGCTGTCGACGATCAGATCAGCCTCCGGCAGCGCGGCTTTGATCAGCAGCGCATTGGAGACGACACAGATATCCGTGCATACGCCGCACAGCTCCACGGTCATGCCCTTGCCGTTTATGCAGCCCTTCGCTCCGGCGGCTGCGGCGACATGATGCGAAAGCGCGGTGGAGCCAAAGGTCGGCTTTTCAAAGGAGATCATGCCGCGAGCGCATTCTTTGGCGATTTCGCTCTCCAGCGCCCAGCCCTCGCTGCCGCGGATGCAGTGCGCAACGGGCAGGAAGCGGCCTTCGCGGGTTTCCATATAATCGGTATCGTGGGTATCGAGCGTGAAGATTACCTGTGTGCCCTCTTCCTTCGCGCGGCGGATGCGCGCGCTTACGGCGGGCACGATGGCGCGTGCTTCGGCGCTGCCAAGGCTGCCGGAGACGAAGTCGCGCTGCATATCCACAACAATCAGCATATCGATCATGAACATCACTCCTGAATTGACATAAAGATGAAAAGATATTTCTGCACCGGAGAGAGAAATCCTGCCCGGACGATGCGCGGCGGTTGACTTTCGGGAAACGCAATGGTACAATCTGAGTGTTCATCGGAGGGTTTGAAAAGGTTTTTTCAGGCTGGATAAGATGCCGGAGCGCAGGCTTCGCGTTTTATCCGGCCTTTTTTGGTAAGGAGAGAAGCGCGATGGAAAAGACGAAGAATTTCACGGAAGGCCGGATCCTTGCGCCGCTGATCGGCTTTGCGCTGCCCGTGCTGTTGGCACTGTTTCTGCAGTCGATGTATGGCGCGGTCGATCTGCTGATTGTGGGCCAGTATGCTCAAACGACGGATGTATCCGCCGTGGCCACGGGCAGCCAGGTGATGCACAGCGTGACGACGGTGCTGGTGGGCATGGCGATGGGTATCACGGTGCTGCTGGGTCAGAAGATCGGCGAGGGCAGCGCAAAGCAGGCGGGCCGGGTGATCGGCACGGGCGTGAGCCTGTTTACGGCGCTGGCGCTGGTGCTCACGGCGGTGCTGGTGGGGCTGGCGGAGCCGCTCTCGAAGCTGATGCAGGCCCCGGCTGATGCGCTGGCAGCGACGACGGACTATGTGCGCATCTGTTCGGCCGGAACGGTATTCATCATTGCCTTCAACGTGCTGGGCAGTGTGTTCCGCGGTATCGGGGATTCCAAAATGCCGCTGATCACGGTGGCAATCGCCTGCGTGGTCAATATCCTGGGCGATCTGCTGCTGGTAGCGGGCTTACATATGGGCGCTGCGGGTGCGGCGCTGGCGACGATCGGCGCACAGGCGGTCAGCGTGGCGCTGTCGCTTCTGATCATCAGCAGGAAGAAGCTGCCGTTTGAATTTACCCGGACGGACCTTCGCCTCAATCGCCCGATCGCAGCGAACATTCTGAAGATCGGCACGCCGATGGCGCTGCAGGATCTGCTGGTGAGCATCTCGTTCCTGGTGGTGCTGGCGATCGTCAATTCGCTGGGCCTGATTCAGTCGGCCGGCGTGGGTGTGGCCGAAAAGCTGTGCGGCTTCATCATGCTCATCCCTTCGGCGTATATGCAGTCTATGAGCGCGTTTGTCGCGCAGAATATTGGCGCAGGCAAGCCGCAGCGCGCGCGCCGCGCACTGCTGTGCGGTATCTCCACATCGCTGCTGGTGAGCGTGTTTATCAGCTATTTCTCGTTCTTCCATGGCGATGTGCTCGCAGGCATATTCGCCAAGGACGCCGAGGTGATCGCGGCGGCGGCGGATTACCTGCGTGCGTATGCGGTCGACTGCCTGCTCACGTCGTTCCTGTTCTGTTTTATCGGCTATTTCAGCGGCATGGGCAGAACGGTGTTCGTGATGTCGCAGGGTTTGGTCGGTGCGTTCCTGGTACGTATTCCTGTGTCGTTTGCCATGAGCCGGATCGCGGGTGTGTCGCTTTTTGCTATCGGCCTGGCAACGCCGGCCTCCACGATCGTGCAGATCGCGCTGTGCGCGTGGTACATGGCGCGCTGCCTGAAGCAGGAACGGATGATCCGAGCATAATCAAAGCAAACGGGCGCCCGAGACTTTCATCGGGCGCCTTGCTTGTAGGATAATTGCTCAGGGTTGTCTGCGCTTTTCGGCAGCGCTTTCGATCAGATGCCGGATGGCGAGCAGGGGATGAACGGTGAGCATCCTTGGGCCGGAGAAGCGCATGACCGCTTTGATCTGCGCGCGCATATTCGGCTGATAGCAGTGCGTTTTGCAGCTGGAGCAGAACGTCTTGTTTTCCATATAGGGGCATTTGTCGCTGCGTTTATGCGCGTAGGCGAGCAGTGCGCTGCACTGCGGACACAGGCGGCCCTTTTTGCTGTTGTGGTTGCGGCGGCAGTACAGCGCAATCATCTCGCCAACGATCCGCTTTTCGCGCGTGCGCTTATCGGCAGTGTCAGGCATGGCGATTCTCCCTTTCGGGCGGCGTGAGGATTTCAAATTCGTTCTTTTTGAAATCGATCAGGCCATCCTTTTTCATCTTGCTCAGTTCGGCGGACATGGCGCTGCGCTCCACGCCCAGATAGTCCGCCAGACCCTGCCGGTCAAAGGGAATCACAAAGCGCTGTGTGTTTGCGCGGCCGCGCTGCGCGTCGAAATAGGCCATCAGCTTGTCGCGTGTGGTGCGCCGGGTGATGATGCTTAGCTTCTGATTGAGCGTGATATTCTTGAGGGCGAGGCTGCGCATCAGATTGGTCACCAGGCGAGAGTGCGCCATACATCCGTTTCGGCAGCCTGTGATCACGCGGGCTTGCTCGAACATCAGCGCTTCGCAGTCTTCGATCGCCACGACGCTTGCCGGCAGCGCATCGCACCCGGCGCAGGCAAACGATTCTGCAAAGAGCTCACCGGGGCCGACGGCCGTGATGATGGTGTGATTGCCCTGATGATCTACCTGCATCACCTGCGCCGCGCCTCGAAGCACGACGCCGAAGTGCCGTGCCGATGAGCCTTGATGAAGGATGATTCTGCCTCGCTCAAAGAGGATTGCCTGCGCATTCAGGCAGGTAAGCGTTCTGACGACGTCCTCGTCGCTGATATGGTCAAAAAGTGGACTTTGACGAAGCTCTGGCAAATATTGTCGCATGGCGCACCTTCTCTGTTGGAAATCCAACGTGTTTGTTGTATTGATTATCTTATAATGTAGCAAGAATGTCAATTAAGATATTCTAATGTGGGTGCGGCGCGGCCTTCGCTGTGCTCAAAAGGAAAGGGGAATTCACCATGAAAAGAATCCTCACGCTGGCTCTTGCCGCGATGATGCTTCTGGCTGTGTGCGTGTCCGCTCAGGCGGCGACTGCGACGCAGACCGGCACCGGCGTCACCGTGGTCAAGGCTGCCGACTGGGCAGCGACCTATCCGGAGATCTACGCGTCCTACGAGAAGAACGCGGAGAACAGCGAAGTCTTCGACCATGTCGAAGAGTATCCGATGATCGCTACCGTCTACGAAGGCATGGCCTTCAACAAGTTCTACAACAGCGCGCGCGGTCACTACTACACCGTGCAGGACGTGACCAACACCGGCCGTCCGCATGCGCTGGCCAACTGCTTCACCTGCAAGACCCCGGACTTCACCGCCAAGGTGAATAACGAGGGCGTGAGCGCGTAGACCATCGCTTTTGAGGATATGCTCGCCGAGGTGAACGAGAGCGTGAGCTGCTACAACTGCCACGCCAACACCGGCAATGAGCTCGTCGTCACCCACACCTATCTGGCTGACGCCATGGGTGCGGACTTCGAGAAGCTCAATCCGGAAACCGCTTCCTGCGCGAAGTGCCACGTCGAGTACTACTTCGCGCCGGAGAC
>JAFQIF010000118.1 GCA_017397695.1 Clostridia bacterium
CAACTGCCACGCCAACACCGGCAATGAGCTCGTCGTGACCCACACCTATCTGGCGGATGCCATGGGCGCGGATTTCGAGAAGCTCAAGCCGGAAACCGCTTCCTGCGCGCAGTGCCACGTTGAGTATTACTTCGCGCCGGAGACCAAGGCTGTTACCCTGCCCTACGAGAATATGGAGACCATGCATCCGGACGCGATCCTCGCCAAGTTCGAAGAGATGCAGTTCGCGGATTACACCAACCCGCGCACTGGCGTCAAGCAGATCAAGGTGCAGCATCCGGAGTTTGAGACCTATATGGGCAAGGGCAGCGTGCATGCCGCGCAGTTCAGCTGCGCCGACTGCCACATGGCGAAGGAAACCACCGAAGACGGCAAGGCCTACACCAGCCACTACTGGGTCAGCCCGCTGGAGAGCGAGACCATCTCTGCCTCCTGCGTGGCCTGCCATGCGGACCTGAAGGGCTTTGTTGAGGGCATCCAGACCAAGGCCGAAGAGCGCACCGTCGCGATCGGCACCAAGCTGGAGACCCTGACCAACCAGCTCGCCGATGCCGTTGCTTCCGGTTCCTACTCTGAGGAAGAGCTCGAGGCGATCCGCCAGCTCAACCGCAAGGGCCAGTTCTACTGGGACTTCGTCTTTGTCGAGAACAGCGAGGGCGCGCATAACTCCCGCCTGACCAACGAGTGCCTCGACAAGGCTGAGCAGCTGATCGACGAAGCGCTGACGCTGTTCAAGCTGTAAACCCATCAGGCAGCCGGAGCGCGGCGAAAGCCGCAAGGCCGCTCTGGCTGCCCTTTCCGACAGAAATAACATCTTCCAAAACATCCTTCGAATCTGCATACAGAGGGGTACACCGATTTGAAAAAGGTCATCTCATTTCTGCGCTCCATGAAATTCGGCATGATTCTGCTGGTGCTGGTGATTGTCTGCTCGCTTGCAGGCTCCCTGATCGTCCAGCAGCGCGAGTCAATGGAGTATGTCAGCCGCTACGGCGCGGACGCCGCACAGCTGATTCTCTTTCTGGGGCTTGATGATGTGTTCGCGACGCCGTATTTCATTGTGCTGATGGGCGCGCTGTGCCTGAACCTGGTTCTCTGTTCCATCGTGCGCCTGCCGCGCGTGCACCGTGCAAAATCCATGCTGCTCGCGCAGGCCGAAAAGGCGCCGGCCAATATCCCGCTCACGGACGAACAGGCAAAGAAGCTGTCCGTCTATTTCGAAAAGCGGCATTATCATCGGAAGGCAACGCCGGGGAGAACGATCTATTATAAGAATTCCTTCGGCTTTTATGGCTCGTTTATCACGCATCTGTCTTTCCTGCTGATCCTACTCGTCGGCGCAGCGGCAGTCATGACCGCTGACGTACGCGACCAGACGGTCATGACGGGAGAGACGCTGACACTCGAAGACGGAGTCAGCATCCGTGTCGACAGCTTTCAGATTGTGGATGAAACCGGAACGCTCGACTATGCCAGCCAGCTGACAGCGGCACACGGCAGCGAAACCGTCAGCACCGTGATCCGCGTCAATGAACCGCTCAGCTTCAAGGGCTATAAGGTCTATCAGCAGACCTACGGCACAGCCGGCGCAGTGCGCATTGAAAACCATCAGACCGGCGTCAGCGAAGACATGATGCTGACGGAAAGCTGCTTCCTGACGCTCGACGGCAGGAACGGCATGTTCTATCAGGCGCTGTATCCGGGCTATGTGCAGGACGCAGACGGCAGCGTGACGCTGATCACGAGCACCGCCGGCGCGTATTCCGACCCGGTGTACGATATCCTGTCCGTTTCGGACGGTGTGACGACGCCCGTTCTGGCCTTCCCCGACGAAACGCTGACGATCGGCGATGTGAGCTTCACCATGCTCTCCCCCGTCAGCTATCCCGGCCTGCGCATCAAGCATATGCCCATGGAAATCCTTGGCCTGCTCTATGTGACGTTCGTACTGATGGTCGCGGGACTGTATCTGTGTTTCTTCGCCGTGCCGCTGGCGGCAGCGGTTGAACAGAAAGGATATGTCATCATCAGCCCGAAGACGCAGACCGGTCTGATGATCGAGCTTGAAGCGCTTCTTAAGGAGGAATAATCAAATGGAAATACTGTTCTTTATCAGCATTGTGGGCTATTTCGCCGCGATGTTTCTCCAGACTGTCGGCGCGATGATGGGCAAAGAAGCGCTCACGCGCCCTGCGCGCGCCGTGTTCGCCGCTTCGTTCATCCTGCACACTGCATTCACCGTGTGGCGCGGCATCGCCGCCCAGCGGGTTCCGCTGGCCAATCAGTTTGAGTTTGCCTCCGGCTTTGCCTGGTCTGCGGCAGTCATGGGCCTTGTGCTCTATGCGCGCCTGCGGCAGAACTGGGTGATGACAGCCAGCATGCCGGTGGCCTTCCTGGTGCTCTCCTACGCCGCATTCCAGCCGATGGAGATCAAGGAACTGATGCCCGCGCTGCGCAGCACGTGGTTTGCGCTGCATATCGGCTCCGCCACGTTCTCCTACGCCTCCTTTGCGATTGCCGGCGGGCTGGGCGTGCGCTATCTCTGGCTGATGAAAAAAGGCCATGCAGAGAG
>JAFQIF010000119.1 GCA_017397695.1 Clostridia bacterium
GGTCTCCTGCATGACATCGTCAAGGCCGTTGACCACGAGGTCGAAGGCTCCCATGTGCAGATCGGTGTTGAGCTTGCCCGCAAGTACAAGGAAGGCCCCGAGGTCATCCATGCCATCGAAGCCCATCACGGCGACGTGGAGCCCCGCACCATCATCGCCTGTCTGGTCGATGCCGCCGACGACATCAGCGCTGCCCGTCCGGGTGCGCGCCGCGAGAATCTGGAAGCGTACATCAAGCGTCTGGAGAAGCTTGAGGAGATCGCTGACAGCTTTGCCGGCGTTGAGAAGTCCTTTGCCATTCAGGCCGGCCGTGAGATCCGCATTCTGGTCAAGCCCGATGAGCTGGGTGACGATCAGATGGTGCTGCTGGCCAACGACCTGGCCAAGAAGATCGAGGATGAGATGGAATATCCCGGTCAGATCAAGATCAACGTCATCCGCGAGACCCGCGCCGTTTCCTACGCAAAGTAAACCGTTTTCGAAGGCCCCCGCAGCACATGCTGCGGGGGCTTTTTGTACGGAAGGCTTGATTTTTGACGCGGTGTGTGCTATACTGATTAAGCTTTCATGCATGAGCTGTGCCCCGGTAGCTCAGGGGATAGAGCATTCGCCTCCTAAGGTGGCGTTACAACGCTCACCTCTGAAAAAGTGCAGGTGGGAGCTAAGTCCGATAACTACGGGGGCTGTCAAAAAAATTAAATACGTCGCAATAGCTCAGTTGGATAGAGCACACGCCTCCTAAGGTCACGTTGCGACAAACAACTGCGGGTGAAAAGCATTAGTCGCCAATGTCAATCGAATACAATATGCCCCGGTAGCTCAGGGGAGAGAGCATTCGCCTCCTAAGCGAAGGGTCGGACGTTCGAATCGTCTTCGGGGTGCCAAAAAAGCTGAAAACGCCTTGTTTTTCAAGGAATTTTCAGCTTTTTTGTTTTTTGGTTAATTCCCTTGATTAGACAGGATTTGCAAATCAAGAAAGTGTCAGTCAGGATTTTGTAAGCTCTCAGTTCTTTTAAGGTTTGCTAATGAATTAACAGGGAAATCACCCCTCTAGCTAATTATTGGCGCTTTTTGCTAATTTGCGTTTTCTGACTGCAAAAATCCTTGCTAATCAAAAAGGTGTATGTTCCGAGTCAAGCCGTTGTTAAGCCAGTATCCAAAGGAAAGTTTTGATCTAAAAAGCGTCCTGTTTTCACGCCCAAGCATAGCTGATCTGCTGTAAATCAGCTGAATTCATGAAGGGGAGGAACATACCGTGAGAAGTGAATCACCAATCAATGATTCGGAATATGTTGTGCAGATACCACTGTCTGAACTGTATCCCTTTCCCGATCATCCTTTCAAAGTAAGGGATGATGAGTCTATGCAGGAGACCGCAGAGAGTATCAAAGAATATGGTGTCCTCGTCCCTGCCATCGTCCGGCCCATTCAAGATGGAACATACGAGCTCATCTCCGGTCATCGCCGCAAGCGCGCCTGTGAACTGGCAGGGCTGGATACCATGCCATGCATCGTACGGGACATAGATCGGGATACTGCCACCATCATCATGGTGGATTCCAATCTGCAACGTGAGAACATCCTGCCAAGTGAACGCGCCAAGGCGTATAAGATGAAACTGGAAGCCATCAAGCGGCAGGGAGCACGGCACGATTTAACTTCGGGCCAAGTTGGCCCGAAGTTAGACTCCAGGCGATCAAATCAAATTGTTGCTGACGAGGCAGGTGAAAGTGTTAAACAAGTCCAGCGCTATATCCGACTGACAGAACTC
This sequence comes from Clostridia bacterium, assembly GCA_017397695.1. The sequence continues at coordinate 1,772 of JAFQIF010000119.1, forward strand.
CAACCAGAACTGCAGAAGATGGTGGATGAGGGAAAGATCGCGCTGACCCCAGCTGTGGAGCTATCCTATCTCAAACCGACAGAGCAAACGATGCTTCTCGACACACTGAGCAGCGAACAGGCCACCCCGTCGCTTTCACAGGCGCAGCGCATGAAGCGGCTCTCGCAGGAAGGCAAGCTCACCGACGACTCTATGCTCGGCATCATGGCCGAACAGAAGAAACCGGAAGCGTGGAATATCTCCCTTCCCATCAGCCGCATCGGCAAGTACTTTCCCTCTACCTACACGCCACAGCGGATGGAGGAAACCATTATCAAGCTTCTGGATAACTGGATGCGCAAGCGCAAACGCGAACAGGAACGCTGAAAAGTGAATACATCACCCCAGCCGGTCAGCGCCACAAGGTTGCAGATCGGCTTTATCTATACCCAAATACAGAAAGAAATTAAGAAAAGAGGTAACAGATTATGGCCGTATTCCGTGTAGACAAAGTCCGAGACTATACCATCATGTCCAATCATCATCTGCGCAGCCGTGAGCTGTCGCTCAAAGCAAAAGGGCTATTCTCCCTTATGCTCTCCCTGCCGGAGGACTGGGACTACACCCAAAAAGGCCTTGCGGCAATCTGCAAGGAAGGCGTGGACAGCATTTCCTCGACCATCCGTGAACTGGAAGCTGCCGGGTATCTCAAACGCCGCCGCATTCGTGACGCCCATGGGCGCATGTCGGAAATCGAGTACACAATCCTCGAATGTCCGCAAACCTCGGCGAACGCACAGCCTGAACCCAACGTTCCAATGCAGGATCCACCAGAACTGGAAAATCCCGTACTGGAGGAACCGGTGCAGGATGAACCGTTACCGGATGACCCTGTACCGGAAAAGACCGCACAATTAAATACGAAAGAAATAAAGACTAAAAGATCAAATACGAAAGAATCAATCACTCATTCAATCAAAGACGCGCAGGCACTCCGGATGGAACGAGTGACGGACGGATCAGCCAGGCGAACTGCCATCATGGAGCAGATTGAGTACGACTATCTGCTCACCCAATTTGACCCTCCGCAAGTGGATGAGATCGTGGAGCTCCTGCTGGAGGTATCCCTCAACCGCAGCCCGGCGATGAAGCTTGGGCGGGATGCCGAATATCCCACGACGTATGTACAGGAGCGCTTTGAGAAGCTTACCGCCACGCACATCGAACAGGTTCTGGACAGCCTTGCGGAGAACACCACCCTGGTTCGCAACACCAAAGCCTACATCCTGACCGCCCTTTTCAATTCCATATCGACCGTAGACAGCCATTACACGATGCAGGTCAACCACGACCGCAGCAACCGTTAGGGCTGTCTTTTTGTTTGCCGCCATCTTTGCATTGCAGAAAGGAAATAGCATGAACAACAAACACCTGCTGCGCCGCCTGGTGGTTCCGCCCTAGCGTCGTTGCGCCGAGTGTATCACCCCAAAGACACCAAGTGTGCCGATAACGGCAAAAAGGAGTTTTTATGAGTCAGAATTACAAGAACACGTCCGGTAAATCCCCCGCTGCGGGTTCGCAGCATGAACAGGACCAAAGAAACGGCAGGATCATCGGCATCGTCGCCGCCGTCCTGTTCATCATCGCCATCCTCGTCGGTCTGCTGAACTGCTGCAACGCCGCGCCCACCACAGATCCCCAGCCCGGTACCACAACTGCCGGTATCGTCTATGACGATGGTGCCGTCGTCGGTGGCTGGAACGAGGCAGACACCGACAAGATCATCGAAAACCTCAACGCCAAGGTCGAGGAAGGCATGATCAACATCTCGATGAACACCTCGCCGAACTTCCGTGACGGTACAGCCGAAGGGAATCTCATGATCGTCAAC
>JAFQIF010000120.1 GCA_017397695.1 Clostridia bacterium
GCGTTCTTCTTGATTCTGTATCGTTTTCAAGGATCATGTCGCTTGCTCAAGCCTCTTTGTTTAAGTGTCTTGCTCGCGGCGACTTGATGTATTATACACGCACCCCGTTCCTTTGTCAACACCTTTTTTCAACTTTTTTCAAACTTTATATATTCCAGCTTTCCATCCAATTCTGTCCCAAAGACGGCCATCCCGCCTCAGGCTTGCTCCCCGAAGCAGAATATGATATAATGTTGCATACTCTGCGGCTTGTGCTATGCGCATCTGCCGCGTTGAAGGGAGTTTGCCTACTATATACATGAACAAACGATTATGGGCTGCTGTGCTGCTGTGCATCTATGCCTGTCTGCCCGTGTTCTCCGCTGCAGCCGCCACTTTAGGTCCTGCTTCTTCATTTGAAGAGCTTTGCCTTTTGGTCGCCGACGCAGAAACCGGAGATACCATCCTCGTTTCCGGCGATATCGACGCCGACCATAAATACTTACAGATTCCATCGGCCATTCATCTGCGCGCGCAGGACAACGCATCTATTTCCGGCCTGCATCTGCGCAATGCTGCTGTCACCGCAACCGGCATCGATTTCCGCGATTCCCTGATTATCGACGGCAATTCTCATATTCATCTCGGAAAAAACGTAACCGTCTCTGGCGCGCAGGGAAAGAGTGGTCTCTCTTTCTCCGGCAGCGGTACGCTGATTGTTGAATCCGGCTGCCGAGTCGAGGGAGGCAACGGCTCTTCCGGAATCTCCATCAGTCATACGGACGGAGATTTCTACAGCAGCATCGAGGGCCATGTACAGGGCGGATCCGGTTCCTCCGGCGGCGCCGGTCTGGTCATCTCTCCGCTGCGTGAAAGCGGCGCTGTCATGATCACCGGTTCCATCACTGGCGGCAGCGGCGATTCCATCGGCGGACATGCACTGAACCTGTATGGCCTCAGCGGCAACGCACTGGTTACCGTAGACGGTAATCTGCAGGGTGGATGCGGCGCCATCGGCGGCGATGGCGTTCAACTCGTCTCCGCCAGCGATAACGTCAATGTTGGCCTCAGCGGCCAGATCAAAGGCGGCCAGGGCGAAACCTACGGCGGAAACGCGCTGATCCTGATGAGCGCAGAAGATTCTTCCTCTTTTAATCTTTCCGGTCATTTCTCCGGCGGAGACGCCACAGGCAGGAACGCTCAGCCCGGCACATCGCTCCATCTCGTCGGCAATTCTGTTTCGCAGCGCGCCCGCATCGTCAATTGCATCCTTGAAGACGGCAGGCACCTCATGCCGACTCCCGAGCCTACGCACGAGCCGACCGCTACGCCTTCTCCTGCTGAAACGCCCGTGCCCGAAATCACGCCGGATGATATACCATCCGACATACTGATCCCTACTCCGTCCGACAGTCCTTCAGCAGATCCTTCTGAAGCCCTTTCCGAAGATCTTTCTCAGGATGCAAAGCCCGAGCCCATCGTCACCCCGCTCCCTGAAGTCAGCGAAGCACCCGACGTGGAACCCTCTGCTCAACCGACCGAAGCGCCGCTCCCCGAGTTCACCACCGAACCCGTGCCGATGCCTTCTCCGGAGGCTGAGCCTTCCATTCTTCCTGACGATCTCATCTTCCCGGTTCCCGAAACGGATGACTGACGCCTCCTGATCGCTTTCCGGCTTTTAGGGCCGACACCTCCGTTTACCCACATAAGCAAAAACGCTGCGATCCTTCGCAGCGTTTTCTTTATGCAGAAAGATTACTCTTCCTCTTCTTCCTCATGCTCCAGCTCGTCCACGTCGTCGACCGGCGGCTTAAGACCTTCGATGGTGAGATTGTTCTTCTTGGCATAATCCCACAGCGCAGCATTAACCGCCTGCTCCGCAAGCAGGGAGCAATGCACCTTCACCGGCGGCAGGCCGTCCAGCGCTTCCATAACCGCCTTATTGGAAACCTTAAGCGCCTCCTGCACAGTCTTGCCGATGATCAGTTCGGTCGCCATGGAACTGGTAGCAATCGCAGCGCCGCAGCCAAAGGTCTTGAACTTCGCGTCACGCACGACCTGGTTCTCGTCGATATCCAGATAGATACGCATGATATCGCCGCACTTGGCATTGCCGACAGTACCCACACCGCTGGCATTCTCGATCTCGCCGACGTTACGCGGGTGCATAAAATGATCCATCACTTTTTCGGTATACATAACGTTTGCCTCCGTGATCAGTTTCTCTATTTGACGGGGACGGGGAACGTTAGGGCTGCCGCCCCAAGCCCTGCCCGGGGATTTCATCCCCAGGCCCCTTCTTCGCTTCGCGGCTGCTTCAAGCAGCTTTTATATCGTCAAACTCCGTTTGCCAAGGAATTCCTGCTCAGGCCTCTTTCAACCACATATCAGACTCCTCCAAAGGAATACTGGCACTGCGGTTGATCAAGAGATCATGCCTGATTCTTCACAAAATCTTCATACAGCGGGGACATGCTGCGCAGGCGCGGAATGATCTCATTCAGCGCATCGACAGCCTTATCGGCCTCTTCCATGGTCGTCGTCTCGCACAGACTCAAGCGCAGAGAACCATGCGCAATCTCATGCGGCAGTCCGATAGCCAGCAGCACATGGCTCGGATCGAGCGAACCGCTCGTGCAGGCGCTTCCGCTGGAAGCGCAGATGCCATTGAAATCCAGGAGCATCAGCATGCCTTCGCCCTCGATGAAGCGGAAACAGAAGTTGACGTTGCCCGGCAGGCGCTCGCTGCGATGACCGTTGAGGCGGCAGTACGGAATTTCTTTCTCGATACGCTCAATCATGTGATCCCGGATCGCAGCAACCTTCGCCATATCCGCTTCCATGTTCGCGTGCGCTTCCTCAGCCGCGGCGCCCATGCCCACGATGCCGGCCACATTGGTCGTACCCGCGCGGCGCTTCTTCTCCTGTGCGCCGCCATCCATGAACGGCGTCAGCTTCACGCCCTTGCGCACATACAGGAAGCCCACGCCCTTGGGGCCATGGAACTTATGCGCGCTGGCAGAAAGCAGGTCGATGTGCATCTCGTCCACATTCAACGGAATATGTGCATACGCCTGTACCGCATCGGTATGGAAGAGCACGCCATGCTTCCTGCATACCTCGCCGATCGCCTGAAGCGGCTGAATCGTGCCGATCTCGTTATTGGCCGCCATGATGGACACCAGAATCGTATCCGGACGAATCGCACGCTCAACCGCCTCGGCAGAAACCATGCCAAACTCGTCTACCGGCAGCACCGTCACCTCGCAGCCCTGCTTTTCCAGCGCCTGTGCGCTGTGCAGAATCGCATGATGCTCGATCGCGGAGATAATGATGTGCTTGCCCTTGGCAGCGTAGGCCTGTGCCGCGCCCTTAAGCGCCCAGTTGTCGCTCTCAGTACCGCCGGAAGTAAAGAAGATCTCCGTGCTCTTGGCGCCGATCACCTTGGCCACCTGCTTGCGCGCGGTCTCCACCGCCTCCTTGCTCGCATTGGCAAAGCTGTAGGTGCCCGCCGCATTGGCATACTGTTCCATAAAGAACGGGCGCATTGCCTCAAAAGCGCGCTCGCTCATCCGCGTGGTCGCGGCATTATCCATGTAAATCATGAGGAAAAACCTCTCTTCCCAATTGATAAAATGCTGATAAGTAGGCGGTTACTGTTCGCCGCGGCAGTCCGTCAGTTCACTCGTGCCATTTTCCGGCATCAGCTCCAGCAGCGTCACACCGTCGATCACGTCATTGATCGCGCTGTACACCTTGGTGAACACCGTACGCGACGGGCATGCGCCGCGCCTGTCGCAGTGCTGCGCACCATCGAGCACGCACTCCGCCGGCGCGAGGTCGCCCTCAGTCGCCCGAAGGATCATACCCACGGTGATCTCCTGCGGCGTAAGCGCCAGATGATAACCGCCCTGCGCGCCGCGCACACTGCGCAGCAATCCTGCACGAGTGAGCACGCTGATGATCTGCTCCATGTATTTACCGGAAATATCCTGCCGCTGCGCAATCGCGCGCACGCTCACCGGCTCGTCGCCGTCATGCAGCGCAAGATCGACCATGATCCGCAGCGCATAGCGGCCCTTGGTGGAGATCATCATAGGCAAGCCCCCGTTCGTTTTTTCGCTACGTGAGATAGTATATCACCGAATTCATACTCCGTCAATGGGATTTGACGACATTTTCTACAAAGTCAGTAGGAATTCTGGAGACATCCTCTCCAGGTGTCTTCATTGCTGCACGCTTGCTTAAATCGCATCGCATGCGCGTCAGACACTCTGGCGCTCTGCGCAGCGTCGTGCTCAAAGTAGCCTTCCCGTTCCATAAAATATTATGTCCGTTTCGATCCGCGCACGAAGTGCGATCTCCGCTAAACAAAAAGGCCTTCGGCCCTGCCGAAAACCTCTTTGTATATTCCTCTTGACGCACATAACCTGAGATTCGTTATGCCATCCTGCAACCTTGGTTTTCTGCTCACTGCTCCGGCAGCAGGCTCTTCCCCTTCCCGCGGAGCTGGCGCGCAACATGCTCGCCTGCCCTGCCTGCCGCATCTTCAAGGTGCTTCCCTTTCAGCAGCTGATCCATCAGCAGTCCGGTAAACAGATCGCCTGTGCCCCAGTGATGCCCGGGTACACGCTCAAAAGCAATTTCAAACACATCGCCGTCCGCGCATCCGATAATCGCATCGCCGCCATTCTCTCCCTTTGCGCTCGTGATCAGCACGCCGCAGCCGGCTTTGCGCAGCATCCGTGCGGCATTCCCCGCCGCAACGCTGTCATCGCCCAGCAGCAGGCCGGCCTCCGTCATATTGGGCGTAATCAGATCAACATGCCCGCAAAGCAGCCTGAATCCATCCGCTTGCTCCTGCGTTACGGCGTTATACTTCCTGCCGTTGTCGCCCAGAATCGGATCAAGGATCACAGGCACGCCCTTTGCGCGCAGACCGTCCGCCACAGTGCACAGCGCCTTCGCCTGCTCCATACCGGTGATATAGCCGATATACGCCAGATCATAATGCATGCCCAATGCTTCCCATGTTTCAAGGCTGCGCAGCATGTAATCCGTCGTATCCAATGCCGCATGCTTTCCAAGGTTGAGCGTGTTGGAGATCATCGCCGTGGGCAGCATCAGTACCTCGTGCCCCTTTTCCTCCAGCACAGCCGTCAGCATCCGCAGCGCCACGCGGCTTCTTCCCGTGATATCGCCCAGTAGCAGAACCGTTTTCATGCGCATTCCCCTTTTGAAAAGAGTACCCGCCTTTGTCGGGCGGGTACTCGTGATTCTTTCCATTTACCCTGTTTCAGTCTCGCCTGCAAATCCTCATACCTTCATCGTGTCCCAACGAAAGCTCCGCAGGCGCATGCCGGTTATTCTACCAGCGTTGCAAAGTACAGGATGTCGCAGATCGGACGCAGCTTTCTGGAAGAAAGCGCATTGATCTTCCTGCCATCCAGCACCATCGCAGAAGATGAGCCGCCGTCCAGATTGTACGCCTGCACGGCGCCCAGCTCCTTCATCAGCTGTGCAAATTCCGCAATCGTCAAGCCGTCGCTGCCCTTGTTTTCCGGCCCCTCAGTCGCCACGCAGATGTATTCCAGCGGGCCAAGCTGACCGATACCCATGCGCTGTGTTTCCTTCTCAAGGCCTACATTCATGCGCTTGGTTGTCTTGATGATCTCTCCATCCACCACCAGCGCCGGACCAAAGTTGAACGAATTGACGATCGTACCGGAAAACTCCGCCACCTTCTGCTTGCTCGGATCGACGATGATGTGAAAATCACCCTGATCGTCGATGATCAGCATATCGAAGGTCTCATGCGGTCTCTCGCGGTACAGCTTGCCCTGACGCACCAGATATCCGGTCGAGTTGTAGTTGAAGAAATCGCCGTTGATCGCCAGCACCGCATTGGCACGCTGCGCCAGCTTATCCGGCATCACCGTGCCGGTAGAGCCGTAGCGCGCAGCCATCGCCGTGCGGATCTGAGAGGCATGCGCAATCTGTACCCGCGCAACCATGACGTTCGTGTCGTGCACGCGCATGTTCTCAATGCTGATGCGCAGGCTCTCGTCCTCATAGCCGGCGTTGTCGGGCAGGTAGCATTCCGGCCTGGCCAGCCTGCCCGCCTCGGCGTCCAGGGGAAGCGACCTGAGCTTCCCCTCTGCCATGGACTCATCACCCGTGAGCAGCATAAGCACCAGCGCAATCAGCACAATGGCAATCCACAGTTTTTTATTTTTGAACAGACTCATTGGTATCAGTTCTCCGGATTACTTTTCTTCGGTCTTCTTCGCCGTCTTCTTGGCAGGCGCCTTTTTGGCGGCAGGCTTCTTTTCCACAGCCTTCTTCGCCGGGGCTTTCCTGGTCTTCTTGGCAGCGGGCTTCTTTTCCGGTTCTTCAGCAGCCTCTTCGCCCTTGATCAGTTCCACCTTCTGCAGCACAACCGCCGTGCGCGCCGGCAGGTAGATCGCAAAGCCATCGCCCATCTGCGGATCATGCGCCCAGGTGTGGTAGACCGTCTCCTTGTCAATGCGCTCAAAGCCGCCGAACTCCTTGTCGTCCGTGGACAGGATCACCTTGTAATCGCCATGCTGCGGCGCATTGATGAACATGCCGGTCTGGGAGTTAGTCGGATGGAAGTTGAAGGCAAAGATGCAGTTGCCGCGCTCAAAGGCAAGCAGCTGATCGGTCTCATGCTGGCGCAGGCAGTTGGCCATGTAGCCGCCAAGCACATTGTAATCCTTGATCAGCTTGACCATCGCCTTATCGAAGTTGCCCAGCAGCTCATAGCGCAGGAAGCCGTTATTGGACAAGCTCCACAGGCGGCGGGCATTCTTGAAGCTCCAGCCGTTGCCCTCGCGCGGGAAATCGATCCATTCCGGATGGCCGAACTCATTGCCCATAAAGTTGAGGTAGCCCTCGCCGCCTGCAGCGATGGTCACCAGGCGGATCATCTTGTGCAGCGCCATGGCACGGTCGATCGTCATGCTCTGTGCCGCGCGGTCCATGTAGAAATACATGTCCTTGTCCGCCAGGCGGAACATGATGGTCTTGTCGCCAACCAGCGCCTGGTCGTGACTCTCGGCATAGCCGATCACCTTCTCGCCGTTGCGGCGGGCGATCAGTTCCCAGAACATCTTGCTGATCTCCCACTGGCCATCTTCCTTCTCCTTGATGGTCTTGATGAAGAAATCCGGCAGGCCCATGCTCAGGCGATAGTCAAAGCCGATGCCGCCGTCCTCGATGGGCAGGCACATGCCCGGCATGGCGCTCATGTCCTCGGCGATGGCAACGGAACCCTTCTTGAAGCTGTGAATCAAATCGCTGGCCAGCATCAGGTAGGTGATCGCGTCCACGTCGGTGTTCATGGAGAAATACTGGCCAAGGCCGCTGAAGGAGGTGCCCAGGCCATGGTCATAATAGAGCATGGAGGTCACGCCGTCATAGCGGAAGCCGTCGAAGTGATACTCGTCCATCCAGAACTTGACGTTGGAAAGCAGGAAGTGCAGCACACCCGTGCGGCTGTAATCGAAGCACTTGCTGCCCCAGGCCGGATGGTCACCCTTCTCGCCGTCATGGAAGAACTGCCACACCGTGCCGTCGAACATGTTGATGCCCTCGGCGGTGTTCTTGACCGCATGAGAATGCACCAAATCCAGCAGCACGGACAGGCCGAGGCGGTGTGCCTCGTTGATCAGCGCCTTCAGGTCGTCCGGTGTGCCGTACCAGGAAGAAGCCGCAAAGAAATTGGCCACCTGATAGCCGAAGGACGCGTAGTACGGATGCTCCATGATCGCCATCAGCTGCACGGTATTGTAGCCGTTTTCCTTAATGCGCGGCAGGATGTCCTTCATGAACTCCAGATAGGTGCCCACGCGCTCCAGTTCGGTCGCCATGCCGACATGGGATTCGTAGATAACCGGCGGCACGTTCTGCTGCGGCTCAAATCCTTCGTCCGTCCACTCGAACTTCTTGCGCGGATTCCAGACCACGGCGTTAAAGCCATTGGTCTCCTTGTCCTGCTTCACATAGCGGGCGTACAGCGGGATGCGGTCCTGCGTGTTGCCCCACTGGTCGGTCACGGCGACCTTCCACTTGGACAGATGCGGAATGGTATTAACACCCTTGATTTCAATCTCCCAGCTCTCGTCGCCGACCTTCTTCATTGGATGAGAGGTATGATCCCAGCCGTTGAAATCGCCGACCAGATGCATTTCCTTCGCCGCCGGGGCCCACTCACGGTACACCCAGCCAGTCTTGGTCTTGTGCAGACCATAATACAGATATCCGCTGGCAAACTCGGACAGGGTCTGATTATCGCCCAGCAGCTGCTTCTTCCTGTTTTCATAGCGGCTCTTACGTTCGTTAATATCGCCCGCAACAGCCTCCAGACTGGGATCCAGCTCAAAGATCCTCAGCTTCTTGGGAGCCTCGGTTTTGTTCACAGCCATCAATGGACACCTCTTCCCAATATAGTAATTTTGTATAATCTGATTGTACCCCATTTCCTGCCTGTTTTCAACTCTTTTATTGACGCATTCTCCCACTCGTTGTAAACTATAAGCTGTAGAAATATAGCATTTCTTCTGTCCTTTTGACAGCATCTATATCTGTAAATCACCAGGAGGTTTGATCTTATGCTGACCCGTACGTTCTTTGCCCGCGCGCCACTGGCGCCCGTCCGTTTTGCCCCGCTGCCCGTCGGCGCCATTTCCGCGCGCGGTGCGCTGCGCGACCGCCTGCTTTCCCTTCGCGGCGGCCTGCTCTCCCGCTGTGAATCCCTCTATCCGCATGCCGGCTCCCGCAGCAGCTGGTTCGGCGGCGAGCTGACCGGCGGCTACGATGCCGCCAATCTGCTGGAGGCTTCCCTGCTCACCGCCGCCCTGCTGGGCGATGAGGAACTGCGCAGGAGCAGCCTGCGCCTGGTGGACGCCGTTGTGGACGGCCAGCGCGAGGACGGCAGCTTCGGCGGCGAGCACGAAACCTTTGCCGCCCGCGGCCGCATGCTGCGCGCACTGACTGCCGCCTATTCCATGACCGGCGACAAACGCCTGCTCTCCTTCATGCTGCGCTATATGAAGTTCCTCAAGGATACGCTGGAGACGTCTCCGCTCTCCGCCGAGGATGCGCTGCACACGGGCGATACGCTTGAAGCCGGCGTCTTCCTGTACAATGTCACCGCGCAAAAGGCGATCCTCTCCGTGCTCATGACGCTTGTCTCCCAGGGTGCGGACTATACCACCGTCTTCCACAGCTTCCCCTACCGCACGCCCATCTCCCGTACGATGACGGAAGAAGCGCTCTACGAAGCGCTCTCCTCTGAAAACGAGGACGGCTATGTGCATCATTTGCTGCGCATGTCCTCCAGCGCCAATCTCTGCGAGGGCCTGCGCGCCAGCGCGCTGGCAGCCCAGCTTACCGGCTCCGGCAAGCATATGGCCGCTCCGGAAGCCGGCCTTGCGCGCATGAATAAATCTCACGGCGCGGTCTGCGGCGGCGTTACCGGCGATCCGCAGCTGGCGGGCACTCATCCCAGCCGCGGCGTGAGCGCCAAATCCCTGTGCGAGCTGGCAGCGTCTCTGGAAACCCTGCTTTCCTGCGAGGGCGGCGAGCACTTCGCTGATCAGCTGGATACCCTCATGTACAACGGCATGGCCGCCGCCATTGCGCCGGACGGCCGCAGCGTGCAGCCCATCCAGCAGGCCAATCAGGTGTGCATCTCCCGCGCTCCGCGCTTCCCGATGTCCGACAGCAGCGCCAATCTCTTCTCTCTGGAAAACAGCGAGGCCGTCTGCGCGCTGCTTGGCGCCTGGCCGCGCTTTGCCGGCAGCCAATGGCTGCTCTCCCGCGACGAGGGTCTCTACGCCGCCTCCTATGCGCCCTGCCAGGTGCGCTATCGTCTGGCCGGCGCCTCCGTCCGCCTGAATGTCGAAAGCCGGTATCCGGCAAACGGCAGCGTCCGCATCACCGTCGGCCTCGATCAGAGCGCCGCTTTCCCGCTGCATCTTCGCATCCCGTCCTGGGCCAAGGGTGCTACCGCTGCGATCGCCGGTGAGATCATCCCTGCCTCCGCCGGCACGATTCTCACCGTCAACCGTCAGTGGCACGACGGCGATGAACTCCTGCTCACCCTTCCGATGACCGCTGAGCGCATGTCCGGCTTCCATCAGGCGGTCAGCGTTGCGCGCGGCCCGCTGCGCTTTGCCTGCGCGCCCACGTTTGATACGGCCGAGGATAACGGCGCGCAGACCATGATCGCCCGCGAGGGCTTCGGCGTCGCGCTGTGCGAAGAAGCGTCTATCGAGGCTGAGGAAACAGAGCACGGCGTCGTGCTCCATACCAAAGCCGTGTCTGCTGCCGGCTGGGGCCTGCGCGGCGAGAGCTGCGATCAGCCGCCGATGACCGTGCCTGCCGGCGAATCCTTCGACGTCACGCTTGTGCCTTATGCCGACGCACAGATCCGTCTGGCCGTTCTGCCTGTGGTGTAATTTCGCGCAGCGGAGCAGCTCCCCTGCAATTAATATCATGAAACCCCTTGACAGGAGCCTGGAGCTGAAATCTCCAATACCTCCCCTCCTTCCCATAAATATCCTTCATCCCTTCACAATCCCGCCATGTTACGCGGTTATAATGGATGATAGAGGTGATTTGCCATGAATAAGCATCCAAAGATTCTCATCTGCGACGACGATCCCATCATACATCAATCGCTTTCCCTGTATCTGGACAACGAAGACTTTGACCACGCCTCCGCCTTCGACGGCAAAACCGCGCTGGAGATGATCCGCCGCGAGCATTTCGATCTCATGCTGCTTGATCAGATGATGCCAGGCATGACCGGTATGGAGGTCTGCCAGAGTGTGAGGCGTGAGAGCACACTGCCCATCATCATGCTCACTGCGCGCGGCGAAGAGATCGACCGCATTCTCGGCCTGGAAATGGGCGCGGATGACTACATCGTCAAGCCCTTCTCCCCGCGTGAGGTCGTCTCGCGCATCAAGGCCGTGCTGCGGCGCACAAACCAGAGCGCGGGCAGCCCGCAGGAGGAGAAGCTCACCACGCTGCGCTATGGCATGTTGGAAATCCAGCCCGAGCGCTACAGCGTTCGCCTTAGCGGACAGGCTGTCGCCTGCACGCCGCGCGAAGTCGAGCTTTTGTACCTGCTTGCCTCGCATCCCGGCCGCGTGTTCGATCGCGAGCAGATCCTCTCGCGCATCTGGGGCTACGATTTCTTCGGCGATACCCGCACCGTAGACACGCACATCAAACGTCTTCGTCAGAAACTCGCCTGTGAAGAAATGGGCAAGGTATGGGATATCATGACCGTTTACGGCGTAGGCTACAAGTTCGAGGCGGAAACATGATGCGCGGCGGCTTTTTCAAAAAAACGCTCGTGCTGGTTTATGGTACGGTCGCTCTCTTTGCCGCGCTCATCGTCGCCATCTATACCGCCATTTCGCCGCAGCTCTTCGCCCGCAACAAGATTGACGATCTGATTCCCAAGGGCCAGATCATTTCCAGCTATATTGAAAGCACGCTGCGCGGCGAAATCTCTACTTCCTATCTCGTGCCGCTGATCGGCCGAAGCACAGCCCAATGGGAAGCAACCGTATGGGTCGTGGATGTGGAAGGCGACACGCTCATCCGCACCCAGCAGGAGGGCGGCCGCCGCGTGGGCAGCCTGCCCACGCGCCTGGCCAAGGCCATGCTGCCCACCGTTCTGAGCGGCGAAATTGCTACGCACATCGGCGATCAGGACGATCTGAATACGCCGTCCGTATCCGCGCAGCGCATTGTCCGCCGCTCTTCTGATATTCTCAATGATATCGCCGGGCAGGACAGCCAGAGCGATTCCAGCGAAGAGGTCATGGTCGGTAATATCGTCGCAGTCGCCGTACCGATCACATTCTTTGGCGAGGTGGTCGGCGCGGTCTTCATGTCCCAGTCCATGACAGAAATCATGAGCGGCATGCAGGCACTGAGCAATACCATCACCTTCTCCGCGCTTCTCATCGCGCTGCTGCTGCTGCCTGTCGTGCTGTACTTCGCCTCCCGGCTTTCCCGCCCCGTGGCGGATATGCGCGCTATCGCGCTGACCATGGCCGGCGGCGATCTTACCGTGCGCGCAGATGACCGGCGCGGCGATGAATTCGGCGAGCTGGGCGGTGCACTCAATTATCTGTCCAGCGAACTGGGCAGCACCATCTCCTCCCTGGAACTGGAGCGCAACCGTCTGGAAAGCCTGATCAACGGCGTCTCCGAGGGTGTCATTGCGCTGGATGAACAGGGCCGTACCACTGTGGTCAATCCCGCAGTATTCACCCTGCTGGGCATCCAGGATCATACCGGCGATATTCGCGCCGCCGCTCCCAGTGTGCTGGCCATCTTCGACGAGGCGCTCGCCTCCGGCCAAACCATCCGACGCACCATCTGGCAGGGTCCCATCGCGCTGCATCTTTCCGTCTCTCCGCTCACGCGCAGCGACGGTGCGCTCACCGGCTGCGTCGGCATTCTTTCCGACGTCACCAGCGCCGAGCGTCTGGAGCAGACGCGCCGCGACTATGTCGCCAATGTCTCCCACGAGCTGCGTACCCCGCTGACCGCTATGCGCGCGCTCATTGAGCCGCTGCGCGACGGCCTGATCAAAACCGAGGAACAGCGCCAGCAGACCTATAACATCGTGCTGCGCGAGACCATGCGCCTGACCCGCCTGGTTTCCGATATGCTCGAGCTTTCCCGTCTGCAAAGCGGAAAAGCCTCTATGACCAAATCCGTCTTCTCCCCCATGCCCCTGCTCGATGTCGTCCGCGAAACTTATTCTGCCTACGCCGAGGACTATCAGCAGACATTCGTCTTCGATGTCCCCGATATGCTGCCCGACGTGCTGGGCAACCCCGACCGTACTCATCAGGTACTCGTTGCGCTGCTGGATAATGCCTTTAAGTACTCCAGCGAGAACGGCACCGTTACCCTGCATGTACGCGTCACCAGCGGCGTCATCTGCGTCACCGTGCGTGATACGGGTATCGGCATCAGCGCCGAAGACCTGCCCCATGTCTTTGACCGCTTTTATAAAGCGGACAAGTCCCATGGCGGCAAGGGCACCGGGTTGGGCCTTGCAATCGCCCATGAGATCATGAAGCAGCTGGGTGAAGAGATGAAGGCGGAAAGCGTGCTCGGTCTGGGCAGCGCGTTCACGTTCACACTGCATATTGCCCCATAAGCAAAACCCACGAAGTCCTGCTTCGTGGGTCTTTCATTATCCGGTTTTCGCCTGAATCATTCGCGCCTTATTCGCGCATATCCTTGAGCTGCACCGCCATGCCACCGTTCTTTCTGGATACCTCCGCAGCAAACGCGATGTAGTGGCTCTCACCGGAAGCCTCCAGCGTCGTCATGCGCTTTGTCGGCTTGCCTGTCTTTCCGTGCATCTGCATCAGCTCCGCAAGCAGCCTTGCGTCACCGCCGCCGTGTCCCGCCAGATCGCGGCTCAGCTTCGCCACATCAACCATCGTCTCCGGCTTGCCGAACGGACGGATGCGCAGCACGTTGCTCTCCATATCGCCCTCAATACAGCCGTGCGTGCCCAGTACGCGGATGGTTCTGCCGCCATGCTCGCAGAAAGCCGACATCATCAGTTGGCAGAGCACGCCGTTTTCCATCTCCATGTTCACAATCTGGCTGTCCACCACGTCGTTGTCGCAGGCGTAGACGCAGCGGCCATACGGCCCTTCCTCGATTGCTTTGCGGATCTTCTCCTCTGTCGGCTCCTGGGCCAGGATGTTGCATGGCCAATCCGTATTGCCATTCAGGATGCCCGTTTTCTCATTGGTCAGATAGATCTTCTCCGCGTCATAGGGGCAGTTTTCCTTGGCCTTGCAGCCCGCCGTGCAGCGCGCTGCCGCGCCTTCAGGCGCGCATTCCTTTCTAAAATGGCGCAGGCTGCCAAAGGAAGAAACCCGCGCGCAGCGCTGGCCCGTCAGCCAAACGAGATAATCCAGATCATGGCAGCACTTAGCCAGCAGCATGAACGTCGATTCGCTCTCCCTGCGCCAATTTCCGCGCACAAAGCTGTGCGCCTGATGCCAGTAGCCTACGTTTTCCAGTGCCTGAATACACATCACATCGCCGATCTCACCGCGCTCAATCGCATCAAAGATCGTCTCAAAGAATGGCGCATAGCGCAGCACATGGCATACGATCACGCTGCGGTTCATCCGTCTGGCCGTCTCCTGAATCTTTTCCACATCCCCGCGCGAGGTTGCAATCGGCTTTTCCAGCAGCAGATGATAACCCTGCTCCAGCGCCGCTACTGCATGGCCCACATGCATCGCGTCCTGCGTACAGATGAGCGCCACATCGGCAAGCCTTTCGCACGCAAACATCTCTTCGCCGGTTTCAAAGCACATGTCCGCAGGCACGCTGTAGCGCGTTCTCACGTATTCGCGCTTTTCCTCAATCGGCTCGGCAATCGCCGCAATCACCATTTGCTCCGGCAGCATTTCCGAAAGGCGCGCATAGGTATCCTTGCCGCGGCTGCCCAGGCCGCAGATCGCCACGCGCACGGGATAGCTCATCTTCATATGCTGTGACCTCCGACATATTTCTTATGCTCATTCTATTGCGCAATCCGTAACATGTCAAGCATAGAAAAAGGACCATGCCGTGTGGGCCACGACATAGTCCTTTTTATTCAGGCGAATTACTTCGCGAGCTTCTTGAACTCGTCGAAGACGAACTGCACCTTCGGTCCGATGATGACCTGGACGCTGTTCTTGCCCGGGCGGATAACGCCCGCGCAGCCGGAGGACTTGATCTTCTTCTCGTCAACCAGCAGGCGATCCTTCACCTCGAGACGCAGACGGGTGATGCAGTGATCGATAGAAGCCATGTTCTCCTTGCCGCCGCAGCCCTCGAGAATGATGGCCGCCATCGCGGTGAAGTCATTGTTGCTCAGCTCGATCTTGGTCTCGGCGTCCTGATCGTCCTCACGGCCCGGGGTCTTCAGATCCCACTTGGTGATGGCGAACTTGAACACGAGATAGAACACCACGAACGCAGCGGCGCCCAGCGGCAGAATCAGCCAGGTGTTGGCAGCGGCCGGCAGGGAAGCAGAGAAGATCAGGTCGGTCAGGCCCGCGGAGAAGCAGAAGCCAGCGCGGAAGCCCAGAGCGACGGTCACAGCCGCGAAGATGCCGTAGAGGGCAGCATACACGACGTACAGCGGGAAGGCGAGGAACATGAACGCGAACTCGAACGGCTCGGTAACGCCGCACAGCATCGCGCAGACAGCAGCAGCGCCAACCAGACCGATCGCGGCCTTACGCTTGTTCTCCTTGGCAGTCTGGATCATCGCGACGGCAGCGCCGGCGATACCAAACATCATGCACGGGAAGAAGCCGGCCATGTACATACCGACGGACCAGTCGATGACGGTGCCGTTGGCCATGGTGCCGCCCTCAGTCAGCGCGCCCCAGTAAGCGGTCAGGTCGCCCAGACCGATGGTGTCAAACCAGAACACGTTGTTCAGAGCGTGATGCAGGCCGGTCGGGATGAGTAGACGGTTGAGGAACGCATAGATACCAGCACCGATAGCGCCCATGCCCTTGATGCCGTTGCCGATGGAAACCAGCACACCGAAGATCACCGGCCAGGCGAACAGCAGGATGGCGGAAACAACGATGGACACAACGCCGGTCACGATGGCAACAGAACGCTTGCCGCTGAAGAACGCCAGGACGTCCGGCAGCTTGGTGCCCTTGAACTTGTTGTAGCAAACAGCGCCGATGATACCGGACAGGATGCCGGTGAACGGGTTGGCGATCTTGGAGAACGCAACAGCGTTGACCGGATCAGCGATCATACCCGGGGCGATGGTGGACACGGAGCCGGAAGACAGCAGCGTGGTGATCATCAGCCAGGAAACCAGACCGGCCAGGCCGGCGGTGCCGTCATTGTCCTCGGCCAGGCCCACGCCCACGCCGATGGCAAACAGGAGCGCCATGTTGTCAATCAGAGCAGCACCGGCCTTCACAAGGAAGAAGCCGAGTACGTAAGCAAAACCTTCGGTCGCGCCGGCAGCGCCCATGACGGCCGGAGCAAACGCGTAACCAAGGCCCATCAGAATGCCGCAGATCGGCAGACAGGCCACGGGCAGCATCAGAGCCTTGCCCAGTTTCTGCAGATAACGCATCATAAGTGAAATTCCTCCTGAATCTCTTCTATTATCTCACGGACAACCGGCCCACGGCGTCCGGGATAAACATACCCTTCTGCGGCAAAACACCGCAAAACCCCCAAACCAGCAGCACTCAAGGCCCCTCCGGCCTCAAAATACAGCTTCAGAACCGCATAACGCCTTGTTCCTGCCGCAGCAAGGAATCAAAGCGCCCTCCGCGCGAAAGATTCCCTTAGAAGCAAGCCCAAGGGGCGTATAGTCCAGCGGAATACTGATTATTTCGCCAGCTTGATGACGGCGTCGCCCTCGGCGACAACCTTGCCCACAACAGTTTCAAAGGTCTTGAAATCGTCGCTGTTGCACACGACAACCGGGGTGATGGTGTCGTAGCCCTCGGCAGCGATCGCATCCTTGTCAAACTCGATGAGCAGCTGGCCCTTCTTCACCTTATCGCCAGCCTGGCAGTGCACGGTATAGTACTTGCCCTGCAGGTTCACGGTGTCGATACCCACATGAATGAGCATCTCCACACCGTTGTCGGTCGTCAGGCTCACGGCATGACCAGTTTCAAACATCATATCGACGGTCGCATCACACGGCGCAACCACGCGGCCCGCAGCCGGCTTGATCGCCATACCTCTGCCCAGCATCTCCTCGCCGAAGGTCGGATCGTTCACCTCGCTGGAAGCAACAGCCTCGCCGGCTACCGGCGCGCCGATTTCGTCAAGCTTCTTGCCAAAGATCTTATCAAACAGTCCCATGGTATGAATCCCCTTTCCATACTGGTTTGTTTATCCGACAAACAGTATATACGCGTACACAAACGCCTGATTAATATTACAATTTAGTATATCAAATCCATCTGAGAAAGTCAAACCGTTTTACTCTCTTTCTGCACATTTGTACTACAAATCCAATTATTCCACTTGCCGCTCTTCCAGCGCTGCGCGCGCCGCCGAAACTGCTCCTGCGTCTGTGCAAAAACGCTCAAATTCGTTCATCATCGGCAGCCCCATCGGCACGCCTTCACGCCTGAAAATCATGCCGCTTTCTACGGTCTTTTTGGCCGACAGATGAAATGCGTGAGCACCTGTCCATGCGTGCAGTTGCGCGATATTGCGCGCATTCACACCGCTGCCCGGCATGATCATGACCCTCGAGCCCGCCTGGAGTACAAGCTTTGCAATCAGCTCAGCGCCCTCCTGCGCCGTCGCTTTTTGGCCGGAGGTCAGAATCGTGTCAAAGCCAATTCCGCATGCTTGCTCAAGCGCCTCTTCGGCGTCCCGGCATACGTCAAACGCCCGGTGCAGCGTAAGGTGCAGACTCTGCGCCGCCTCTCGGCATGCTTTCAGGAACTCCACATCCAGCGAACCGTCCGGAAGCAGTGCGCCAACAACAGCGCCCTTCGCGCCCAGCGCCTGCAGCTGCGCAATGCTTTCCAGCTGCTCACGCTTTTCATCCTCCGTGAACAGGAAATCTCCGAATCGCGGACGGATCAGCACATGCACCGGCACGCCCAGCGTAGCAGCCTCACGGATCAGATACGGTGAAGGCGTTGTACCGCCGATGATCAGATTCGCACACAGCTCCAGCCTGTCCGCGCCGCCGCGCACAGCCTCCCGCGCAGATTCCATCGAATCGACGCACACCTCGATCAGGGCTCTGCCCATGTTTCTTCCTCCATTGAAAAGAAGCTGCAAATCTCTTCACAGCCCCGATAATCCCCAAGGGGATGCTTGAAGGGGCCGCAGCCCCTTCAAATAGAATCAGCAGCAGCGACATGTGCGGTGCGAGGAGCGGCTGCAAGTCGCTTCCTATATCGTTTTCCGGCCGTGCGCATGGCGCACAGGAAAACGATGTAAACCGTCGCAAGTCTGCGCAGCAGACTTGCGACGAACGCGTTAGCGTTTAATATCGTAGTTCATGTTCATCAGGTTCTTGATGCTCTGCACATCGTCGGTGATGTTCGCATCGCCGTGGATGGTGTGCTTGATCACGCTGGAGGCAACCGCAAAGTTCACCATGTCCATCGGCTTGTAGTCATGGAACATCGCATAAATCAGACCGCTGGCAAAGGCGTCACCGCCGCCGACACGATCGAGGATGTTGAAGGTGAACATGCGGCTCTCAAACGTATGGCCCTGATACCACATGAACGCCTTGAGGCTGTTCTCCGAGCCGGAGTGTGCATAACGCACGTGGCGCGCGATACACTTGAGATTCGGATAGCGCTGCACAAACTTCTGGAAGATTTCGTCCTGCTGCTCGTAGGTCGGCTGCAGCGGCACGCCGTCCTTCCAGTCGCCCTTGCTGTGATCCTCTTCATCCTTCCACAGGTGATACGGCTCGATGCCCATGAGCACATCCACATACGGCAGGCACATGGTGCAGTAATCGCGTGCCTGTTCCCAGGTCCACAGCTTGGAGCGGAAGTTGCCGTCAAAGGAAACCGTCAGGCCCATCTCTTTGGCGGTCTTGAGCATGGTCATAATGACCTCCGGGCAATGACCGCCGATGGCAGGCGTGATGCCGGAAAGATGCAGCCAATCGAAGCCTTCCAGCAGCGCATGGAAGTCATAGTCCTTGAAGTCGTACTCGGAAAGCGCGCTGTGCTTGCGATCATAGATGACCTTGCTGGGACGGATTCCGTATCCAGTCTCCAGATAATAGGTGCCCAGGCGATGGCTCGGGGTCTCTTCCGGAGTAGAAAGGATCACCGGCGTGCAGTGCACATCGTTGGAGCGCAGCAAACGGATGGCGCTCTTGCCGATGGAGTTGTTCGGCACTACGGAGAAGAACGTGGAATCAATGCCCAGGTTCGCCAGCGCCAGCGCAATGTTCGCCTCGCTGCCGCCATAGCTCGCCTCAAAACTGGATGCCATGCGCAGCTTTTCATAGTTGGGCGGGGTCAAGCGAAGCATGATTTCACCCATGGTGATGAACTTCTTGGTCGGCTTATCGCTGATGAGCGGATTGTGATGAATCATGTTGTTTACCTTCCTTCCGAGTAGTATCAAAAGCATACGAACACATTATATTAAGAACAGTATACCATGTACTTCCCTCCGATTCAATGCAGTTTCTACAAAAAATCCATCCCACTTCCCCGATTCCGGGCATCTGTGCTACAATAACGCCAAGCAAACCGAAAGGCGGAATCCCCATGGCTGAAGCAGTCAAAACCAACGTCGTGCGCATCTTGGAAAAGGACGGCGCCGCGCATACCGTTCATTACTATGATCCCAATCAGGGAATCGACGGTCTTTCCGTCGCCCGGCAACTCTGCCAGGATCCACAGGCCGTCTTTAAGACGCTTGTCACCCAGGGCAAAAGTCGCGCGTTCTACGTATTCGTCATTCCTGTCGGCGCCACGCTCAATCTCAAGCGCGCCGCACAGGCCTGCGGCGAAAAGTCCGTCGAGATGATCGCGCAGAAGATTCTCCTTCCTACCACCGGCTATATCCACGGCGGCTGCAGTCCCATCGGCATGAAAAAGGTTTTCCCCACCTTCGTCGACGAAACCGCACAGCTGTTTGATACCATCTGCGTCTCTGCCGGCAAGATCGGTGCGCAGGTCGAGCTTTCCCCGGATGATCTGTGCCGTATCGTGCCTGCGCAGTATGCCTCGCTGACAGATTGATCTTCATGTATATATTTTATCAGCAACAGGCCGCATTCATGTCTTTTATATGTTTTTTCTGTGACTAAATTTCTTCATTTCGGCGCAATTCCGGAAGGAATTGTGCTTTTTTTGACGAATCCTATATTGGTTTCTGAATGCAGAAACCAGAGAAAGAAGAAGGAGAGAACCACCTATGAACAACATGCTCAAGCTTGTCAGCCTGCTGACCTGCCTCTGCCTGCTGCTCGGCTCTGTCGCCCTGGCGGATACCTACACCGCCACCGGCAACGGCTACGGCGGACAGCTGACCGTCGAGGTCACCATCGAGGGCGGCGTCATCACCGACGTCGTGCTCGGCGAAAACCATGAGACCAACGTCGTCATGGATCGCGCGTTCCCGGTCATCCGTGAGCGCATCATCACCGCGAACACCGCGGATGTGGACAGCGTTTCCGCTGCCACCTTCTCTTCCTACGCCGTGAAGACTGCCGTCGCGGACGCGATGAAGCAGGCCGGCCTCGAGGCTCCGGCCGTTTCTATGCAGAACGCGGAAAAGCCGGCGGCCGAGCGCGCTGCTGAAACCTGCGACATCGTGATCGTGGGCGGCGGCCCGGCGGGCCTGGCTGCCGCGATCGGCGCCAAGCAGACCAACGCCGATGCGAACGTCATCATCGTTGAGAAGCTCGACATCCTTTCCGGCAACGGCAAGTTCGACATGAACTTCTTCGACATGATCAATACGCAGGCGCAGCACGCTGCGAATACCGAGCGCTACATCACCAATCAGGTCGAGAATTTCATCGAAGACAAGTCCGCCTCCGGCGAAACTGCCGAGCGTATCGCTGTCTGGGCTGAGGAAGAGAACAACCTCGACGCCTGGCTGCGTGAGATGGGCGTTGCGCTCAACTACAACTACGGCGGCACCAACCACATGGCTGAGGCTGACCGCTATGCCGGCGAAGCCATCCAGGAAGGCCTCGAGAATGCCGTCTTCGGTTTTGGCGTCGATGTTCGCACCGGCACCAAGGGTGTTGATCTGGTCATGGAAGACGGCGTCTGCAAGGGCGTGATCGTGACCAACAACCAGAACGAGACCTACACCATCAATGCCAAGAACACCATCATCGCTACCGGCGGCTGGTGCTTCAACAAGGAGCTCCTGGCCAAGTATGCTCCGGGTTATGAGGTTTTCAACACCTCCAACCAGATGGGCGCGACCGGCGACTTTGTTCCGGTGTTTGAGAAGTACGGCTTCAAGATGGATCAGATGGGCAAGATGTCCTTCTTCGCCAACATCATCGTGCCGCGCCGTGACCTGACCGGCGGCGCCGACATGAACCTGTTTGCCAACAAGGAAGGCGCGCTGCTGCCCAACGCTTCCGGCAAGGCCCGCGGCGAGCTCGTTCAGGCTCAGACCGACGGCGCTGCCTACTACATCACCGACAAGACCGGCTACGAGTCCTTCTACCGCATCCGCAAGCATGTGGGCCTGGGCTACTACTCCGAGGGCGCGACCCTGGAAGAGCTTGCCGGCAAGCTGGGCATCGATGCCGCCGGCCTGACCGCCTCCGTCGAGCAGTATAATGCCGACGCCGCTGCGGGCGCCGAGAACGCGATGATCGCCGCCGTGCCCAAGCGCGCGCTGGACGCCGAAGGCCCGTACTACGGCGTGCGCGTCGAGGGTGCGAACCACATGACCAAGGGCGGCGTTGTCTGTAACGAGAAGGCTCAGGTCCTGATGGCTGACGACACCGTCGTTCCGGGTCTCTACGCCGCGGGCGAGGTCACCTGGCAGTCCGGCGCTTACTCCCAGTCCGTCTGCTTCGGCAAGATCGCTGGCGAGCAGGCCGCTGCGTCCCTGTAATCCCTATACGCAAAAGAGCTCCTGGAAACAGGAGCTCTTTTCTTATTGCTGATTCGGGATATTTAGTTCACTAAGCAGCATGAAGCCGCCGCGAAGCGAAGAAGGGGTCTGGGGACAATGTCCCCAGGCGGGTTTGGGCGGCAGCCCAACGTTTCCATGCGCGAAGCGCCAGATAAGCAAGAATCAAACAGGAGCCGAA